>NZ_JAGWCU010000001.1:0-417472 GCF_020657755.1 Clostridioides sp. ZZV15-6388 | reverse complement strand
ATTTATTATCTCAATATATTTAAGAAATTTATATTTAATTTTTTAAATCTTTTCTATATAAAAGTCTCCTTCCTAATATAACCAATATAAAACTTATTACAAGAATTAAAACAAATTTAAACATATTTAAATTTGAAAAATCAACCTCAATAAACTTATATAAATTAGCTATATTTCCTGTTGCATAATGACTTACTATAACTGCTACACTATTATTTAAGAAATGTAATAACATTGATACAAATATAGAGCCCGACTTATATACACTGTATGCAAATATGATTCCTAATATTGATGTTGGAATTATTCTTATAAAATCCATATGCATAATACCAAACAATACTCCACTACAGATTATTGCTAACTTTACAGACTTAACTCCATTTTTTGATTTACTAAATGCAGAAAATATAAAACCTCTAAAAAATATTTCTTCACATATAGCTGGTAATAATCCTATTATCAATAAATTCAATAAAAATTTATCCTTCATAAACAGAGATTTATTTAAACTCTCAGCCACTTCCATATTTTGAGGAAATAAAAATAAAATTAACTGAGTTATAATCATAATAATGATGTATCCACCAATCCAAAGAACAACTCCTCCTAAGAGATGTTTTAATGTTGGAATCTTTATACTAAATACTTCTCTAAAATCAGCTTTGATATAATATGCAAATATTAGTGGTAAAGCAATTATCATAACTTGTGTCATTACAATACCTGCTGTTCCAAATTTAATTTGAACCAAAGAACCAGCATAAATTAAAAGAACTAATCCTACTGCATACAAAATAATCCCATCACTCACAGTTGGTATAGACCCTTTTTTTATATTACATCTTTTCTCCAAGAAAGAAAAACTCTTACTATTTCCAAAAAGTATTTCTTCAGAATTAAACATTTTAGACAGAAGTATAATTGCCAATATAACAAAAGCTATATTCGATGTTAAAACTAGTGCTATCAGATTTAAATCACTTTTAAAAGATAATACACTTTTTATAAGTAATGATATATTTACCACAGGTATTACAGCTGTTACTCTATCCAATACTATATTTGGTATCATAGAAACATAAGATGGTATCATAATAACCAACATAAGAGGAGTTATATAGTTTTGAGCATCTTTAAAGCTTTTTGCTAGTGAACATACACACATACTTATTGCTGCAACTACCATTGAAAACAGACATACACATATTAAAGTAGTAGCAATTGGTAAAATTAAATCTCCATAATTAAAATTTCCAAAACCAAACTGGCTACTAAGACCCCCACTCACTAAAATAAATGCCATTGTTAAGCCCATAGATAAAATATTTAAAATTGCTGTTACTATTGCACTAAGGGAAACAGCCATATATTTTCCCATGACTAATTCTAAATTTGATATTGGGAGTGTAAATAAAGTTTCTAGTGTACCTCTTTCCTTTTCTCCAGCCATAACATCTATTGCTGGATATATTGAACCAAGCAAAACTCCTATTATTAATATAAATGGCAATATCTGTCCTAAGAAGTAGCCTGCTACTTCTTCTGTTTTTGCAACATCTATAGTACTGTACTTTATAGGTTCTAATGTACTTTGTACATCCAGTCCTTTTTCAGATAAAGTATTCTCTATAGTAAATCTCTTGTATTTATCTAAAACAGTTTCAATTCTTTTTACAGAGTTAGACGAATTTTCCTGAGATGAATTCATATATATTTTATAACTCGTAGATGATTGCTTTTCTTCTATTTTTATGTAAGCATCAATTTTATTTTCTTCTAAAGACTTCTTATAATTATCAACACTTAATATTTTTATTTTGCCTTTATCATTTGTAGTATCTTTATTAGTCCCAGTATCGCCCTCTAAATTATTCTCCTCTTCAATCATTGATACAAGCACTTTATTAGGTGTACTATCAAAAGCTATATTAATATCTTTACTATTCATACTATTTGCAGACATATTCATTACTTGAATCATCAACAACATAAGCAAAGGATATAAAAGAAGTGGTATAACAATCATCATAAATAAGGTCTTTTTGTCTCTTAGTATGTCTAACATTTCTTTTTTGAATATGTATTTTACAATTTTACTTCTCATCTAAACCTCCTCCATTCTAGAAAGATTTATAAACACATCTCTCAGATTATTTACTCCCGATTCTTCTTTTAAACTTTTCGGTGTTCCTGATGCAATTATTTTTCCATTATGAATCATTAAAATCTTATCACATAAAATTTCTGCTTCTTCCATATAATGAGTTGAATAAAGTACGGTTTTTCCTATTAACTTTTCGTTTTTCATAAAGTCTATTATAGATGCACTACTCAAAACGTCAAGACCTAATGTTGGTTCATCAAAAATATACACTTTTGGGGAATGTATTAAACAACGAGCTATAGATGTTCGCTGTGTCTGACCAGTTGATAGATTTTCAATTCTATTGTCTATAAATTCATTCATATCCATTACTTTTACAACATTTTTAATCGACTCTTCTATTTCTTCTTTTGTCATTTCATATAAACTTCCAAAAGTTGTTAAAAGTTCTCTAGGAGAAAGTCTTCCATATAGCTTTGTATTTCCAGATAGATATCCTATTTCTTTTTTTGCTGAATTTCTATCTATTGAATAATCATATCCAGAAACACTTATATTTCCTGATGTTGGTGTTAATATTCCTCCTAGCATTCTAAGTAAAGTTGTCTTTCCAGCACCATTTGGTCCTAATATTCCGACTATCTCACCTTCTTCAACACTAAAAGAAACATTATTTACAGCAAGAAAGTCTTCTTTTTTAGTTTTAATTTTCTTTAATTTTTTTATTGAACTTTTATTTTTATCATCTTTTATAACTCTTGTAAAAGATTTACATAACTTATCTACCTCTATCATTTACCAATTTGCTCCTTTCTTATTTATAGATATATTTATATAAATATAACATATAAACCTTTTTTATATACTATTTTTTATTTTAAAATATCTTATTTATAAAAACATATCTATTTACATGACAAATTATTACTTTTTATTCTTTTATAATATAACTAATAGATATAAAATAACATATTAATTTTTAAAGTATTAATAAATATTATCAATAAAAAAAGTGTCTCTAATCATTTAAAAATCTTTCAGACACTTTTTTCTAATTTCTCTTTTATTTTATTATCTAACTTTTTTACCAAGTTTAAATACTGCTAAAACATCTGACATTACATCTATATTATCTATAGGATTGCCATTTACAACTATTACATCTGCTTTCTTTCCTTTTTCTAAAGTTCCATAATTTTTATCAATTCTTAAAAGTTCAGATGCAGTTTTTGTAGCTGCTACTATTACATCCATATTATCCATACCATAATCTGACATTAACTTCATTTCATAATATGTCTTTCCATGTTCATTATAAGAAGTTCCTGCATCAGAACCAACTGCAATTTTAATTCCTTTTTTGTACGCTTTTAAGAATGATTCTTTATGTGGAATAGCAACAATTTCGCACTTTCTAAGAGTAGCCTCAGTTATTCCACTTTCTTTTCCTGCATTTAAAATAAAATATGGTGCAGCAACTGTTGGAACTAGATATGTTCCTCTTTCAAGCATCAAATCAATTATTTCATCATCTAAATAAACACCATGTTCTATAGAAGTGATTCCTGCAAGCACTGCATTTTTTATACCAGTTCTTCCTTGTGCATGTGTAGCAGTTATTTTCCCTGCTTTTATAGCTTCATCTATAGCAGCCTTCATTTCTTCTAAAGTCAATTGTGGTGAACCTGGCTCAACACCATCAGTTGTTACACCTCCAGTAGCCATTATCTTTACACAATCTACTCCATTTTTTAAAACTGTTCTAGCTGATTTTCTACATTCATCTACTCCATCACTTTCAATACCAAAATAGTATCCATGTCCTCCTGTCATACATATAACTGGACCTGAAGTAACTATACCAGGACCATCTATAGACCCTTTGTCTATAAGATTTTTAAGCTGCACATCCACATATTTTGGACAACCTAGACTTCTAATATATGTTACTCCTGAATCTAAATATGCATCAAGTTGTTTTATTGTATTTACCACAAGCTCTACATCAGATACGTTCTCATAATAAACTTTTGGATTTCCTACTGGCTCCATTGTCAAATGCACATGACAATTCATAATTCCTGGCATAACAGTTTTATCTAGGTAATCATATACATCATATCCACTTAAATCTTCTCTTATATTTTCAATTTCAAGTATAGTATCTTCATCAATAATTATACCTTTATCCTTCATAATACTATTTCCTGTTCCCTGAACCTCCTATGACTAAAGTCACAGAGTTCCTGCTTCATAGAATTTTGCATACTAAAATATGTCTTACCAATTCTCCACAGGCTATCCCCGTAGTTCCTACGGTTCTTACATAAATTATCTATTTTAAACTGTTATTAGTTTTAATCTTTCTTTTAGTATATTTATACTTGCATTTATATCTCTATCGTGAGTTACATTACAACAAGGACAAATCCATTCTCTTATATTTAAATTCTTTATTGCCTCGTTTTTGTACCCACATTTATTGCATATTTGTGAACTTGCAAAGAATTTACCCACCTTTACAATTTGTCTACCATACCAATTAGCCTTGTATTCTAATTGACGAACAAATTCTGACCATGACACATCAGAAATAGAACGAGATAGTTTACGATTTCTAGTCATATTCTTTACCTGCAAATCTTCTATGCAAATAATATCATTCTCTTGTATTAATTTAGTAGATAGTTTTTGTAGAAAATCCTTTCGCCTATTAGCTATATGTTCTTGAAATCTTGTAACTTTTAATCTTGCTTTATTTCTATTTAAACTACCGATTGTTTTTCTCGATAATTCTCTCTGTAATTTAGCAAGTTTGTTTAATGACTGCTGAAGATACTTAGGATTTTCTATAAATTGTCCACAACTTGAGATACAAAATTCTTTAATTCCTAAATCTAAACCTATCTGATTATTAGTATTTTCAAGTGCTTCAATATCTATATCAGTACAGCATAGTGATACATAATATTTACCACTTGGTTCTTTGGATACAGTAGCATTAAGTATTCTCCCTTGAGGTACTTGTTTATCCCTTACTTTAACCATACCAAGTTTAGGTAATTTTATATATTGACTAAAGTACATAATATTTCCATTTGTGAAGTTTGTTCTATATGAAAATCTATTAGTTTTCTTTGATTTAAATTTGGGAAATCCTGCATTTTCTTTAAAGAATTTTTTATATGCGCTTTCTAAATCTTTTAAGGTGTTTTGTAGTGAAAATTTGTCAGGTTCTTTAAGCCACTCTAATTCTTTTTTTAAATCAGTCAAATCAGAACTGCACTGCTTATAAGTAAAAGTTTCTTTATTATTTTCATAAACTTCTATTTTTTTAGCAAGATATTTATTATATACAAATCTACAACATCCAAAAGTTTTGTTAATTAACTCTTGCTGTTTTTTATTTGGATACATTCTAAACTTATAAGCTTTTTCCACTACTACCACCTCACTTTACTTATTTTTTATGATTATATTAATACTGGATATCTATATTTTACACACCTTACTATATGGTATTGTACTAAATATGCATATCCCATGAGTCACTTCCATTTTTCATCACCCATAATAACATTAACAAATGTAATTATTTAAAACAAGCATTTTGAAGGTTTTTATATTTATTTCTAAATAACATATGTAAGAACCATAAGTCTTAACTTTTATCATTTTTGAGGTTGTCGTTCACATAAGTTCGCTATTACCTATGCAGTTCTCTTATGAACTTCTTACACTTTCATGCAAGCACAGACTATATCTTATCCTTCGGCATTATCCGTTAAGGTCTACCCACTTCCACTACCGATAGCTTGTAGTGTACTTCCCTCAAGAGGAATAGTCGTTGAAGTGTCTCCTATTCGGAGCTTACCTGCTGATTGCCCATTTTAAAGTACTTAGGGTTTAACCTTATACCATCTAACCAATTTTTTCCACTTTCGTAACTTTCACACTTAGGTTTATTTCATCCTTATGTTTTAGTTTGGTTAGCTTTAGGGGTTTCCAGCAATTCAAGTAGTATTGGATAGGTTCTATCCTATCTCTACATATAAGTTTCCCTATATGCTGACTATTTTAGCTACTAACTCATGACTAAAGTCACGAGTGTGCGTAGCTATTTTTTAATCAATTAAATTTCCTGCTTTTATATACTTTTTGCTCATTTTTAAATTCTCCCCCTTTTCAAGTATAATGTATTATTTATCTATTATTTTTAATATTCTAATAATTAATTTTACCACTATATTACTATCATTTCAAATTTAAGTGAATTAAATATCGAATTAAATTAAAGTATATTAGAATATTTATAATATGTAAAAAATATTATTCAGATTGCTTTTATATCAAAGATAAAAATAAGGCAAGATAATCAAAATATACGTATAATTATCTTGCCTTATTTTTATTTATTCATTTTTATATAATAAAAGTATACCAATCTAAAGTTATAAGATTAATACTATTATTTAATTTGCTACAAAAAACAACTTGTCTTGTAAACTTACATCTCCATTTATCAATTCAGCTTCATATACTGTTTTTTTAAGACTCATATCAAATACTTGAAATTTTATTGGTTTAGTTCCAACTATATCAGAAGTAACTCCACTTCCTTTTTTCTCTCCTGAAATATTTTCCTTTACACTTGAAATAGAATATATTTTATCATCTAGCAACTTAACTTTTCTAACACCAGATAACGCTTCATCATAATTTACTTTTAAATTAAGCCTTTCATAATCTTCTAAATTAATCTCATTGGAATCAACACTATAAACAAGATTAATTATAGAACGACTTTTATCTGTAACTATAATATTTAGTTTGTTATCTTTAACAATATAGTCTAACTTTGTTTTACTTAATAAACCCCTTTCCCTTTGGTCAGCATTTTTTTCTTTATTTAAATTATCCATAAACTTATTACTTTTATTGAAAGAATTCTCTTCTATATCATATACAATAAAATCTGAATAATTATCATGACCTTCAATGTCACCATTTATATCTTTGTTATTTAACCTCTCCAAATAAAGTTTAGTTCCAATAGAAAATTTAATCTCGTTAATACTCTGTTGGTATTTGCTTTGCGAATTTAAATTAAATCTATTTAATAATTTATAGGATTTATTTTTTATGTCTATCTTTAATATACAAATATTATTGACTGTAGCACCTGAAACATTGGTTTCACTAATCACCATATATAAATTTCCCCTATATATTTGGTTAAAAACAGTTCGCCAGCTATTTTCTTTAAAATCAGATTTTTTTAAATCAATATCAAAATTTTCTTCTAAACCACTTTTTAAATTTTTATTTGAAACTTTTATATAATCATTTAAATTGTTTCTTTCATGTACTGAATTAGACTTAGTAGAAGTATATGCTACACCTATATTCAAATCATCTTTATATATAAATTCGCTTCCTTTATCATCAATAAAATCGCTGTATTTCTTATCAATATGCAAATAATCATTTCCAATTTTAGTTTTAGGATTTGTATCATTTCTTGTCCCATTTTTACTTATGATTACTTCTTCATAAGTATATTTACTTATATTAGGTGTATATACTAAACTCACTCTTCCTATATCCTTTATATTGCCATTTAAAGTTCTTATAGATAATTTATTTTTATTAAGATAACTCAATATCAAAGCCATAATAATCATTGATAAACATACTGTTATAAAACATATTGTATATTTTCCTAATTTCTTTTCTCTCATATATACACCTCCTAAAAGTCAATTTTATTATTTAAAAGTTTATTAGACACAAAACTACATACAAATATACTCACACTTGAATATACTACAGTAAATACATTACTATATTCATAAGGTATAATAAATTCTACAAGAATTATAAATATTAGAATTTCTATAACTAAAAATAGAAAACTCATTAAAGCCCTCATCTTATACACAGATTTATTTATAAGAATTGATGTAAATACTACACATATAACTCCTATTAGTAAAAATACATATTCTACTAATAAGTTCTCAAAGCTGTATGGAAGTAAAATATTTAACTTATATATTGTTTCTTGTACAAAATTATAGTTTGTAATACTACCAAGCATATAATTCGGTAGTATCTTACTTGCAATAAATAAAGTTATAGTAAATAATATCGTGTAGCTATACACTAGAAACAATACATTTAATAATTTAGATATATAAATATTAATTTTATTTTTAGGAAGCATCATAAGTGTATATATAGATTTACTTTTCATATCAAAATCTCTATACCAAATAAAGAAAGCATAACAAATACACACAAATATACCAAACAAAAAACATGATTGTATAGAACCCATTATGTTTCCAAAACTTGAAAATCCCATGACACTTACTGTTTCTATTGTCTTTCCTACTTTTGATAACTGCTCAGTTTTTACTGCATTCTCTATTATATAATTATAATCATTTAAATTTTTCACTAGATTTAAAAATACAATCGAACAGCAACAAATGATTATAAATATATAATTTTTTATGTTTCTTTTTAAATCAAACTCAAATAACTTCATTAAATCTCTCATCAATTCACCTACTTTATTCCAAATTCTAAATTGCTATTTGAACTATTAAACTGTAATTCTCCCTTATACACTATTTCTTTCGAATTTTTATTTATTATATATAGGATAGTCTTATTGTCCCAAGGTAGTACGGGATTTATTTTTGATGTACATACAATGATTTTATTTGAATCAATTTCAATGTTTCTAATGCTTCTTTCTTCTTTTTCATCCAAAACATATTTATCTTCAACTAAACCGCCATCTAGTATGTTATAAGTTATTAAATTTATCTCTTTACTTTTATTGGCATTATCTCTTTCTGACATTATCATATATAATTTACTATCTTTTAGCTTTGCTTTTTCCAAAGACATTCTATCATAACTTTTTAATTCTATTATGTTATCTTTATTCTCTTCAACATTATACTCAAGTAAATTTAGCTTAGAAGCAACATCGTCCCATGTATTTGCATTTATTGCTTCTATCAAAATATACATTTTATCTCCATCTTTACTAGAATAACTTACATCAATACTTTGTATATTGTTGTATTTTTCAAAAAGATACTTGCTTATATTTATACTTTTTATCGTCTCTATTTTTTTATTTTTAGTATTAATCTTTATTATATCTATAGTACTCAAAGCTTCTTCATCTTTTTCTGATGAGTCACTTGGAGCATAAAGCACAGACACATATAAGTCTTTTTTGTATCTTTTTGATGATAGTACTTTTACATGATACTCATCGATATCTTTATCTACTTTATATCTCGTTCTTATAAAGTTGTTCATATCTAGTTTTTCATATTCAATTTTTTTATCACTTCCTTCTGACATAAATACACCTTTTTCTAGGTCTTCTTTTTTCTCATCTATGACAAAATTTATCCCTCTTGAATTAGATTTAGAATCATCATTTATTTCAAAACCAACATGAGCTATTGAATCTAAACCACTAGAGACATCGATTAGATTATTCGTATTCTCACTCTCTTTTATTGATTTTAATAATTCTGTTTTTTTAGTTTTATTACTTCCATTTATTATATATCTTGAATTTATATATCCATTAAAATCATATCCAAAATCTATGTTTATATAGTCCAATTCATCTGGGTCACCTTTTATAGTTTTTATACTTAAATTGTTTTCATTGTTCAATATGTCTATACTAAAATATATTGCTACTGCTAAAAATATAATAAGTATAGATACTTTAGATTTTAATTTCATGACACACCTCCTAAACAGACAACTTCTTATTTATTAAAAAATAAGAGATTCCATTTAAAATAAACATTATAACTATAAAACTTAATACATAATTACCTAAAGAATTAAGTTGTGTTCCAACAAATCCATAATACTTTCTAAACAAACTAATTATATTTATATACACTGTTGAAAAATATAGCCCTGCCAAAATTATCAAGGTAATTAAAATCACATAAAGTTTACCTCTGTAAGAAAATGTGAATAATATACAACAATTTAAAAAAGAAATAGCTAAAAGCAGTAAAATCACATAAATTGTTATAAAAGAAACAAAATCGATTGGAATACTTTTTAAATTTAAATAATATAAATCCTGAGCAAAGGACATATTAACTATTGGAATATTTCTAAAAATAAAATTAAATATATATTTACATATAAATAATGTTGCTATCTGACTTATCAAAAAACCATATACCATTGTTATCAAAGCTATTGACTTAGATATGCAAAGCTTAAATTTATCCTGCGGTAACATCATTAAAGTATAAATACTTTGATTTTTAGAAAAGAAATCTCTTTTCCACATAAAAATATAGTATGTAAACATTCCCAATATTCCGTACAGTAAAATTATTTGGATACATCTAAGATTCCCAATTACACCTATTCCATAAAATACACCTCCAAAATCCTCTATTGCTAAGTTTATAATAAATTTAGAGTTCTTAAATTTAATAATTTCAAATAAATTTAAACACAGTGTAATTAAAGATAAAAAAGATATATAAGCTATATAAAACCTCTTATTTCTCCTTAAATCTACATTTATTAGACATAGAAGCTTATTCATTCTTATATACCTCCCTCATTTTATCTAATATAGACTTACCCTCTCTTTCTCTTAAATCTTCTGCATTAAATGATGTTATTATTTTACCTTCATCAAGAATTATAACTTCATCAACTAGGCTTTCTATTTCTACTATCTCATGAGTTGTTATAATAATAGCTTGATTTTCTTTCATATATTGTGCTATTACCCCTATAAATTCTTCTCTTTTAAACAAGTCAATCCCTGTGAATGGTTCATCAAGTAATATATAGTCTGGGTCTTGACAAAATCCAAGTATTAATTTTACTCTTGCAATATTTCCTTTAGATAAATTGTCAATTACTTCATTTTCATTCAGTTTAAATATATCCATCATTTCTTTTGATTTTTCTTTATTCCATCTTGGATAAAAAATTTCCATAAATTCAAATGACTCTTTTATTGTTGTATTACTAAAGTGAGATTCTACATCTGGAACAAATGCAAGTTTATTATATATGTTTTTATTCATTTTTTCTCCATCTATTAAAATCTCTCCACTGTCAATTTTTATAAGTCCTGCTATTGCTTTTAATACTGTTGACTTACCAACACCATTTATCCCAAGTAAAGCTGTTATTTTTCCTTTTTCAATATTGAAGCTTACATTCTTTAAAGCCTCTATTTTTTTTACTTTTAGCCCTTGCATTCTTTTATATGTTTTACTTACATTTTTAATTTCTATCATATTAGTGTCCTCCATATTTAATATGCTTGTACAATTAACCTTATAAGTTAAGTGTTTATATTTATTAAAAAACTAATATCTATCTTCTATTATCTTTAAAACTTCTTCTTTAGTAACATTTATCGCCTTCATATCTTCTATAAATACAACTAAAGATTCATTTATTAGCTCTAGTTTTAGATTTTTTAATATATTTTCATCAACTGTCACGCTACTCTGATAGTTTTTAAAAGTATTTATTATATTCATATCACCCATCTCCTTATATGCTCTTTGAACAGTATTTAAATTTACTTTTAAATTAAGTGCCATTTCTCTTCTTGATGGTATTGTTTCTCCTGGTTTTAATTCTCCGGTTACTATTTGTCTCTTTATATGCTTTATTATTTGCAAATAAATGGGAGATGTATTATCTAATTCAAAATTCATACTTCCTCCTATTCTAGTGTATTAATACGATAATACACTTTTTCTAAAAAAATACATTCCTACTTTAAATTTCATTTTATATTTCATTAAGTGTATTATACGATTAATACACTTGATTTGTAAACACTTTTTTATAAATTCTTTGATTTTAATTTATTAAATCATTGAAATCAAAATTCAAATAATAAGTTTACAAAATCGAGCATCAAATGAGAGGATATATATTTTATGTTATGTTAGACTTGAAAACAAGCAGACAAGGTAAGGTTATCTCATCAACGAATCAAAAATCTTATATTGTACTAATACTTAATGGATTAATGAAACCATTATAAACATACTTAGGGAGGAAAACAAATGAATTATAAAATTGAAATTAAAAACATCGAATCAGTCACAGCAGCTACTATGAGTTACAATGGACCTATGACTGAAGCAACAAAATATTTTCCAAATGTATTTAAATCTATAAAAGGAAAATCAAATGGTGCACCATTCTTCTGCTACCATAATGTTGACCAAGAAACTGGCATAGGAAAAATGGAGTTATGTGTACCAACTGCTGAAACTCCAAATCGTATGGGTGTAACAATAAAAGAGTTTCCTAAAACAAAAGCTTTGTTTTTTACCCACATGGGTTCATATAGTAATTTGCCAAAAACATATGAAATGATATTTAAATATATTCATGAAAATAATCTAACGATACAAACTCCTTGGAGAGAAGTATTTATTAAAGGACCAGGTATGCTAATAAAAGGTAATCCAGATAAATATATTACAGAAATCATATTTCCACTTAAAGAGGAGGAATAATATATGTTGGCAATCGAAATCAACAATTTAGTAAAAGAATATAAAAATGGTGTAAAAGCTTTAAATGGTCTAAGTTTTAGTGTAAAGGCTGGAGAAATCTTTTCTTTGCTTGGTCCAAATGGTGCTGGTAAATCTTCGCTTATCAATATTTTGACCACTTTTTACAAACCTACAGCTGGTAATGTAACAATGTTTGGAAAAGACTTAATAAATAATCCATCTTGGATACGCACTCAAATTGCTTGTGTAGCACAACAAATATCTATTGATGAACACCTGTCTCTTATGGAAAACATGCTATTCCAAAGTAAAATGTATAAAGTGGAACCACAAGTTGCAAAAGAAAGAATAAACTCTTTAATTGAAAAATTTGAGTTAACTAGTTACTTAAAGTATCCTACCTCATCTTATTCTGGTGGAGTAAAACGTAGATTAGATATAGCTATGAATATGGTGTCATCTCCTAAAATTCTATTTTTAGATGAACCTACTGTTGGTATGGATGTAGATTCAAGAAAAGCTATGTGGGATATGCTACTAAAAATTAGAGATGAATATGGTACAACTATTTTTCTAACTACTCATTATCTTGAAGAAGCTGAACAACTAAGTGATAATATCTGTATTATGAAAAATGGAAAAGATTTGGCACAAGGAACACCATCTAGTTTGCGTAGTTATATTAAGCAAAACATACTTCGTATCGTATTTCATGATAATGAAGATATAAAAAAATATAAAAATGATATTAAAAATACTTGCTTAGTTAAATTTATGAATGTACGAGGAAATTCACTTTTTATAAGTGTAGAAGATAGTAGAACTGCACTTACTTCAATAAATAAATTTCTTTTAGAGCATAATATAAAGTTTGATGCAATAGAAATTGTAGAACCAAGTCTTGAAGATGTTTTTTTAGCATTAACAAGTTCTAAAAAGGATTCAAAGGAGGAATGGAAATGTTAAATATCTTATGGCGTAATATGAAATGGCGTTTTAAAAATCCAATTTCATTTGTAGTTACTATATTACAACCTCTTCTTTGGCTTGTACTTTATAGCTCTGTCGCAAACCAAACTATGAGTGATATGAATATTGATAATTATACAGCTTTTATACTTCCAGGTATAATTGTATTGGTTATCTTTTCATCATGTAGTAGTGGTGGTATCATCAATTTTATAATGAAAAATAGCGGAAGTTTTTATAGAGTTTTAATTGCACCTATTAGTAGATATTCCATTGTCTTTGGTCAGTTACTAGAAGCTATCCTAGTGTCTTTTATTGAAGTAGCAATTTTATGCATAGTAAGCATATTCTTTTCAGTAAAAATAGCATCTGGTATTGGTGGAATTGCTATAATGATAGTATTGATATTTATGACAGCCTTTTTTTTATCAAGTCTTGCTTATGCTATAAGCCTATTATTACCAAATGAAATAATTTATGAAACAATTATGACTGCCATTGTACTTCCTATTTTCTTTTTAAGCTCTGCTCTCTTCCCTGTTGAAGATTTATCTGGAGGATTAAAAATAGCAGTTATGCTCAATCCATTTACCCATGTTATTAATACTTTACGTAGCCTAATATTTGGTAAAACTATTCTGGTTGGAGATATACTACCTGTTATAGTGTTATTTTTAATATTATGTTGTGGAAGTTTCGCACTTGCTATGTGGAGACTAAAAAAAGAAATGGTAAGTTAATTTTTGAAGATAATGTGTGTAGATTTGTAAAAAACTAATCTATTATATATACACTAAAGATACACTAAAAAAGGTGGTGTTCCAAAATGATTAATTAAAATCATTTTGAGACACTACCTTTATAATTCATGCTACTTAAGTGTATATTTATAAATTTATACAAGAAACTATAAACTAAAGTACTTATATGTATAATTACTTATTAAACTTCTTACTACCTAACTTCATGTGGAACTTAGTATCTTTTGGAATGCTTGGGTTTATACCTCTTAATGTAGGTATTTCTCCACATATCAATTGTATAGGTACTATGAAGTTAAACGTTTGATAGTAAGGGTTATCTATAATATTTGCCTTTAAATTTTTGTCTTCTTCTGCAACATCTCTACCTATGACAAATACATTGTCTGTCCATCCAGAAAGTACTTCAACCATCTTAGTTACTCTAGGCTCTTTCCCTGTATCTAGTATAAATATAGTAGAATCACTATTTATAGCATTGTACACACCATGTATGAACTCTTCAAACTCATATCCAGTTACAGGTATTCTCATTGTCTCTAATAATTTTAATGCTGACTCTAATGTATCTCCATATATATCAGAGTTGCCTACTATTCTTATTTCTTTAGCGTTAACTAGCTTTTCTTTGTTTCTTTCAATCCATTGTTCAGATGATTTATATACTGATTCAAATCTATCTATTGCATCTAATATCTTATTTATCTCTTCATTGTACTTTTCACTAGATATTATTCCTTTTTCTCTAGCTATTTGAAGACCTAATAACATTAAATTTAACTTTGTGCAATAAAAGCCTTTTGTTTTCGCACCAGATTTTTCTTCACCACAATTCACTGTTAATATATAGTCAGAAATCTCATCTATCAGAGCATTTTTACAACCCGCCATAGATGCTATTTTACAACCTTTGTCTTCAGCTAACTTCATAGCATTATATACAGAATAACTACTTCCACCTTGAGATATTCCTACTACCAAAGTATTTTTATTATCAAATTTAAACGTATCTTCAGTTATCATAAATGGATACTTTTCTACAACATCTATGTCTAATAAATTTTGTAAATATGGTTGTACTTGCAATCCTGAGTGGTAACTAGTACCTGAACCTGTTATTATAATCTTTTTTATATCTTCTTTCTTAATTTCATTAAATAAATTATCTGCATTAGATATCATTTCTCTCATTTTAACTGGTGTTTCTAACATATAATCTTGTATTCTCATTTTGTATGCCTTCCTTATTCATATATTCAATAAATTATAATTTTGTTTCTATAATAATCCTATTGCATGTAAAGCAATTCCTCCCACTATAATGCCTAGAGTTAACTTTGTTACACTTACCTTTCGCTTTAACATGTAATATATTACAAATGCAAAAGTTAAAGGCAACATATTAGGTATTATTTTATCTAATATATCTTGTAAAACCACTTCTGCACCATTTAAATTAAATTTTAATGGAGTGGTTATACTTAACATTGTTGCAACCATTCCTCCTACAACAAATAAACCAACTGTTGTAGCCATAGACATTATTTTCTCCATAAGCCCTTCTCTTTGTATTCTTTCAAGGGAATTTACCCCGACTTTATATCCATATTTAAGTCCAAGTATTCTTAGAGCAAATGCTGGGATATTGTACAATAGTAAGAATAATAGTGGTCCAAATATATTTCCTTCTTTTGCAAGTGATACTCCTATTCCAGCCGCTATAATTCTAAATGTTCCCCAAAACAGCGAATCCCCAATTCCTGCAAGAGGTCCCATAAGAGCTGTTTTAACAGCACTAATTGAACTTTCATCAAATTCTGGATTATTAGCATTTTCCTCTTCCATAGCTACGGTTATACCTAATATAGCAGGAACTACTACTGTGGTTGTATTAAAAATCTCTAAATGTCTTTCTATTGCTTTTGCTTGATTTTCTTTTTTATTATATAACTTCTTTATTGCAGGTAACATTGCATAACAGTAACCTAAATTTTGCATTCTTTCATAATTGAATGCACCTTGAAGAGCAAATGAACGCCAAAACATACTTCTTAATTCTTTTTTTGTTAGTTTATTCAAAGTCAATCTCTCCTTCCGTTAAAATATTAGTTGCTACTTGAGGATTTTGACTATTTTCTTTGTTATTAATATAAAAGTTTAATATAACTGCTACACAGACTCCAAACAACGCTATTGCAGTTATATCTAGTCCAACATAAGATGCTAAGAGGAATCCTATAAAGAAAAATACAGACATCTTTTTTGAAAGTAACATATCCATAAGTAGTGCAAATCCTACTGCTGGTAACAATGTTCCTGCAACACCTAATCCATCTAGTATAACTTTAGGTATTGCATTTATTAATGTTGTAACTTTATCAGCACCAATCATAATTGCTAAAAATGTTGGAACTGATGTACTTAAAAAGAATAATACTACTGGCACCCACATCATTATGGTAACCTTTTTAAAGTCAGCTTGTTTAGCATAGAAAACTGCCTTTTGAGAAAAATATGAGTTTACTATTCTAACTAATACTCCAAGAGATTGTGCTAAGACTGCTACTGGCACTGCTACAGCTAGAGCAACTTCTGCACCATTTCCTGATAATATAGCAAAAGCTGTACCTAATACACCACCTGTTACTACATCTGGAGGAGTAGCTGCACCTATTCCTGCAATTCCCATCCAAATTAATTCAAGTTGTGCACCAATCATAATTCCTGACTTTATATCTCCTAAAACTAATCCTACTAATGCCCCTGTAACTATTGGTCTATCAAACATAGATTGACCAAATATACGTCCATCTAATATACCAAAGCCTGCTATAATAGCTAACATAATAGCTTGTACTAACATAGTGAACCTCCCTCTTAATTTACATTAATTACATCACATTCTTGATTTCATTTTTATTTTCTAATAATTCATTTACATGAACAATTCCATTTCTCGCTTCCTCTAAACCCGATTTAGCTAATAGCTTTGCATCCTCTTCTGGTGATAAAAGAATATCCAAAAGCATTGGTAAATTTACTCCTGTTAATAACTCAAATTTAAACCCCTGCAAAAGTAAATTAGTACATATGTTTGCTACACTTCCACCAAATATATCTGTTAGTATGATAAGTTCTCCATTATCTTTGTTATTTGATAATATACTTATCATTTCTTTCTCAGCATCGTCTGCTGATTTATCTTTTGTCATACAAAAGTACTCAACATTACTTAATGAACCAATTATTAATTTACTTGTCTCAACAAGCTCCTTAGACAATTCTCCATGTGTTGCAATTAAAAATTTTTTCATTTTCTTTCTCCCAAATTATTTTATTAAGTCTGATAATTTTTTCTTTTTGTCTCTAGGTAACATTCTAAATTCTATATCAATTCCTAAATCAGCTATTTCTTTAAAATTTTTTATATCATTATCATCAACAGCAACTAAGTCTGTCAGCTTCTTCTTTCCTTCTTCGTATCTTAATCCACCTACATTTATTTCTTTTAAAACTCCTCCTGAGTTTTTAGCTACATCTAAAGCATCTTTTGTATTTTTTACCAATACTAATACATTACTTTTCTTTGAAGAAGCAAATTTTTCTACTATTTCTCCAGATTCCTCTATCCCCCTTATATATAAAGTTACATTACTAGGCTTAGCTAAATTTAATGACATGGCTTTCATTTGATCGTTTTTTGCTTCATCATTTGCAACTAATATTACATTTATACCTAGTGATGTTGTCCATCCATATGCCACCTGCCCATGTATTAGTCTGTCATCAATCCTCATTAAAGATATCATTTTCCTCAAATCCTCCATTATATATTAAAATTTTTATTTTTTATCCTCTTGTTTACTTATAAAAGCAAAAAGCATGCCAACTAGTGGCATACTTTTTTTAATTTTATTTATTTATTTTTTAATACTGTATTTTACTGAAGTGAACCATAAATAATATTATAGATGTATCCTATTTCTGAAATAGATATTTGCACACTATAACTCTTTTCTAGCACACTAAATGCATTTTTTATTAGTTTAACTTCACTGTGATGGTTTTTAATTAATAAATTCATATCAGTATACTCTTCAATCTCAGCTTGTCTAACTAATCTTTCAATCATACAACTTAAGTGAACATATAAAGCAATTTTTTTGTCATTAGGAAGTTTTTTCTTTTGATTGTTTTCTATAGCGTTGATTCCTTCTTCTATTCTCTCTATTATTTTTTTTGAGTCTAAAATAGTCAGACTATCTATTACTCTAGTCAAAGAAAAATTCTTTATGATAGAATCATTTATGTTTTTGATTTTTTCACTTTCTACTACTTTACTAAATATTCTAAAGACATCCTCTTCTCCTTTTCCTGATATTATATCCTCTAACAGTATGAAATCTACTCCATTTACATTTGGATTAGCAGTTCCTACTATTGCCAATACATCATACATCTTAAAAATTGGATCTTTATCTCCCATAAAAACAAGACTCTCATAATCATGAGGTATTATCTTAACATCAACTATACCAATTAAACTTTCTGAAAGTAGATGTTGGATTTTTATAGCAGTACCTATCCCAGTAAAGCAAGAAGATACTATAGCATACTCCTTATTTTTTTGAGGATAATACAATTGTATATTGGGTTTAATTTCTTCATCCATAATTTCTGCAATATCTTCAATATTTTTACCTTGCATTAATAAATTGCCTACCTCTAGTGCAGAAATAGTGGATATTTGGTCTATAAACAACATTGGACTATTTATTTTGCTCTTTAAATCTTCATATATCAGATTAAGAGAGCCCATATCAAATAACACAACTAGTCCATTTTTTATCCTATCTCCTTCCAAGTATCTAGACATTTGATTTGATACATCAGCAATTGTCGCATCTATTGGCATATCAATAGCTGTAAATACATTTTTACCCAACATACGATTACATACATTTGCCATACTACTAGCAGTAGCATACCCATGTGCTATAATCATTGCATTAATTTTATTAGACTTCATTCTTATAACTGTTGACTTAATAAATATAATCATTATAATTATATCTACATTATTAAGGTACATATCCAATCTATTTGCTATTAATGTTGATACTTTATTTATTATAGAGTATTCTTTGTAATTCTCTTTTTTTAAATATGTTAGTAATTTACTTTGTAAAATTTTACATTCATCAGACAATTGATAAGACTCATCCTTCAAATAAAGATACGAAGAAAATGCTAATACATTATTCCCATCATATTTTATATTGTTGTTAACTTCTAAATTTCTAAATATGTCCTGCATTATAGATATTATAAGCTCCATAAGTACATTTTTATTTTCATCATTATTTGAAAAAACTAAGTTATCCATTAATCTAATCATTAAGTTGGAGCTCTTTTCACTAAATAACTCTTTCGTTATTTCTTTTTTTTCTAGTCTATCAAAATAATCTAAACACTTTATAAGACTTTGATATATTATATTTCTTTTATTTCTTTCATTTGATGTCTCAATATTAAATTGTTTAGGAGAAAACACAATACTTTTGCTTTTAGCACTTTGGAACTGAAATATATCTACATTTTCTATATAAATATTTCTAGGAAGGTCTTGAAGTGTAACAAAAATATTTCCATTTCTTTTTTGATTTTTTGCATATGCCCTTCCACATGCATATTTTATTACATTTTTACATTCACCTATATTACCTTTGAATTTTATCTTTAAAATCGTATTTAATGTAATTTGAGTTATCTCTATGGGTAAACCAAGTACCTTACTTTCCTCATATATAAAATGTTCTATAATCTTCCTTTTTTCAATAGTTCCTCTTTCCTCTATATTTGGAACATAAATATTTATAGGTATTCTTCTTAAAAAAGTCTGCAAAAACTCAGATAAGCTTTCTGTTGTAGCAAATACTAGTCTTACCTTAGCAGTTCTATTTACTCCATTCTCTCCAATTCTAGAAAATGTACCTGTATCCATAAATGTAAATAACTTTTCCTGACCTTCACTGTTTAATCTATGTACCTCATCTAAAAATAATATACCACCATCAGATTTCTCTATTAACCCAGCTCTAGATTCATTTGCTCCAGTATAAGCCCCCTTGACATGTCCAAATAGTATACTTGATAATAACTCTGGATTATTATAATACTGTGCACAGTTTAGTACATTATATGGAGAATTTTTTTCTAATATATTACTACTTACACTATATTTATATATTACCTTCGCTAAAAAAGTTTTACCTACACCACTTTCGCCTGTTAGCATTATTGTAAGTCCATCATTTGGATAAAGTACAGCGGTTTTTATTTGTTCTATTGCCTCTTTTAGGCTACTTTCATGACCTATAATACTGTTAAATACAATTTCCTGCTTTAATAATTTACACTCATTATTAAGTTCATCAACACTTTCATAAATACTTTTTTTCGTAGGACCTATTGCATCATTTATCTTATTTTTTGGTAGAAAGATAACAGGTCTACTATTTATCTTTATAAGATTATCAGATTTTACCAAATCATTTAATAATCTGCTTGATTGAGTTCTACTTAAATTAAATTTTTTTACTATATCTTCTGTTACTATACCACTCTGGTTTTTAAGTTCATCAAAATTGTTAAATAATACCTTTTCATTTATAAAACGTAAAATCTCATTCTTCATAATCAACCTCCAATATAAATATCAATAATACCAATGTATCATTTATATATTAGTGCAAATTTAGGAATAAAGTACATATAAAAACAACTCTATACTTTTTAAGTAAGAGTAAAATTTTAAAATACTATACACATAAATATTATAGATAATGATAACATCATATTCTCCTTTATTAATTTTTCATCTAGAAATAATTTTTTCTAAGTTAATTATATATTAAGAATCTATAAAGATGAATAATTTAAATCAGCCTTGTTGAAAATAAAAAATTAGAAAAAAATTTCGATATATTTTTTTATTAAGAATATTCTATTAGACTTAAAGTAATGATTTTAAATTTTATTTAGTATATAATAAATAAAAAGAATATTAATAGTTGATTAGAAAAAATTTGTAAAATCTTAAATTTTTATAGAAATATAAAAAGCTATGATTTTTATAAGGATAATATTTGTAACCTTAACATTAATAAATTTCAATTCTTCAAATTTTAATTCGAATATTATATCAGGATGTTTAATTTTTTCTGTACTCCTTTCATCATTTATTTTTGCTAAAGAATATAAAAAGTGAACTCTATATCATAGAGTTCACTATAGAAGATTGATTTAATTTAGTATTTCTAATACTGTATTTAATACAGCATGACCATTACAAGTACCATAGTTTACCATATCTATTATAGCTACTGGAGCTTTATCTCCAACTATAGATTTTACATCATCAAACATAAATCTAAGCTGTGGTCCAAGAAGTAAAATATCAAAATTACCAAGTTCTGATTTTATATTTCCTTCTCCAACTGCCCATATTTTACAGTCTATATCTCTTTTCTTTGCATCTTTCTCCATTTTATTTACCAATAAAGTAGAAGACATACCACCAACACACACTAATAATATCCTAATCATTAATATCTCCTTTTTAATCAAATCTACATATATTCTGATTAAAAAGTATATGTAGAAAAGTTTACATTTATAACTTCCTGTATTTTACTTTTAAATTATATCAAATTTTTCCAATTTTTTCACTACTATAGCTTATTTTATATTTTTAATGTCCACTTTTCTACTTCTTCACAAATATTTTCAGATTTTAATATTGCAGATATTATAGCATATCCATCACTATTTAAACACTTAAGTTTATCTATATTATCTAGTTTTATCCCACCAATCAATACAAATGGTATATCTACCTTTTCTTTAATTTCTTTGACAGTTTCAAATGATGCGGATTTAGCATCCAATTTAGTAGATGTTGTAAATATAGACCCTATACCTAAATAGTCTGCACCATCATTTTTTGCACAGATAGCTTCTTCTAAAGTTCTTGCTGATACACCTAGTATTTTATTCTTCCCTATAAGCTTTCTAACTTCCTTGGCATCAATGTCACTCTGTCCTACATGTACTCCATCTGCATCACAAATAATTGCTATATCTACTCTATCATTTATTATAAACTTAACACCATGTTTTCTAGTTATTTCCCTTAGCCTCATAGCCTTTTTTAAAAATTCTTTTCCAGAAGCATTTTTTTCTCTAAGTTGCACAGTTGTTATTCCAGAAGCTATTGCATCTTCAATACATTTATAAAAATCTCTACCTTCTAGCATTTCAGAATCAGTCACTAAATATAACTTTAAGTCTTTTTTTAAACATTCTTTATCTATCATTTACATCCTCCTGTTGAGCATTTATTCATTTAAAAATTCAATATTAGAGTATTTACTTATAATCTCTTCGTCCATTTGGTAAATAGAATTCATTAGCTTTTCTTTAAATGTACCTATTGGTGGATTATTTAAATTAGCCAACTCTCCACTTAATGACATTGTAAGTACACCCATTGTAGCTGCTTCTAATGTATTTTTAGTCACAGCCATAAAACTTGCAATCAAGCTAGCAGTCATACATCCTGTACCTGTAATACCTTTTAGCTTCTCAGTTCCATTATTTATTTTATATGTATCCTTACTATCAGTTATTATATCTATTTTTCCAGTTGCTGCAACTATACATTCAAGCTTTTCAGAAACTTTTTTTATTATATCAGTAGAATCTTCTTCATCATCAAAGGAATCTACTCCCTTACCCATTACATCAAAACCACCTATAAATTTTATTTCTGCTATATTCCCTTTAACCACGTCAAATTTAACTTCATTTAAAAGCTTATTTGTAAGTTCTGCTCTGGCTTTACTTGCAAAGACTCCCACTGGGTCTAAGATAACAGGTTTATTGTATTTATTTGCAGACTTTCCAGCCAATAAAAACAAATCTAATATATTTGAATTCATGGTTCCTATATTTATAACTACAGCATTTGCTATACTTACCATTTCTTCTACTTCCTCATATGAAAAACTCATAAGAGGGCTTGCACCTATAGCTAAGGTTACATTAGCACAATCATTTATTGTTACATTATTAGTATAGTGAATTACTAATGGGTTTGCTTTCTTTACATCTTCAATTAAATTATACATATTCTACCTCCATAAAATTTTATTTACTATTCAAACTTATAAAAATGATGTACTGGACCTACTCCATGACCTATATCAAAACTATTTTTTATTGCTTCTGTTATATAAATTTTACTTAATTTTACTGCTTCTTTTATTTCATAACCTAATGCAAGGTAAGATGTTATTGCAGAAGATAATGTACATCCTGTTCCATGTGTATTTTTTTTATCAATTCTTTCACTTTTATACACTTCAAATATATTTTTACCAACTAAAATATCCACTGCTTCTCCATCTAAATGTCCGCCTTTCATAAGAACAAATTTAGGTCCAAGCTCTAATATTTTCTTTCCTACACTGTTCATATCATCTACATTATGTATTTTTATTCCTGTAATTTCTTCTGCTTCTGGAATATTTGGTGTAATTATATATGCAAGTGGTATTAAATATTTAATTAGATTTTCCTTTGCTTCTGGTTTTAATAAATAATATCCACTTTTAGATATCATTACGGGGTCTACTACTAAATATTCTGGATTGTATTTTTTTAAATTTTCAACTATTTCAAGTATAATTTCTGGACTTGAAACCATTCCTATTTTTACTGCTCTTGGAGGTATATCATCAAATACTGCCTCTATTTGTTTTTTTATTATACTTTGACTTAAATCTTCTACAGCAAAAACACCTTGAGTATTTTGTGCCGTTATAGCTGTTATTACACTCATTCCATATGTGCCAATTGCACTAAAAGTTTTCAAATCAGCTTGGATTCCAGCTCCTCCAGACGAATCTGAACCAGCTATTGTAAGTGTTGGTATTTTATAGTTACTCATTTATACCCTCCTAAAAATTTAATTTAAATAAATTAACTAAAAAAGCTATACCTACAATAGGTATAGCTTAGAAATTCGCATATATCACAAATAATACATACTTAAGTTTTATACTAAGCTTTCCTACGCTGGCATTATCCAGTTCAGGTGTAAGGGTCGGTATTCCTCTCAGCTCTTGGCTCCCCTAGCTATTTTAATTTATTATATTTATAACTTCATTATATTACAATAGTATTTATTGTCAAGTTTTTACACTATATACATTTATTTACTATGTAATTAAAGACACTTACTTCAGTTCTTTTATCTCTTCTCCAATAATATAATTTTCTTTATTGTCAATTGAATCTATAAGTATATTGGGATTTTTTATTATAGATAATTTTTTATCTCTAGTTAATTTTTTTATATAGTATTCTAATTTCATTGCATTACTTTTTGTATTTGTTACAAAGTAAACTTCTAACTTTTTAAATCCCTTTGCTCTAGTATACTTTGAATTAATTCCTAGCTTATGTTCATTCATTCTTCTTACTATATTGCTAGTATATCCAGTATATAGAGAATCATCTTTACATCTTATAATATATGTAAAATACATCTTAATTCACATCCTTAAATTAAATATATAAACATTATATTATAAAATAAAAAAAACTACTGTAAATTATATATATTAATCAGCTCTAACAATAACTCAAATGCAAATTCGTAAAGTAGATTCTAAGAGTATTTGACGCTAAATTTTGACATATTAATAACATATCTATTCTTCTAACAAAAAATTCACAAATATAAAAAAATAAAATTTTCAAAAAAATTATAATTTTCAAAAAAATAAATTGACATATATAAAAAAATTATGATAACCTAATAAAAAGGGGGCAATGATTATGGAAAACAATTTAATTAAAGCTAAAAGCAATAATATTGAATTATCACAAAAGAACTTATTTAAAGTCAATTTACAGATAGGTGTAGACTTTACACTTTTGTCAAAATCACTTAAAGCCTTTTACAAAAAAGAAGAAGATTTTTATTGCATTGCTCTTGCACCATGCAATGTATCTGATGAAAAAGCAAATAAGAAGATAAATATTTCTGAGATGATAAAAGAAATTAATACTTTAATTGAAAGTGTAACTGATAAAAGCGAACTTTTAAGTGAAGAAATATTTACAAACAATCTATCAGAATTTTTTGACGAATCTTTAGATAACATTTATATAGAGTTAAGACAAGCATATCTATATCTTAAGAAGAACACAAACAATATTGATATAGAAAACTCCATTGAATATGTATTCGATGTCAGTATAAGTAATGAAACAAAAATGAAAGAAAATCCACTGATTAACTTTAATTCACTTTCTTTAGTGGTATGGAGTGGTGAAACAAAAAATATTTTACATCAAATGAACATTTTAGACTTAGAAAATATTCACTCCTATCTTTCAGAAAACAATACAAATATGACTCTTTATCAAGATGATAATCTCAAATATGAAGTTAACGAAAACAGTGAAAATATAGGAAAAAGTAATATAGATATAATTGAACAAATGCTTATACTTCCAGATAATTCAGACTATGATAAAGATGAAGTTGAAAACATGAAAAACAGACTTTCAAACATAAATGGAAAATATCTACAAACACTTAAAGAAAAAAATATAGTTATAAAATTAATAAATTCAAATTTAACTGACGAACCAGAATTTAGTGATTTAAAACACCAATTACCTCCGTGTTGGGTAAGATCAGGTAAAACTTGGAAGGATGTACCTGGGGTATATAGAAACAACTCTATTGTAGCTAAAATAGGTTATAGTAACCCTAGTTATGCAAATGTTCATTCAGCTAAAAATTTGGAATTACATGAAACTGCACATGCTATAGATAAAAATGTCTTAGACAAAAAATCAAATTCAGAAGAATTTATGGAAGTGTTTACTCAAGAAAGATATAAACTTTATGACCCTAAACAAGTTGCACATGCATATATTAGTAAATTTCCAGAAGAATTTTTTGCGGAATCATTTGTCCATTATTATCTTGATGAAGACTCAAAAAATATATTGAAAGAAAATTGTCCTTTAACATATAATTTTCTTGAAGAATTAGAACTAAGCTATGAAATACATTAATACTTAATAATATATTTCTATTTAATAAATTACTCTTTATAAAAGACTTTTTGATATTTATGTTATAATATTTCTAATGGTTATATTTTAAAATAGTTTATGTAGCCCATGATTTAAATAAATAATAAAAGGATGAAGAGTTATGAAATTAAACAGAAATGATGCTTGTTGGTGTGGAAGTACTAAAAAATATAAAAAATGTCATATGGATATAGATAATAAAATAAATTCATTCGCTCAGCTAGGTCATATTGTACCTACTCATGACATCATAAAAAATGCAACACAAATTGAAGAAATAAAAAAAAGTGCTGTAATAAACACAAAGATTTTAGATTATATTTCAGATAAAATTAAAGTTGGAATGTCTACAGAAGATATAAATGAATTAGTCCACAACTTTACATTAGAAAATGGAGCTATTCCTGCACCACTAGATTATAATGGTTTTCCTAAAAGTGTATGTACATCAATAAACAATGAAGTTTGTCATGGTATCCCAAGTAAAGACATCATATTAAAGGATGGAGATATTATAAATGTAGATGTTTCTACTATTTTTAATGGATATTACTCAGACGCTTCAAGAATGTTTATGGTAGGAAATGTTAAAGAGAATGCAAAAAAATTGGTTCAAGTTACTAAAGAATGCATTCAAAAAGGTCTTGAGGCTGCTAAACCATGGGGATTCTTGGGTGATATAGGTGATGCTATTAATTCTTATGCAAAAGAAAATGGATATTCTGTTGTTAGGGAAATTGGTGGGCATGGAGTTGGACTAAATTTTCATGAAGACCCATTTGTAAGTTATGTTTCTAAAAAAGGAACTGAAATGTTATTGGTTCCTGGAATGATATTTACGATAGAACCTATGGTAAACGAAGGAACTCATGAGATTTTTGTTGATGAAGAAAATGATTGGACTATCTACACAAAAGATGGTAAATTATCTGCTCAATGGGAGTGCATGATTTTAGTTACAGAGACAGGAGCTGAAATTTTAACTCAATAAAAAATAAAAGCCTATAAAGATTGAGTTTTCAATCTTTATAGGCTTTTATTTTATTCATGCACATCTATTGCATCAACTGGACAGCTTTCTCTAGCTTCTGCTGCTGATTCTTCAGCATCACTTGGTATTTCATCAACTATAACATGTGATTTTCCATCATCCTTCATATCAAATACTTCTGGACATATTGATGGACATAATCCACAACCTATACAAGTATCTTGATTAACATTTGCTTTCATAATAAAATCCTCCTAAACGTTACAAATTTAAAATTTTGTTTACCAAAGATTGGCGAACTAAAACTTTGACCTTCAGTTCTTTTTTATTATGTCCTCAAATTTGAAAATAATACCTTTTCAAAATAAATTTTATAAAATTTATTTTATAGTTGTATTATGACTATATATAATATACATTGTCTAGCTCTTCGTATTCGTAGGATACTTCTCTTTTATTCTTTTTTACAGGTTCTAGATTTCTTATTTTCACTATTTTTGCTGGTATACCAACAACTGTAGCTCCATTAGGTACATCTTTAACAACAACTGAATTTGCACCAATTTTTGAATTAGAACCGATATTTAAAGGTCCTAGTATTTTTGTTCCAGCTCCAATTAATACATCATCGCCAACAGTTGGATGTCTCTTTCCAGTATCCTTTCCTGTAGCACCCAAAGTAGCTCCTTGATATATTGTTACTCTATTTCCCACTTCGGCTGTTTCACCAATTACAACACCCATTCCATGGTCTATCAAAATACCTTCTCCCATTTTAGCCCCAGGATGTATTTCTATACCAGTCATAAATCTGGATATCTGGGATATTAATCTAGCTGTAAAAAGCATCTTCTTCTTATAAAGAAAATGAGCTATTCTATGCATTATCATTGCATGCACTGATGGATATAGTAAAAAAACTTCTATCTTAGATCTAGCTGCTGGATCATTTTTCATTATATATTCAATATCTTTATTTATTTTTTTAAACAAAGTATTCACTCCCTCAAATAAAATTATTAAAATATTCCCATGGACATATATTTATCTACTCCATCTGGAGCTACTGTTACTATTTTTTTATTTGGATATTTTTTCGCCATTTCCATAGCACCAAATATATTTGCTCCAGAAGATATACCTACCAAAATCCCTTCCTTTGATGCAAGTAATTTAACTGTATCAAAAGCATCTTCATCATCCACTAATATTACTTCATCAACTACACTAGAATCATAATTTTCAGGAACAAAGTTAGCTCCTATTCCTTGTATTTTATGAGGTCCAGTTTTATTTTCTG
Source organism: Clostridioides sp. ZZV15-6388 (assembly GCF_020657755.1). Taxonomy (NCBI): domain Bacteria; kingdom Bacillati; phylum Bacillota; class Clostridia; order Peptostreptococcales; family Peptostreptococcaceae; genus Clostridioides; species Clostridioides sp. ZZV15-6388. The sequence continues at coordinate 388,590 of NZ_JAGWCU010000001.1, read as the reverse complement.
ATATAGCTGGAGATTTTTTTGGCTCAAGTGCAACTACTTTTATGTTTGGATTTTGCTCTTTTAAATATCTTGCAGTCCCTATTAAAGTACCACCTGTTCCAACTCCACATACAAATATATCTAAATCTTTAACATCATTCATAATTTCAACTGCTGTTGTTTTATAATGTGAATTTGGATTGTCTTTATTTTCAAATTGTTTCAAACTTTTATAATTTGGATTTTCTCTTAATAGTTCATTTGCTTTTTCTATAGAACCTGCCATTCCAGCTTTTCCATCTGTAAGTACTAAATTTGCTCCATAAGCCTTCATTAAATCTCGTCTCTCGATACTCATAGTCTCTGGCATTACTATTACTACTTCATATCCTTTTAATCTTCCTATCATGGATAATGCAATTCCAGTGTTTCCACTAGTTGCTTCTACTAGTACATCTCCCTTTTTTAATTCTCCTCTTTTTTCTAATCCTTCTAGCATTTCATAAACTGCTCTATCTTTTATACTTCCTGCTGGATTTACTTTTTCTAATTTTACATATATGTTAGAACACCCGTTAGTACATCCTAAATTATTCAATCTTACTACAGGTGTGTTTCCTATCAACTCTAATGCGTTATTATATAACATACTACTTCCTCCTATATGTCCAAATCTATTATCAAATTGATAACGATAAATATATTATAGTATTATCATTTTGATAATGCAACCTTTTTTTGGATTTTATCCCTACAATTGTTTTATTCCTAATATTAGTAATATTCAAACAAAAAAAGTGAAAATCATTATCGATTTTCACTCTTCAAACTTCAAGATTTATGCTAAGTCATACACAATACTTCACTACAAAAACTCTACAAAATACTATATAAGACCTAATATTTTTGCAACCTCTACATTAACCTTTAACACATTAACTCTATCTTCACCTAAAACTCCGAAAAGTTTTTTTGAAGTATTGTCATCTACAATTTTTTGTAATTTACTCTCTGATATTCCTGATACTTTTGCTATAGCAGGTATCTGAACCTTTGCAGAAGCAGGACTTATATTAGGGTCAAGTCCTGAACCTGATGCTGTAAGTAAATCTGTTGGTATATCTTCTTTTTTTACACTTGGATTATCTTTCAAAAACTGTTCAATATCTTTTTGAACTCTATCATGAAGCTCTGGATTAGTTGCTCCATAATTAAAAGAACCTGATGAAACACCGCCATAAACTGTATTTCCATCCTTATCTGGTATTAAATCTTCTTTTGTATAAGTATTATAGTTTACTGATGAAACTCTTCCCTTAAAAAATCTTGCATCTGTAAAACTTTGACCAATAAGCTCTGAACCAACCTTTACACCATTTACTTCTATCATACTTCCATTAGCTTTATCTTTAAATGCAACTTGACTTACCCCTGTTAAAACAAGTGGATATACAAATCCGCAAACAAATAACAATACAATACTTACAAGCAATGCTGGTTTTAATGTTTTCATTTTTATATCCTCCATTTATTAACCTAAATTAAGAACCATTACTAAAGGTGTAATTAATAAATCAATTACTTTTATTCCTAAAAATGGTACTATAACCCCACCAAGACCAAAAATAAGCATATTTCTCATTAGCATAGCTTGTGATTTCATAGGTCTATATTTTACCCCTTTCATAGCAAGAGGTATTAAACATGGGATGATTATAGCATTAAATATTAAAGCTGATAATATCGCACTAAATGATGTAGAAAGTTTCATTATATTTAATATCTCCATTTGAGGTATTGCAAGGGTAAATATAGCCGGTATAATTGCAAAGTATTTTGCAACATCATTTGCTATACTGAATGTTGTTAAAGCACCACGTGTTATTAAAAGCTGTTTTCCTATTTCAACCACTTCTAATATTTTAGTTGGGTCTGAATCTAAATCTACCATGTTTGCTGCTTCCTTTGCAGATGTTGTACCACTATTCATAGCAAGACCCACATCCGCTTGAGCAAGTGCAGGAGCATCATTTGTTCCATCCCCTGTCATAGCAACTATTTTACCTTCAGATTGTTCTTTTTTTATTGCCTCTATCTTATCTTCTGGTTTACATTCTGCAATAAATCCATCCACACCAGCTTCTCTTGCAATTGTAGCTGCTGTTAAAGGATTATCTCCTGTACACATTATCGTCTTTATTCCTATCTCACGAAGTCTAGCAAATCTTTCTACAAGCCCTGATTTTACGGTGTCCTTTAAGTAGATAATACCGTATATCTCATTATTGACACACACTACTAGAGGTGTCCCTCCTAATTTTGCTACTCTATTTACACTTTCTTCTAAATCGCCTGGTACTAATCCACCAGATGATTTTACTCGATTTATTATACTGTCATAAGCTCCTTTTCTAATAGTTGTTCCATCAGATAAATTTATACCACTCATTCTAGTTTGTGCAGAGAATTCCACAAACTCAGCTTCTTCGGCCTCTTTTGTTTTTCCTGTTGAACCTAGTTTTATCCCTAAATCAACTATAGATTTTCCTTCTGGTGTATCATCTTTTAATGAACACATAACAGCATAGTTTATTAAATCTTTTGAATCAGCATTTCCAACTGCTATAAATTCTGATGCAAGTCTATTTCCATAAGTAATAGTCCCTGTCTTATCCAAAATCATAGTATCAACATCACCACAAGCTTCTACTGCTTTTCCTGACATTGCAATGACATTGAATCTAGTTACTCTATCCATACCTGCAATTCCAATAGCGGATAATAATCCACCTATAGTAGTTGGTATTAAGCATACTAAAAGTGCTATCATAGTAGAAATTGGAATCTTAACACCTGCATAATTCGCCATTGGATAAAGAGATATTAAAACAACCATAAATATAAGTGTTAACCCCACCAATAAAGTATTTAAAGCAATTTCATTTGGTGTTTTTTGTCTTGAAGCTCCTTCTACAAGAGCTATCATTTTATCTAAGAAGGACTCTCCTGGCTTTGTTGTGATTTTTATTTTTAGCCAATCACTTACAACTGTAGTTCCTCCTGTAACAGAAGCAAAATCTCCTCCAGATTCTCTCATAACAGGTGCAGATTCTCCAGTTATTGCTGACTCATCCACAGAGGCTATACCTTCTATTACTTCTCCATCATTTGGAATAACTTCTCCTGCATTGACTAAAACAATATCGCCTAATTTTAGCTCGCTTGCACTTATCATTTTTTCATTTCCTAATTTATCTAAAACTCTTGCCACTGTATCTTTTCTAGTTTTCTTTAATGTATCTGCTTGTGCTTTCCCTCTACCTTCAGCTACAGCTTCAGCAAAATTTGCAAAAAGAACAGTTATAAATAGTATTATTGTTACAATCCCATTATAAACTCTTAAGTTATTGCCTCCATCACCAAATAGACTAGGTACTATTGTAAGTATCAATGTTACTATAAATCCAATCTCTACAACAAACATAACTGGATTTTTCATCATATATTTAGGATTTAATTTTTTAAAAGCTTCTATAATGGAAGTTTTGAAAATATCTTTTGTAATAAACTTTGTTTTTTTAGTTTCCATAAAATTTTACTCCCTCCCAATTTTTTAGTGCCATAATACTAGATGCTCTGAAATAGGTCCAAGCGCTAAGGCTGGGAAAAATGTTAAAGCACCAACAATTAAAACAACCAATACTAAAATTATTGTAAATGTGAAATTATCTGTTCTAAGTGTTCCTATGCTTTCATTTACAGAGTTCTTAGATGCTAATAAACTTGATATTGCAAGTAATATTATAATAGATACATATCTTCCAAAAAACATAACTATACCTGTTGTTATATTCCAGAACATCGTATTATCTCCTAAACCTTCAAATCCTGAGCCATTATTAGCCGCTGAAGATGCAAACTCATATAAAACCTGTGATAATCCATGGAATCCAGGATTTGAAATTCCCTCAAGACCTGCTGGTATCGCTACTGAAAGTCCAGAGAACATAAGTATCAAAAGTGGATGTAATATAATAAGTAAAGCTATAAGCTTCATTTCTTTTCCTTCAATTTTCTTAGTTAAGAATTCTGGAGTTCTTCCTACCATCAATCCACATAAAAATACTGCTATTATAGCGTACATTAGCATATTCATAAGGCCTACACCTTTACCACCAAAAACAACATTAAGCATCATATTTAAAAGTGGTACTAATCCTCCCAAAGGAGTTAAAGTATCATGCATATTGTTAACTGTACCAGTTGTAAATGAAGTCGTCACTGTCGTAAATAATGCTGATTGAGCTATGCCAAATCTAACTTCTTTACCTTCCATACTTCCCATGCTTTGATTAAGTCCTAATTGTGATAAGATAGGATTTCCTGCACTTTCTGCTCTAAAGCAAACCATTAAACCTATTAAAAATATGATTGACATTGCACCAAATACAACCCAACCTTGTTTTTTATTCTTTATCATATGTCCAAATGCAACAACACAAGCTCCTGGTAATATCATCATAGACAACATCTCTACTATATTTGATACTATTGTTGGATTTTCAAATGGATGTGATGAATTTGAACCAAAAAATCCTCCTCCATTTGTTCCTAAGTGTTTGATTGATTCAAGTGCTGCTACAGGACCTTTAGCTATATCTTGAAGTTTTCCTTCTATAGTAGTTACTGTTTCTGTACCAGCAAAAGTCTGTGGTACTCCTTGTGTAACTAATATAATACCAATAATTAAAGCTCCTGGTAAAAGTACTCTTGTTGTTATTCTAATTAAATCTACATAAAAGTTGCCTAATGTTTTCTTTTTACCTACTAACCCTCTTACAAATGCCATGGCAGCTGCATATCCTGTTGCCGCTGATGTAAACATCATGTATATTATCACTGTCATTTGACTAAGATATGAAAGCCCTGATTCACCTGAGTAATGTTGAAGATTCGTGTTTGTCATAAAACTTATTATTGTATTAAATGATAAACTTTGTTCCATACCTTTAATTCCATTAGGATTAAAAATATGCATGCTCTGAGTTCTAAGTATTACATATCCTATAAACACCATGACTGCATTTGTAACTAATAAAGCTAAAGCATATTGCTTCCAATTCATTTCTTTGTTCTTATCTATACTACATACCTTATATATACAATTATCTATTTTATCAAACACTTTATCTCCAAATGTTTTTTGATTAGTGGATATATGATATAAATATTTACCCATAGGTATTACTAAAATCATAAATATCGCCAATACTATTACTATCTGTACCATAAAAATTTTCCCTCCAATTCAACTTGCTTATTATCTCTATACTATTTAGAATTTTTCAGGATTAATAAGCGCATACACCAAATATACTATCAACATTACAATTATAACTGCCAGAAACCACATAGGTAATCCCTCCATATATTACATTATTTTTTTTCAGTTTGTTTCCCACACCAGCCAGCAAGCAACTTCATGGAAATAAATCCTATGGCCAATGATGCTATCATCACTATATCTAACATTTCGACTCCTCCATTTACTTTAGTTTATTTGATAAGTTTTGGTTTCATATTGCTACTTCATTTATCTTATCATTTTAGGTATAAAGATAGGGTTAAGATACATCTATTATTGATTAGTATTGCATAAATATAAATTTGAGGTTTTTAAATGAAATTCTAAAAATCGTATTCCCAGAAATTTTAATGTAATGTAGTAGTTTAAAATCATAAAAATTAAAATAAAATTATCTCTTCTATACTTAATTTAGACATAAAAAAAAGGTGGCAAGTTTGCCACCTTTCAAAAATATTGTTATTTAATTTATATTAACATTCTGGAACTATATCATTACTCATATCCATATCTAAATTTTTACCATGATAGTAAATAAAATCAATTACTTTACCACTAATCGTAACAGCAATCAAAGAATAAAAAATATCAAACGCTGATAGATAAAATAGTGATAACAACAATACAATAACATCCGTTGCTAGATAAACTTGCCCTATGTTCAAAGATGTAGTCTTAGAAATTACTAATGCTAAAGCATCGTCTCCTCCTGATGCACAACCTGCTTTTACTATTATCCCTACTCCTACTCCTACAGTTACACCTGCCAAAATAGTTGATAAAAGCATATTTTGTGATTGTGGTACAAGAGGTCCTATAGCCTCAAATAAATCATATAATACTGAAAAACTTATAGAAGCTACTATTGAATATATCAGGAATTTTTTACCGAAAAATTTATATCCTACTAAAAGTAATAAACCATCAATTACAATATTTGCTATTGCTGGTTGTATGTTGAATAAATTTTTTAACAGTAGTAAAATACCTAACACTCCACCTTCTGTTATGTTGTTTAGATAGTAAAAATTATAAACTCCAAATGCTAATATTGCTGAACCTAATAATATAAGTCCAATCCTTTCTAAAAATAACCGCCTGGCCATACATATCCCTTCCTTTTCTTAATTTATATATATTATATACAAAAGGATTGGCTTTGTATACCGCACTTTTCAAAACTTTAATTATACAAAATTTTTTTATTTTTTTCAATAGTTTTTTTATGTTTTTTCATGTTTTTTTAATAATTCTTTTGAACCTTAGTATTTTCAATGCCTTAAATGTTTTCTCATTTCACATAAGTTTATATTAATTTGACTTATAATTTAGTATAAATAAGTCTTTGTTTATATTAATTTTTTATTTGTTTAGAAATACTATCCAATAACTTATCACTAAGTTGTATTCAAAGAAAGAGTTACTTTAGAAACTATATAAAGTAACTCTATAAATTTTGACATATGTAATCTTTTACCATTCACCCTTAAATTCTGAGATATTGTCCTTGTTGACCTCAACTTGTTTAATTTGTGTAACAGGCTCAACTTTTTCGCCTTTAAGGAAATCAGATGCCTTTTCTATGACTAATGCACCTTCTTCAACAGCAGACATATAAGTTGTACCATCTATTAACCCATCAGTTACAGCTTTTAATCCATCTTTACTTCCACCCAAGCCTATAACTTTAACTTTATCTTTAAGACCAGCATCTTTTAAAGCTTGCCCTGCTCCTGTAGCAGAGTTATCATCTTGACATATTATAACATTAAAATCAGTTTTCTTTTGAATTAAATCTTCTGTTACCTTTAAGGCCTGCTCTTTCTCCCAATTTGAAGTTTGGTTATAAACTATTTGTATATTACTATCTTTTAATTCTTTTTCAAGACCTTTTTTTCTTAATACTTGTGGAGTAGTTCCTGGAACACCTTCTATTAATACAGCTTTTCCACCAGCTTCTCCTAATAAGTTTTTAGCAATTTTACCTGTTAATGCTCCTGTTTCTTCCTCATTTTGTCCTATATAGGTAACTAGACCCTTAAATTCTCCAGTTGAGTTACTTCCTATAGAATTTGTAAATGCTATTATAGGAACTTCTGAATCATTAGCAGTCTTAACTATTCTCTCACTTACAGCAGAATCAACTCCACATAATGCAATCATATCTACTCCTTTAGCCATAAAATCTTCAGCTTGTGATAATTGTTTACTAGCATCCCATTGAGCATCTGCATATTCTACATTTACACCTAATTCTTTAGATTTTGCATCTATACCTTGTTTAGTTGCTACAAAATAACCTGTTGAACCTGGTAGCAATACTGCTATCTTTTTTTCTCCATCTTTTCCTTTTCCACCATCATTTGAGCATCCAACTAAACTGAATATCATAACAAGTGATAGTAATAATGCTAAATGTTTCATTAATTTTCTCATAAAAAATTTCCCCCTCTTATTTTTTATCTTGAAGCAAGCTTTTTCTTGCTATAAGAATCAAATCCAACTGCTGCTAAAATTATTAAACCTTTAAATATGTATTGGAAGTATACATCTATACCAAGAAGATTAAAACTATTGTTTATAACACTCATAAGTAACACACCTATAACAGTTTTAAGTACAGAGCCAGAGCCTCCTGCTACTGATGTCCCTCCGATTACAACAGATGCAATCGCATCCATGTCATAGCCTTCACCTGCAATCGCAGTTGCAGTTCCAAGTCTTCCAGTTAATACAATCCCAGCTATTCCTGCAAGTACAGCATTAATAATAAATACTTTTATTTTATGGGAATCTACATTGATACCATTGAGTTTACTTGCTTCTTGATTACCTCCTACAGAATAAACATATCTACCAAACTTAGTTTTATTAAGTACAATAAATGCAACTAGTACTACTATAAAGAAAATTACTACTGGTATTGGTATATTAAATAAATATCCATTTCCAATGTAATCAAGTATTGGTATATTTTCAGTAATTGGATATCCTCCTGTAAGCATCAAAAGCAATCCTCTTACAATAGTAACCATAGCCATAGTAGCTATTAATGATGGTACATTTATCTTTGCAACCACTATCCCATTTATTAATCCTATTACTGCACAAATTGCTATACCTAAAAGCATAGATACAAATAAATTAGTTCCACCAGTCGCAAATTTCATCGTTATAGCACCTGCAAGAGCTGCTACTGCTCCAACTGATATATCAAAGTTTCCAGATATTATAACAAAAGTCATACCTGCTGAAATTATTCCAATTATAGAAGATTGTCGCAAAAGATTAAGTATATTTTGTTTACCTAAAAATGATGGAGTTGCAATACTTATTGCTATACATAAAGCCAAAAAACCTAGTAATACTCCATAATCTCTTAAATTCAATTTATCAAAAGCTTTTTTCATCTCAGTCCTCCATTTTCATTTCTTTTATACATTAAATATACTGTTCATTATATCTTGAACTTTTATATTCTCATTTTTTAAATCATCTACAATAGAACCTTCTCTTGTCACTAAAATTCTATCACTTACTCTTATTACTTCTTCTAAATCAGAAGATATAAATATTACTCCTATCCCTTTACTTGAAAATTCTTTTATCGTATTAAAAATATCTTCTTTTGCAGCAATATCTATTCCCTTTGTTGGTTCATCATATATTATAAAATCTAAGTCTTTATCTAACCATTTAGAGACTACTACTTTTTGTTGATTTCCACCACTAAGTTCTTTTACTTCTTGTTTTACATCACTAACTTTTATTCCTAACTCCTTGACACCCTTTTTAGAAAACTCAATTTCTCTATTTCTATCTATAAACAAGAATTTCTTAAATTTATCAATTTGTACTGATGCCGAATTAGTATATATAGCTTGTTCCAAAATTAACCCAAGATTTTTTCTATCTTCAGGGATTAGCCCTATTTTATTTTTTATCGCAACTTTAGGAGAAGTTATATCTACATTTTTACCATTAATAAGTATATCTCCACTATCTTTATTATCTATCCCAAATATCAAATTTATAATTTCAGTTCTTCTTGAACCCACAAGACCTGCAAGGCCTACAACTTCACCTCTATAAACTTTAAATGAAACATTTTTTATTTTATTAGACCAACTCACATTCTTAACCTCTAATACAGGAACTTCTTCATATTTTGCAAATGTATAATCCTTCTTCTCAATAAGTTTGTGGTTATCATTTCCTGTCATAAGTTGAGTTATTTTTAATTTAGTTAAATCTTTTACATCATAAGTTCCAATCATAGTTCCATTTTTCATTATACTTGCACTATCACATACCTTAAAAACTTCCTCTAGTATATGAGAAATGTAAACTATAGTCTTACCTTTAGATTTCAATCTGTTTATTATTTTAAATAATCCTTCTTTTTCATTATTAGTAAGTGATGTTGTAGGTTCATCCATTATGATGATTTCAGAATTACATGAAACTGCTTTCATTATCTCAACCATTTGTTGATTTGCTACACTCAAATTAGACACTACTACATGTGGGTCTATATTAAAGTCAAAATCTTCACAAATTTTCATGTATTCTTCTAGCATATCTTTCTTATTTAAAAACACAATTCCTTTTAAAGTTTCTCTACCTAAAAAAATATTTTCAATAACTGTAAGGGTTGGTATTAAACTTAATTCTTGATAAATTATACTAATGCCATTTTCTTTAGAATGATGTGGATTTTTAAACATTATTTCATTGCCAGCTAAAATCACTTTACCTTTAGTTTGGGAATGGACTCCTCCTAGAATCTTAATAAATGTAGATTTTCCTGCTCCATTAGCTCCTAAAAGGGCTCTTACTTCTCCCTTTTCTAGTTCAAAATCTATACCATTTAAAACGTCTACCTTTCCAAAACTTTTGTATATTTGTTGCATTTCCAGTATTTTACTCACTATATCACCTCACTAATTCCTAAACCAATTTATAACTTCATCAATATTTTCTTTTGGTGCTGATAACAAATCCCAAGATAGCACATACCCTTTTACTGTTGTCTTATTTATGTTTGAAATATTTTCACTTATATATTTAGGTGTAACAGGAGCTATAATTTCTTTTTTATTTATTTCAATACCTACATATATATCTTTGACAAGATTTTTTGTCATAAAATCGATTTCCTCTAGTGCAAATTTTATAGGATATATATCTCCTTCATACTCTCTAATTCCTAAAATATCTAATAAATTTCTTTTTACAGTCTCTTTATTTTCATGTACTGATTCATCAATTAATCTTTCAAATTCAAATGGCAAACCTGCTGGAGCTTTTGTAATTCTATACATCATTGGTTTTATAAAATCTGCTAATTCTTGTAACTTTTCTAAATCTTGACCCGTAAAGTAAGAGAGAAAAGGAGAAAAAGTGTCTATCCCTATTTTCAATCCTTTACTTTTAAAATAACTGCTTATATCCACTAGTGCATTGTATATATTTTGACTTTTTATTTCAAAAAAATCTTCCCATATTTTATTTTTAAATTTGTATTTTCCATTAATGTATTCTGTTATACCAAATGGAGTATCTTCACTAACTATAACTTTATTAGATATGTTATCCATTTCTATCATTAATGACTTTTTATCAATATTATTTTTTTCATATATATCTAAACAATCTTTACAAAAACAATTAAAAACACCATTTAATTTATTCGAAAAAGAGCCATACCTTATCTTATCTAAAAAAATTCCATCAAACTCAATTTCACTAAAATAAGTACTATATATTTTCTTTATGTTTTCTATATTTACCTTATTATTTGGACAATAAAATTCAAAGTTTTCATCTTCTTGTAATGCATATCCTTTAATTTTTTTTCCAGTATAGTCAACTAATAGATTACTTTTTTCAAGTAATCCTACTTCCGAAAAGCATGGAAACCAAAGATATAATTCAACATTATATTTTTTTAATAGTTTTTTAGTTTCTAAATATAGTTCTTTATCTACACTCCAACCCATGATAACCTTTTCTACGTCAATACATTTCATTAATTCTAATAGCTTATATTTTATATCATTAAATTTTATTTTCTTATTTTTAAATCCACCTGTAAAAATTTGTACAACTATTTTTTTCCTACCCATGTTTGACCCTCCTATTAGCTAATGCTATAGCAAGTCTTATACCTCCATATACTGGCTGATTTTCTTGAAGTATAAATTTTAACTTTTTATCTGTATTTTCTTCCCTTAAGTTGTTTATTAACATTTGAGCATATATAGTTCTGTTTAATGTACCACCAGATAAAACTATATCTATTTCACTTTTATTATTTTTCATTGAATTAGATATTTTACTTAATATTACTTGAGCTAATTTGGACAGTTCAATTGATGACTCTCTCAATATTTCAACAGCTAATTTATCACCTCGTTCAGCACAATCAATCACTAATGAAGCTAAGTTTGCTATTTCAACATTGTTGTTTATTTCAGTAATCATATATGTAAGTTTCTTAAAGCTATCTGCATTAAAGAAATCTAAAACACAATCAAACAAGTCACTATACTCAATACACTCATCACAATAAAGTAAAACTTTCTTTAGTACTTTTCTTCCTATATCATATCCAGAGCCCAAATCACTAAAATTATATCCCCATCCACCAACTCTATATATGTCTCCATCTTCCCTAATTCCTAATACAATTGAACCTGTACCAGCCACAATTACTAAACCAGGAGCGTCAGTCTGCGCATAAAAAGCTAAAACTGCATCATTTACTAAATATATTTTTTCTTTGTTAAGCCCAACTTTTAATATTTCCTTCATTATAATCCTGTAATCATTTGGAGAATCACATCCAGATATACCAAATACAGTGTACTCAATATCGTTATAGTCAATATGTAAGTCTTCTAATATTTTCTCAAATCCATTATTAATATTTTCATATGTTTTTTGAATTCCAACTGACTTATAATTAGTTGAACCAGTAGTATGTTCTTTAAGTATATTTCCATCTAAATCACTTACACAAAATTTTGTTTTTGTTCCCCCTCCATCTATTGAAATCAAATATTTCACATTAATATCCTCCTTTTTTATTAGATAAGGAATATTGGTAGTCAGTTTCTTTTAAACACATACTAATTACTCCATTTATACTTCCTTCTCTCAATGACTCCACTTTTATTAGCCTAGGGAAATTTTCTCCTCCAACACTCTTATTTACATCTTCTTCTATAAATTCCATGTCATTTTTAGTTAATATATTGCATTGTATAATCATAGCTTCTGGATTTAAAACACATACAAGAGTCCTTACAAAATTTGATATTATTGATAAGATTTCTTTTTTAAATTTATTATCTTTACTCTCTAAATATCTTTTTCTTAAACTCATAATATAATCTTCAATATTTAAGTTATTGTAGTTATATTTACTAAACTCTATATTTAGATAACTTAGTTCTCCAGCAAAATTTGTAGAACCTAAATATAGTTCACCATTTATAACTATACCTGAGCCAATACCATCCTCTAAATACATAAGTGCCATATTTTTATATTCGTCTTTGTACTGTTTTTGATAAATTCCAATAGTGGTAATATTTGTATCATTTTCTATAAATACTTTAGTATTATATTTACTCTTTATTAAATTTTCTAAATCTATACCTTCCCAACTTTTTATTGTTGGTATGTTTTTGACTACACCTTTTTTTACAACTCCTGGAACACCAATTCCAATCGCTCTTATATTGTTTCCTCTTACTTTTTCAATCAAAGTATCTATAACAAAAAAAGTATCATTGTTAACGTTTTCATACGTATCCATTCTTATATTGAACTCTTCTTGATAAGTTATTTCACCTAATAAATTTGCAACTACTCCTATACAGCTGTTTCTATAATAATATAAGGCTATTATATGTTCTAAGTCTGCATTTATTTCAAATAGTTGAGCTCTTCTTCCTCCAGTAGATTCACTTAATCCACTTACTTTAAGTTCATTTTTCAAAGCTAATTGTTCTACAATTTTATTAACTGTTGCTAAACTCAATTCAGTAATACTTGAAATTTCTGGCTTTGTTATGGGTCCATCATTTTTTATAATATTTTTTATTAAGTCTTCATTTACTTTTTTTATCGTTTGTGGTTTTCCAACTATATTTTTCATAAACAACACCTTACTTTATAAACTTTATTTATTAAGTTTAGTATAATAGTTACAGGTTAAATTTGTCAATATTATTCCAATAAAAAAGAAATAAATTTAAAATAGATTTCTTCTAAATTTATTTCTTTTAAATTCTCAACTATCTACAAACAATTTTTTCTAAAATTTTATTTTTTATTTCTTTAAGCCGAAAAAACAACTTAAAAGTATTTTTCCTGTTTTATAAGATGCCCTGCAAAGTCGCATGGAATAAGGATTTTTCCATAACGTCTAAAATTGGGCTATTTCTCTTTATGTCATGTTTGAAAACAGCTGGGCACCATTTAGGAGGCACCACAAGCCTTTGTTCGGCTAGCTTTTAAGCTCTCTAATGTTCCGCAATCAGCCTCAACAACAAAGTAAACGATTTTCTTTTCAGTTGGTAGCGATAGCATGGTGATGGCCCATAATGGTGCGTAGCCGCTCCACTTGCGGAGGTTTTGCAGAAGAGAAAAGCATTCCTTGCTGGTGGATTGGAGGCTGGCCTCCAACAAGCGGATTTTCTCAATTTGGGTAAGATACAAATTGAGAAAATCGTATGAGTTTGTACACTCATACCCTGCTTGCCACTATTGTAATCCCCTTTATTAGCTACTGCGCATTATACCAATAAGGCGAACTGCGCAAAATGCTCATAATCGCCCTATAAACAGAAACCATCTATCACACAAACTCAACTATCACTATCTCATTTCCGTCAATATCGCCTAAGCGAACCTCGTAAGTTCCCCAATCATATCTAATGGCTTCAGACAGCGGAATCCCTTTTTCCTTCAAACATTCCATTGTTAAATCAAGAGTTTTTGTTTGAAATACAAAGGATTGATGCCCAGTCGGCTGTACATTACATTTTTTACAGTCCCATATACAAAGAGTGGGTGCGTTTTCTATAAAGCCAAGATAAACCCCATTTGAATTGTCATCATCGGTTTTAATAAAGGGTATTTCTAATATTTGCCTATAAAACTCAATAAGTTCTTTCGCTTGCTCAGAAAAAATATTTGTGCAGTAGTATCCTGTTAGCATCTTCTCACCTCCCAATAATCATTTTTCACCCAATCACAAAATATAAATAATCTTCTTCTGTTCGCCTTATCCACCAAAGGCGAAAAAGCATATGTTTCTTTGATTGCCTGCTGGAGAAATAACTATTTTTTATTCCAGTATATATTTTTTATAGCAATTAAAACTATCTTTATCTACTTCTTAAATCTAACTTCTGCTGCCTTTGCATGTGCATATAATCCCTCTTCTTTTGCTAACTTTTCTGCAACAGGAGCTAATATTTTTATAGCTTTTTCATTTAATATTTGTTTTGTACAAGTTTTTATAAAAGTACCGACCCAAACACCACCAGTATATCTTGATGCTTTTAATGTTGGTAGTGTATGATTTGTACCTGAAACATAATCACCAAATACCTCAGCAGACAAGTTACCAATAAATAGTGAACCATAGTTAGTTAATCTACCACAAATATCATCATACTCATTTACTGCAACTTCTAAATGTTCTGGTGCATAAAAATTACTTATTTTAATGGCTTCCTCCATATCATCAACTAGAATTATCTCTCCATTATTTTTCCAGGAACTATATGCTATATCCTTCGTTGGTAAATCTTTTAGCATAGTTTCTATATTTTTTTCAACCTCTTGTGCTATTTCTAAACTATCAGTTAATAATATACCTCTTGCATTCAAATCATGCTCACATTGTGCCAACAAGTCAGCTGCAATATAAACTGGATTTGAAGTTTCATCAGCTATTATAAGAACTTCACTTGGACCAGCTACAAAATCAATTCCAACTTGCCCATAACATTGTCTTTTAGCTTCTGTTACAAACTTATTTCCTGGTCCTACGATTATATCAACAGGTTTAATCTTTTCTGTACCATATGTAAATGCTGCTATAGCTTGAACTCCTCCAGTTGCATATATTTCATCAGCTCCTGCTATATCCATAGCTACTAATGTTTTAGGATTTATATTTTTAGTGCTTTTCATCGTTGGTGAACAAGCTACTATTCTTTTTACTCCTGCAATTTTTGCAGGTATTATAAGCATAAGAGCTGTTGAAAATAAAGGATATTGGCCACCTGGAACATATGCAAGGCATGATTCTATAGGAATATTAGTTTGACCTAAAATAACGCCTGGATAGATTTCTTTTTCAAAAGAATTTTCGAAACTAGCCTTTTGGGCTTTTGCAAATTCTCTTATATTTTTAGCAGCAATTTTTAAATTTTTTATAAATTCATCATCTACATGTTTATAGGCTTCTTTTATTTCTTCTTCAGTAATTCTGAATTCATCTCTTGTGTTTTTATCAAACATTTCATTATATTTTTTCAAAGCAGTCTCTTTATTATTTCTTATATCTTCTATTATAGAACTTACTTGTTCTCTTAGTATTTTTTCATCTACCTTTTCTTTTATATTTGATTTTTTTATACTCTTCATCTTTTTCCTCCTAGTTTTATAATGTTATCATTCTAGCAATAAATAAAAACTCCCACCCTCTATCAATAACTAGAGGATAGGAGTTTAATCATATTGTACTCACATCACTGACTGAGCACTATTTGTCTAATAACTATACTTATATTTCCGTTAATCTTTCTGAATTTTCTCTTTATTATACATAATATGATATATTTTAACTATTAATTTGTCAATGAAATTTTTTATCTTCTACAGCAATTGCAATTACATCTATCACATTTGCATCTGTCACAATTACACTTATGACATTTACATCTATCACAATTATGGTTATTATTGTTGTTTCCATTTCTTCTAGCTTCACATTCCATACCTTCGTCAAAGAATCTTCTAGACTCTTCTAGAGATTCTATACCTTGATAATTATAAGCTGAATATTCATTCCAAGATCTTTCTGCTTTGTCCCACATTTTTCTAGCTTCACATTCATATTCTCTTGCTTCTCTTCCTCTTTCTTCAGCTTCACAGAATGCTTCTCTTGCTTCTCTTTCTCTTTTTTCAGCTTCTCTTCTAAATCTGTCACAATCTCTGTTTCTGTTTCTGTCTCTGTCACAATCTCTATTTCTATTTCTATCTCTATCACAATCTCTGTCTCTATCACAGTCACAGTCTCTGTCTCTGTCACAGTCTCTATTTCTATCTCTATCCCATGAATTATTCTCATCTTGGAACCATCTTGATGTAGAATAACTTCTTCTATACCAATCTCCTGAACATCTATTATTTCCCATATAGCATATCTCCTTTTAATTTTAATTTTTTATGAGATGTTTTGTTTCATCTCATAGTATATAGTATTAAAATTTTCAAAATATGTTACATAGAAACCTATATTCTTTTCTTTTTAGCTTATTTTCAACATTTTATTCATTTTTTCACAATATCCTTTATCTTTTATTAGACATAAACTGTTATTTATTTCATACTCAGAGTCAGCATAAACCATAATAGCAAGCTCATCATCATCATTTAAAATATCATAATTTACTAAGCAATTCCCAACTATATTCAATATTTCATCTTTATTACATTTTTTAAATCTAAGAAGTGCTCCACACTTTTCTCTAACTATTTTATTTACTTGTATTCTATCTTTAGTAAAAGAGTCTATACTAGAAACTCTATTATCTATTATATCAATAACATCTGAGTAAACTGCACTTCCTGTTGCTAGACTTCCAGCTCCCTTACCTACAAAAGAAACTTCTCCTACTGAATCTCCATTTACTATGACAGCATTAAACTCATTGTCTATTCTAGCAAGTATGTTATCTTTTTCCACTAGAACAGGTCTAACAAATGCACTTACTTTGTCATTTTCATATTTGCTTTGACCAATTAATTTTATCTTACAATTTAATTTTTTTGCATATTCTATGTCTTTTTCATCTATATCTGTAATTCCTTCTAAATATACATCTTTCCAGTATACTCTATTATCATAAGCTAGAGTTGACAATATTGATAGTTTTCTAGCAGCATCATATCCTAAGACATCTGACTCTGGGTTTGCTTCAGCAAAACCTAATTCTTGAGCTTGTTTTAATGCCATATCATAAGACAAATCTTCATCATACATTTTAGATAATATAAAGTTAGTAGTTCCATTCAAAATAGCATTTATGCTATCTATATTATTTCCTTCTAATGATTCTATTATAGGCTTTAATACTGGTATACCTCCAGCAACCGAAGCTTCAAATTTAATACTTACTTTATTTTCACTAGCTAATTTTGCAAGCTCATCTCCACATTCAGCTAATAAATCTTTATTTGCTGTAACAACATGAATTTTATTATTTAATGCTTTTTTGATATAAGATAGTGTTGGTTCTAAACCACCCATAACTTCAACTAATATATCTATATCTTTCTCAAATATGTCATCTATATTATTAGTTATTATATTAGAGTATTTTTTTTCTTTATGTTTTTCTAAATTATTAACTAAAATTCCAACTATTTCTATATTTCTTTTCTCTTTATTATTATCTATTATATCTATAAGTCCACTTCCTACAGTTCCATATCCTAGTACTCCAATTTTCACTTTATTTTGCATTTTATTTTCCTCCTAAATTTATAATTTTCCGATTTTTTTTAATTTTCAATCTTTTATTGTAATAAAAATAGACCCATCCCTATATAAAGGGACGAGTCTATGCTCGCGGTTCCACCCAATTTGATTTTTGTCAATTATTGACAAAATCCACTTTGTACTTTAACGCAGTTAACGGTTAATCTTACTAAAACTCTTTTTAGAGTAACTTCAGATAACAGCTCCTAGGTAGTTTTCAATCCCTCTAATTTAAAAAGTCTTTCAGCCGATGGACTTTTCTCTCTGATAATCGAATTAGATTTACTCTTCCTATTCATCGCTTTTATAATTTTTTATAATTCCTTTTTATACTTTCAAATAATATTTTAAATAACAAAAAACTCCCATCCTTATAACATAAGGACGAGAGTATAATTCCCGCGGTTCCACCTAATTTAGTTTTCATTTTTTATGAAAACCCACTTTAAACTTTAACGTAGTTAACGACTATTCTTACTAAAATCTATTAATATAGATAACTTCAGAAAGTAGCTCCTAGGTAGTTTTCAATCTCTCTAATTTAAAAAGTCTTTCAGCCAGCGGACTTTTCTCTCTGATAATCGAATTAGATTTACTCTTCCTATTCATCGCTTTTTTATTTATTATATTGTAATTCATTTTAAACCCTTACAAATAAATTGTCAATAGTTTTTTTAAATTTTATTTTTTATACTTAATTTATAAATCCGAAAATTCTATTTCTAATTTCTTACTTAGCTCACTACTGATTTCTCTTTTATAATTGCATTTTTCACTATTATTTTTGCTTCTAACTGGCAACGAGACAATAAATTCACTTCCAACACCAAGTTGACTCTTTAAAGATATACTGCCATCATGCAATTCAACTAAAGATTTCACTAGTGAAAGCCCAATTCCACTGCCCTTAACTCTATAAGAAAGTTCATTGTCAATTTGTTCAAACCTATTAAATATTTTATCTATTTTTTCTTTTGGTATACCTATTCCACTGTCAGATATTTTCATTTCAAACATATTATCTTTCACATATAAGAATATATTTATTTTCCCATTTTTTTTATTGTACTTAATTCCATTAGAAAGTAAATTCAATATTATTCTTTCCAATTTTTCTGAATCAAATAACATTGAAAATTCCTCTATTTCTGTGTCAAATGTAAGTTGTATATTATTTTGACTTGCAAAATCGGCTACAGACATACATATATCTTCCACAAATGATATTATATCAGACTCTTTTGGCCTAAAATCTAAGTATCCCGACTGCATTTTTGTAAAGTCTAGAACATTATTTACTAATCTCAATATTCTATTTCCATTTTGTTTTACTATACCTAGATTTCTTTTTAGAGTATCATTTGATTCTATTAAGTCTGCCTCTTTCTTTTCTATTACTTGTAATGAAGATGATATTAAATTTATAGGAGTTCTAAGTTCATGAGATAGATTTGCAAAAAACTCCATTCTATTTTTATCCATCTCTTCTTCTAATTTTTTTCTTCTACTTATATCCCTTGCTGTACCAA
Source organism: Clostridioides sp. ZZV15-6388 (assembly GCF_020657755.1). Lineage (NCBI taxonomy): Bacteria > Bacillati > Bacillota > Clostridia > Peptostreptococcales > Peptostreptococcaceae > Clostridioides > Clostridioides sp. ZZV15-6388. Next base: position 368,927 of record NZ_JAGWCU010000001.1, on the reverse strand, counting down.
TTATTCCAATGACACTACCATAACTATCAAAATACGGTCTTTTTGTAATCTCAATACACTTGTTTTCGTTATGTATAATCATATTTGATTCAAATGTAACAATCTTTTTATTTTCAACTACATCCTTATCACTTTTACATATCTTGTCTATTAGAGATTCTTCTGTTGATATTTTATGACTATTCTTACCTAGTAATTCTTCTTTATTCATACAGGCTAGATTCAAAAATCCTGAATTAAACCCAATATAATTTCCATATACATCTTTATAAAACATATTCTCTGGTATTGAGTGTTCAATCATTTTCATTAAGTTTTTTGAATCATAGTTTTTATTATTATATCCACTGTATATTACATTATCTATTATTCCTATAGTTCCTAAAAGTTCGTTTTCATCATATAAGAAATATTTTTCAACCATAAAAAATGTTTCTTCGTACTCAAATAATTTTTGTAAAAATCTTTTTTTACTAGATATTCCTTCTAAATAGTCATCCCTAAATAATTTTCCAGTTCGTTCTCCCCATACTTCTATATCATTTTTTCCAAATATATCTTTTGTAGTTTTAATTTTGTTATTTAATATTGATATTAAATTTTCACTACAATCTATATATATTCCTTCTTCATCTTTAACATAAGCTAGTTTTTCTTTTTTATCAAATGAATCGATTATCTGTCTATAATCGAATACAATTTTACTAAAATACAAAACTATGTACGTATCTCCAACTATTTGTTTTCTTATATTTATCCAATTTTTAAGTGCTGGAATATATCTTTTTATACAATCTACATTATCTGAGAACAACTCTTTGGAATATTTTTTTGCTCTAAATATAGGTAATACATCTAATATATTTTTATCACAAATTCCCTCTTCCAGTTTCAATACTTGACTCATACCTTTACTTATATATTCCACTCTATATTCTATATCTTCATGTTCTCTTATAATCTTACAGTATAAAAAAGGCACAGGTATATTTTTTATAAAATTCACATATTTATTATGGATTTCCATATCCTAACCACTACCTCTCAATGTTATTTATAATAATACTTCTTAAGTAATTATATGACATTTTTCTATTAATTATAACATATTTTATAACAAATATTTGTGAATAAATTTAATTTTATGTAATTTATTATTTGTTTATAATTATTTGTGTCGCTTTTTTTTCATCAGTAATGATATGTGTTATGTATCCAGTCTTCAATGCACCTGTTATTGAATCTATACTAGAATCTGAACATATAGCTATTACTTTTTTTGCCTTTTTTAATTTTTCAAGAGGTATTTGTATGACATAATCACTATCACTTTTAATTATTTCTCCATCTTTATTAAAATAATAAGATAAAAAGGAACCTATTGCTTTCTCTTTTGTAAGCTTCTTTCCAAATCTAATCGCAGTAGCTTGGTCTGGAACCTGAGGATAATTATCAACAGATAAAATTATTGTATCTATATTATCCCATTTTTTCTCCATACTTTGATAATTTTCAGTTTTCAAATAGATATTTCGTTCTTCACTACTAGTTGGAAATGCAGGCGCATATAAAAATACAGGACTAAATCCTGTACTATTTGAAAATACAGATATTAATTCATTAGGGTGATATCCTTTGTTTGGTATGTTAGCCATTCCAACCAATGGATATACTTCTCCTTTAAAAGTACAAGTATCCTCACTCTTTTGTATTTCTTCTATTATATTACCTATAGTATATCCCCATCCTATACCGACATTACTAACCTTAGGTAATTCTTCTTTTATATATTTTATTCCATGACTTAGTATAGTTTGTTGAGTTATATATTCGGTTTTAGCTTCTGGTACTATTAGTCCACCCCTAATGTTAAATATCTCTTTCACCTGATTCATCAGCAAATCATTACTAGAAAATAGTTCCCTAATCTCTATCTTTACTATTCCAATTTCTTTTGCTCTATTTAACATTTTACTTATTAATGGTCTTGACACGCCTAAAACTTTTGCAATCTCTGCTTGAGTTTTATTATCTTCATAATACATTTTTGATACTTCTACTAATTTCAACATTTCGTTTTCAATAGTCATATTTTCATCCTTTCAAAGCTGATTTTAAGATAAAATTATCTCATTAGATAAAATTTGTCAAGTTGTATAAAAAATTTAAAAAGCCCAGAAAAATTCTGGACTTTTTAGCTTAAATATTAACATTCTTGCATTAATTCAATTATAAAACCACCATTAATTATAAACGCACATTTTAAGTTATCTCCTACTTTAAAAGGTTCTACAATTACTTCATTCTCATTTAGATATTTGTCCATGTTTTTTACTTTATATGCAACATGAGGATTTTTTTGCATTATTTCTGGAAGTGGGCTTCCCTCAACAAATCTTAAATATTCATATTTGAAATCTGTGTATTTGGGGTCTGTTATATACACCTTCAATTCTTCATTAAACTCTTCATGCTCTTGTGGCTTATCTGTTATCACACCTATATGTACAAATTCCATAAATTCCCCTCCAATTATATTGAAATCTATATATTAAACTTGATTTATACTACTTATATTCTTCTTTTAATTCTTCAAATAACTTGTATGCTTGTTCTGGAGTATTATTTTCATGAACTACAGCCTTTATTGCCTTTATCATAGCTTTTGGGTTTTCTGATTGGAATACATTTCTTCCCATATCAACTCCTGCTGCTCCTTCATTTATAGCTCTATAAGCCATTTCTAACGCTTCTTTTTCTGGAACTTTTTTCCCTCCTGCTATGACTATTGGCACTGGACAAGCAGATGTTATTTTCTCAAAATCCTCACAATAATAAGTCTTTACTATACTTGCTCCAAATTCTGCTAACATCCTAGTGGCTAATAGAAAATATTTCGCAGTTCTTTCCATCTCCTTACCTACTGCAACGACACCCAAAACTGGTATTGAATATCTATTTCCCATATCTATTGTTTTGACTAAATTTTCTATAGCCTTACATTCACCTTCAGCCCCCATAAATGTCTGTATAGCTAAGCATGATGCATTCATTCTTATCGCATCTTCTATATCAACTCCTATAACTTCCCTGCTCATATCCTCTCTAAGTACGGAGCTCCCAGCTGAACATCTAAGTGCTATAGCTTTATCTTGAGTGGGATTTATACACGTTCTTAAAGCCCCTCTTGTAGCCATAAGACAATCTGCATCTTCTATAAGGTCAGGGATTGAAAGGTCTAATCTTTCCAATCCTTGAGTAGGACCCATTATATATCCATGGTCAAAAGCTAACATCAATGATTTTCCTGTTTTAGGATTAAATATCTTTGATAATCTATTTTTCATTCCCCAATCTACATTGTCCATTCCTTTTAAATAAAAACTCTGTTGAGGTGGTTTTATCCCTATTCCATAATCTTTTGGTAATATTATTCCATCTTTATCTGCCATTTTTTATCTCCCTTTAATTTAGTCTAATTTTTTTTAAAGTAAGGTGTATTGCATGGTGAATTGAAATATCTCAATAATTCATCATCCATTCTAGCTATAAATAGTTGGAATCCAGCTGTTTCTTGAGTAGTCAAAAGTTCTCCAACACAATTTGAAACTATTTCTATATTTTTTTCTTGTAATATTTTATGACACTTTCTATAAACTATTAACATTTCCATTAAAGTAGTAGCTCCTGAACCATTAACTACTAACATTACTTTTTCACCATCTTTGATATCCAAATCCTTTATTAAAGCCTGTGTCATTATTTCAGCAGTTTCATCAGCAGACTTCATTTCCATACGTCCACCTCCACCTTCTCCATGTTGCCCCATTCCTATTTCCATTTCATTTTCTCCAAGTTCAGAAATTACCATACCTGTAGATGGATGAGTTGCTCCTTTACATGCAACAGCTATAGTTGCCATATTATCAGCAAATTTTTGTGCTATTTCTGCAACTTCATCTAAAGATTTTCCTTCTTTAGCAGCCCCTGCAGCTATTTTATATAAAGGTATACATCCGACCAATCCTCTTCTATCATCACTATTTTCTCTTGGTGCATTTGCTATATCTTCTTGAGTAACAACTTTTCTAACATTTAATCCTTCTTTTTTAACTTGTTTCATAACAAGGTTTCCTGTCAACATATCTCCAGCATGATTAAGAACTACAAATAATACACCTTTCCCTTTGTCTGCCATCTTTATAGCCTCTAAACAAGAATTTGGTCCTGGAGCGGCAAATACATCTCCGACTACAGCTATATCAACCATTCCATCCCCAACAAATCCACTTAAAGCTGGTTCATGACCTGCTCCTCCTAAAGTAACTATTGTTACTCTGTCTTCTTCTTCCAACTTTTTGTTTATTACTAAATTTGAATCTGTAACTCTTAGTAAATCCGAATTTGAAAGTTCTAAACCTTCTAAAACTTCTCTAGCTAAATCTTCTGGTTGGTTAATAAATTTTTTCATTGACATGATAAATTCCCCCTATTAAATTTGTTATATTGATTAATTGCTTTGTTAATCTTTTTTATAATGCACTATATAAACCTTTAAACATTAATGATATAGAAACAGCACCTGGGTCCATATGCCCTAAACTTCTTTCTCCTATACTTTTTGCTCGTCCAAATTTTGCTATGTAAGTTTTAGTGTTTTCTGCGCCTTCTACTGCTTTCTCATAACTCACTTTAAAAACATCTTTTATGTTGTCACTTTCAGTATTATACATAGCATCTATTGCTGGGTATAATGCATCTACTAGTGTTTTTTGACCTACTTTAGCAGTAGAAATAAGAGATAAATTTTCTCTTGCTTCAATAAACATCTCTTTTACTTCTTCTATTTTAAGTTCTTTTTTATCTTCTATCCCTTCAGCCATTCCCTCAAATATAGTTCCCCATAAAGGACCTGCTGATCCCCCATTTACATTCATACATAAAGTACTCAAATCTTCATTAATTGATTTTATACTATCATCATCATGTTCTTCTAAAGCTCTTTTTCTCATACAATCCGCTATTCTATCTATAGTAACTCCATGGTCACCATCTCCAACTATACCATCTAGTTCACATAAATATATCTTATTTTCTTTTAATATTTCTGCTGCACTTATTAGCATTTTTCTCCATGTAGCTGTTGACAACATTGAATCATCTCCTTAGCAATATCTTAACTCAATATTATCATATGTAATAACAAATGTAAATTATTTTTAGAAAACGTTTTTACAAAATTTACATTTGCAATATTAAATACCAATTTTTATTTTAATATTTTACTTTAATATTTCATTTCTTATCTTTCTAAAATACAATCTTGAATTTAATTCATAGCCTACAACAATAACCCAACTACTAAAATATATCCATGTCATAAGTACAATTATTTCAGCTATACTTCCATATATTACTTCATAGTTAGCATAATAATTTGTATAATAAGAATAGAAAAATGATACTACAAACCAAGCAAATGTAGCAAAAATAGCACCTGGAGCAGATTCTTTCATAGTCAAACTCTTATTAGGTGTATACTTATATAAAAATGTAAATATTACTATTATTGTTGCAATACCTACAGTGTATCTTAGAATATCCCATATTTTTATGAATATCTCATCTAATCCTATAAAGTTAAAAATAAAGTAACCTATCTTCTCTCCATAAACCAAAAATATCATAGATAAAAAAATCAATACCAAAAGCATAATTGTAAATAAAAATGATATAGATAAAATTTTAAAAAAAGACCTAGTTTCTTTAACCTTATAAGCTCTATTCATTCCTTTAATAAGTGCTTTTACTGCTCTTGAAGATGTCCACATAGTAAGTACAAAACTGACAGCTAAAAAATTTAAACTTCTATTGTCTATTGCAGAAACTATAATTGAAGATAATACATCAAAAGCACTCTCTGGCATCATATTTCTAAATAAGGCTATATATTTATTTAAATGAAGAACTGGTATATATGCTATAGAACTTATTGTAAATATCAAAAAAGGAAATATAGACAACATTAAGAAAAAAGATACTTCTGCTGATTTTGAACTTAATTCACTGTAATTAGATTTTGCAACTATATACTCAATTAATTTTTTATCTATCCCAAACATAAATATCCCCTTTTCTCTAATATTAATTTCATTATACAATATTAATTATACTCAGATTCATGCCATAATATAATTATTTAAACAAAAATAACATAAATAAAAACTGAAAATAATAATTCTACTAACATTTTAATTTTCTAGGCAACGAAAGTAAAATTATAATCTTGAATTAAATAGATATTATTAGGTTATAATTATGATTATATACAAGCTTCTAGTGGTATTAATTTAAAAAGATGAAATTAGAGATGTATTTTCTAATTGAATTGACAACATAAAAGAGTTTTTAGCAACAACAAATAAAAATATTAAACAAACTAGTATTATCAGGGTGACTTTTAATTTTATTATCTTTTCTTCTTAAACAATTATTGATTATGTAAAATTATATCAAATCAATATTAATCTTATGTTTATAATTTAAGAAATATATAATAAATGTTAAATATTTATGGTTATAATGTTTATCTTTCGAATAAAATACATTATAATTAAAAGTAAAGTTACAAATTTGCTATAATTTTAACAAATTAATTTTCAGAATTATACAAATTTTACATTAATTGTTAATACAAAATCTATTTAAATAATATTTTTATACTCAAAAATAAATAAAGTGGAGGTCTTAAAATATGAGTAACTTTATAGTATGTAGTTATTGTGGAGAAAAGATGGATAAGTCTAAAAATAAGTATATAACTTACTCTGAAAAAGATAGTTGTAATGAAATAAATATTTGTACTAATTGTGCTTTAGATTTGTTTGAAAAAACTAATGAAAAATCAAAGATTAAATATGCAAAAGCTTTAACAAAACAAATAGGATAAAAACACAATATAAATTGGATAAATAAGAAAAGCACCTTTTAATTATAGGTGCTTTTTCTATGTATAGATAACCTATGTATAGATAACATCATAAGATATTTAGGTAGATTAATACAGATATTTATACTTATCTCTTTATATTTCCGTATTTTTAAATATTAAACTCAGATTCATAGCAGTAGCACATATACTATATTTTACTTCTGTTGGCAAGTAATCTACTCCATTCATAAAATCTACAACATATTGTTCTTCAACATGTGCAACTTTAGCTATAAATTCAACATTAAGTTCATATGTATCGATTAGTAAACTTAAAATACCTCTAATCCTAGAATCTGAATCAACATCTATAGTATATTCGAGTTGCAAAACAAAATTTATCCATTTTGCCCATAAATCTAAATCTGCTGTAAATTCTTTTTCATATTTTTTATAATTTCTTAATTTTTCTGATTCTATTTTAATCAAATTTGATAAAATATTTTCATTTATGTAATATTCATCAATTAATTTATTAAGTAAAGGCTCTATGTAATTACTATCTATCTTTTTTACTTCCATATAAATTAAACTCTTATAAATAAAATTATTAAATGTATTTTTATTGTATCACACTTATATAGTTTTAAGTATAATAAAGCAATTCTAAAACCTTGAAATATAAACTTTTTTATTTCTTTATTTTTCATTGTAATATTTTAGTAACTCTTTATTCTTATTCTCTTGCTATACTTTGATTAAGAAAGTTAAATATAATTTACTGATTATTTTATGAAAAACATTTTGAAATATTAATATTTACGAGGAGGAAATACAATGAATAAAAGAGCAAAACAAGCATTTCTTCAAACAATCCCAAACTTAATAATTGTATTATTAGCAGTCATATTTACATTTTATACTAATACATTTGACCTTGATTTAAAAGTATTACTTTTATTACCTATAGTATATATTGCTTTATTTTTATATTATTATAGAAAAACTAAGAGAGATTAATAGTAGGTCTGAAAAATAAATCTATTTTTAAAACAAATGTCTTTAAAGTTTACATACTAAAAAAATATACTGTAAAGGAGGTTACTTTTATTGAATTCACAAGAAAAATTTATAAACTTATTAAATCCAATATATATTGAAGATGAAGTAAAAAGAAAGAAAATCCAAATTATAATATTTTTTTCTATAACTTTTGGACTTACTTATTTACTAGGTTTACTATTGTATTTTATGAAGTTTATTAAACCAGAAAATTTTGCATCATTCATGATGATTTTACCATTATCCTCAGTTGCCATTTCAAAATTTTACACTGAAGGGAAAACTAACGATAAGTATAAGTTTTATTCACTAATAATACTGTTTTTTCTTGCTTATTTTTTGTTATTTATTATTGAATCATTAAATTTAATAAATAATGATAAGTTAGAAATAATGAATCTTATATTAATTTTTTTAAGTAGTTTATGTGTTATTACTTATTCTTTTAAATCAAAAGATTTATATCTTCTAAAAAATTTTAAAATAAGTACTTTATTAATTGTTTACTTTATATTTTCTCAAATCATATTTGGATTGATGATAAGTAAAAACCAACTTAACTATAATGGAATTTTATATTATATGCTTACTCCCTTAACATCATTAACATATATTTATCATTTTTTATGTGAAGAATATGGTTGGAGATATTATCTACAAAATCTCTTTTTTGATAAATTTTCTAAAAAAACAGGTGTCATAATGGTAGGTATTTGTTGGAGTTTATGGCATTTACCTCTACAATTTACATTATATAGCCCACAAGCTCCAATAATTGGAAGTACAGTACATTTGATATATGGAATTGGACTTTCTATATTTTTAGGTTATGTTTACATGAAAACTAAAAATATATGGGTTTGTTCTATAATTCATGTTTTAGTTAATAGCTTATCTCTTATAGTTCTTTACAGCGACGCTGAAACAATTTCTAGCTATTATAATATTGTAGAACGCCTAATATTTATATCTTTATTTTATATCCCGTTTCTGTTTACAAAAGAGTACAAACAAAATATATAAAAATTAATATCAATATATCTTATGACAATAATCTCATATTATTTAATTATCAAAAATATACGGTTGTATAGAATTTAATAAATCATTCATTACAAATATAACAAAAAAATATCAAAACAAATAATTAAAATAATAATTTTAGTAAAATACTTTTTAAATAAAAAACTGACTGTCAGTTAAATGTCAGTCAGTTTTTTATAATGCTTTTATTTAAATACAAATAAAATTGCATCTTTTAATACTCATTTATTATTATTCTATGTAGCAATTTAGTCTGTTTTATTTTAATTTTGATACCATAATATCTATATATTCTTTTAAACCTCTAAGCTTTTCCTCTGCTTCAACATCACTAGTTCCTTTTACAGCTATATAAAATTTCAGCTTTGGTTCTGTTCCTGATGGTCTTATAGCTACCCAAGACTCATCTTCCAAGAAATATTTTAAAACATCAGACTTAGGAAGATTATCTACACCATTTTTATAGTCTTTTTTATCAATTACCTTTATATTATTTATACAATCAATTTGATTTTCTCTAAAATAAGATATTATCTCTTTTATTTTTTCCACACCTTCTATACCTTTTAAAGTTAAAGATATAGTCTGTTCTTTAAAGAATCCATATTTCTTATACAGTTCTATTAAGCCTTCATATAAGCTCATACCTTTTGAATAGTAAAATGCTGCCATTTCAGATATTAATAATGATGAAACAACACCATCTTTATCTCTTGCATGAGTTCCAACTAAATAACCATAACTTTCTTCATATCCAAATACATAATTTCTATCTTTATTTTCTTCAAATAATTTTATTTTTTCACCAATAAATTTAAAACCTGTAAGAACATTTAGTACATCAACATTATTTTCTTTTGCTATATCTGCTCCAAATTCTGATGTAACTATAGTTTTTATCATTGTAGGATTTTCTTTTAATTTGTTATTTTCTTTTAAGCCTTCTATTATATAGTGTGTCAACATTCCACCAATTTGATTTCCTGTAAGTAATACATATTCACCTGTAGTAGTTCTTACAGCTACACCTACTCTATCACAATCTGGGTCAGTTGCTATTACAAGGTCTGCTCCTTTTTCTTTTGCAAGTAATATTCCTCTATTTAAAGCTTTTTTCTCTTCTGGATTTGGGTAATCAAGCCCTGCAAAATTTGGGTCTGGATTTTCTTCTTCTGGAACCACTAATATGTTTTCAAATCCTACTTCTTTTAATGCTCTTCTTATTGGAATATTGCCAGTTCCACAAAGAGGTGTATAAACTATTTTAAAATTTTTACCTACGCTTTTTACTAAATCTTTTCTTATAACTTGACTTTTTACAGCTTCTATAAATTCAGTATCCTGTGTTTCGTCCAATAAGACTACTAAATTTTTATTAGCTTCACTTAAAGTTGGTATTATACTATAATCATGTATGTTATTTACTTTTTCTGTTATTGCATTTGCAATATCTGGCATAACTTGTGCCCCATCTTCCCAGTATACTTTGTATCCATTGTATTCAGGTGGATTATGGCTAGCTGTTATAACTATCCCTGCTATTGCATTTAAATTTCTAACAGCAAAAGACAATTCTGGAGTAGTTCTTAAACTATCAAATATATATGCCTTTATACCACACGCTGCTAATGTATTTGCAGATTCTATACAAAATTCTCTAGATTTATGTCTATTATCATGAGCTATTACTACACCCCTATTTTTTTCTTCCTCTGTAGTATTTTCTAGTATATAGTTTGCCAATCCAAAAGTAGCTCTTCTAACTGTGTACTTGTTGATTCTATTAGTTCCTGCTTCAATTACACCTCTAAGACCAGCAGTTCCAAATTCTAAATCCTTATAAAATCTATCTTCTATCTCTTTTTCATTATCTTTTATTTTATCTAATTCTAGTTTTGTATCTTCATCAAAATATGAACTCTTTACCCATTCTTCATAAGTTTTAGTATAATCCATAATAAAATCCTCCCTATTTTATCCATTTATTATAATTTCATAGATAAATCTTTTTTATACAATCATGACTCTTCTATATACTTATTAATTGACTTAATAAAAATATTTGCAATTATTCTATGACCTTCCTTAGTTGGATGTAATCCATCAAAATATAATTTTTTATATCCTTCCTTTTCCATACTTTTATTATATTCAGAATAAAAATCTACAAAATCAGTATTAAATGTCACACTAAATTTTTTTATCCAATAATTGTATGACTCTAACTTTTTTGATACTGTATTAAAATCCGTAAATCTACTCCAATCTTCCCTAACATTTGGAATATCTGGTTTAAGTGGTATACCTATTATTGGTATAATATTTTTAGCATATGCTTGATGCACTATAGCCATTATATTAGAATTAATAACTTCATTTCCTGCTCCAGCAATAAAATCATTAGTACCACCCATTATAAAAACTATATCGGGAGAATTCTGTAAAACATCTTCATTAAATCTAACTAACATACCACTTGTTGTATCACCATTTATACCCTTATTTATTATTTCTAATCTAGTCTCTTGACTCACAATGTTTGTCCATGAATTACTTCGTGATACACCAAATCCATATGTTAAACTGTCTCCTAAGCAGACTATTTTCATCTTATCCCCCCCTTAGCTATATTTTTTCTGTTTCAAGAATAGTCTAACAGTTTAATTAATTCATATTTTATACTTTTTTTCCTTCTAAGTAAAGTTATTATATTCACTAAATTAATATACATATATATCTAAACTCTGTCTTCCCCAATTAGATGCTTTTCCTTCACTATTCATAAATATATCTATTCTGTTACCTTTAATTGCACCTCCACAGTCTTCTGCAACAAATGTCATACCTAATCTAGGTATATATACTTTTGTTCCATATGGTATTATATTTGGGTCAACTGCAATTACTCCCCATCTTGGCGTTGTACCAGTAGATGTTATAGTATCTCCTGCATATGCAGTAGCAACCACTCTCATATGTTTTCTTCCTCTTGTATTTGCTCCTCTTGATGCAATTAAGACTTTTTCTTTAGTTCCATTTTTTATAATTTTTGCAGTTGGTTCTTTAGAAATTACTTCTTTTGATAAGACTTTTTTGACTAGTTCCCCATCATGGTAAGTTAAATTATAGACTAGTTTTTTCTCTCCCTCTATTCCCTCCTGATAGACTTTAGATTTTCCTTTTACTAAATTGCTATCATTCACATGTTTTGTGTCAAATGGTATTTTTTCAAATTCTTCTTTTTGATTTTTAGTTACTTTAACAACCTTAATTTTCATATTATCCTTTAATTCTGTATTCAAACTTGGATTAATTTTATCTTCAGAATTGTATTTCACTCCCTGTTCATCCAAAAGTTCTTCAACTGTCTTTTTAAATGAAGATACTTTTTGTTCTTGGCCTTTAACAGTTAGACTTATCTCTTCTTTATTTAATATAGAATATATGCTTACTAAACTCATTAAAATTGATACACTTAATAAAGATGATATTATTATTTTCTTTTCTCTTTTTTCCATAATATTTCCCCTTTCATGTTCAAATTTTAAATTAACTTATTTATTACAGTTTTAATCCTATATTATATATGTATATTATAACTTTCTAAATTTATGTAACTTTTTTGTAACTTCTAAATTTGTTTTATTCATAATTTTTTTATATTCTACGGTTAATGACTTATTTCATACAAATTAAATTTCTATGTTTGATAACTTATTTTATAAAATAAAAAGCTAGAAATAAGATATTTACTTTATTAAGTATCCTACTTTCTAGCTTTTTATTTTATAATTTTAGGTTGTCACACTAAATATTTATTCATTATTTATCTTTTAACATTTTCTCCAATTCTGAAACACTTTCAATTATAGATTCAAAAATTGGTTCTTCTCTTAATTCATTAAAACTATTATCATTAAACATGATGAGTAAATTAGTATATACATTAAAAGTATATGAATTTTTAGATTTTACTTTATCAAAAAACGTCATTTGACTTGTATCTGAACTTTCATGTAGAGGATATTTTTCTAATATTTCTTTTAGACCATATAAAGCTTCTTTAGCTTCTTCTTTCATATTAAAAAATAAGAGATTTAAAGATAGCTCTATGTAGTCCATGTATATTCCAAAAAAAGCTCCCCTATTTTCACTAAATTTCTTCTTTATTTCTAAAGATACATTTGCATATCCTAATGATTTATTTTTTATATATTCCATTTCTTTCTCTGCTGTTTTTTTGTCATAACTTCCATCATCTAACTCTTTTTTTAATTCTTTATATTTATTTTTACATACATTAATTAATCCTTTACAATCCAGAGTTGTATTAAATACATCGCTAAATAATTTATTTTGAAGTAATGTTTCTGCTTCATCTAATCTATTTTGACTTAAATATATCATAGCTAAATTAACACTTGTGTCTCCTATTGGTTTATGTATCATATTTAAATATAACTCTGCCTTTTCGTAATCATCTAACATATAATATGCATTTGATAAAATAATAAGTGCTGTTTCTTTAATCTGAATATCATCTGTATTTCTCACTATATCTTCAAGAATATTTGTTGTTTCTTTAATTTTATTATTGAATTTATCTTTACCAAATTTATATGAGTACATTTGATATAGCGAACTTATTTTTAACTTTAGCAGATAACTTTGAGGATATTTCTCCATATACATATTAGCAAGTCTTTCTACAGATTCTAAATCTTCTTTAAATTCTTCTAGCGGTTCTTCTGTTGATAAATCAATTTCTACTTTAGCAAGAATTGCTTCTAGTTCTTTATAAACTTTCATTGCTTCTTCTTCACTTAAATCTACTTTATAGTTTAAAAGTTTGTCAACAGATACATTAAAAAAATCTGCTAATACTGGCAATAATTCTATATCTGGATAAGAATTTCCACTTTCCCATTTAGATACTGCTGGTGTTGACACTCCTATAAACTTTGATAATTGTTCTTGTGTTAAACTTTTTTCTTTTCTCAGTGTTTGTATGACTTCACCTATTTTAATTCGCATATATACCTCCTTAATGTATATCTCTTAATTTAAGTATATTAAAAAAGCATTTATTAGTAAATTGAGGTAAAGTTAACAAAAGACTTATAATTTAACTATTGGTTAAATTATAAGTCTTTTGTTAACCTAAAGTAGGTAAATCTATTCAAAAACTTAATTTATTTACATGCTTTCATTTATTATATTTAAACTTTCAAAGAAACTTGAGATAAAATAGATTCCATATATGATTAGGACAATACTCATTGTTAATAACATATTTGTGATAACTCCCATTCCTGCCATAATTGGTACTACGATAAATAACACTTTTGATATAAATAGAGCATTTATAATAGCTAACACTAAAGGAGTTACAAATAATATAAATACTTGTGCAAATATAGCTTTCTTCATATCTTTTTTATTTACACCAAGCTTTCTTAATAATTTAAATCTTTCTTTATTGACTGTTGATTCCATAAGTTGTTGTAGTGCTAATATTGCACCTGCTGATACTAGAAGTATAACACCTATATATATTGCTACAAAGGAAAATGCAGTATTTAAAGCTTTTTTTTCTCCATCTATAACTGATTTATAGTCAATACTATAGTCATCAGAATTATTAACTTTACTTTGGAATTTATAGTATGCTTCCATAAATTTATTTTCTAGACTATTACTTTTTTCTTTATAATTAATATTTAATGTAATCATAGTAGGATTTAAGTTTTTTACTACAATATCAGGCACAATTAAAGTACCATTATCTAATGGAACTACATTTGTATTATAAGAATTAGTATATAGATTTGTCTGGTTTAAATTAAGCTTTACTCCATTTACTGTAATATGTTTTGATTGACTATTAATATATTTTTCATAAAATGCTCTGTAGTCTTCTACAGCACAGCTTATTGCAAATTCATTTTTATTTAATTTTATTTCTTCTAATCCACTTTGTTTTCTGGTAGCATTATAATCACTAAGTGAAACAATAGCAAGTTTATTATTTTTCAATTCAGTTGTTTTTTCACTCTCATCAATTGCAAAATCATACTGACTTATATCTTTTAAAGAATATATCCTTAAATCACTTGTACTAGATGAAAATGAAGATAGAGGTAATTTATTTGTTATTAAAGTATCTTTAAGTGAAGGTATTTCACTGTTTATATTACTTTTTTCTGTACTGTATTCAACAATATTATCTCCATCCATAAAAAGTCTAGATAATGTTACATCATAAGGAGTTGCTTCTTGTAAATCAGTTATTAAGTATTTACCAAATGATATACCAAAAGGTATCACTATCATGGAAGAAAATAATAGCAAACAAATTACAGTGATAGACATACTCATTGTCTTAATACGACTACTTATTTGACTTATTACAAATGGATTTAAATTTTTATAATATACACGTCTATGCTTCTTTATTTTTATCATTATAAAATCAGATACTGACATAAAAAAGAAATAAGTACCTACTAACATAAGAATTATACATATCCCTAATATAAATGTAGATGGTTTTACTTTTAATGGTAATATATATGATGTCACAATTAACACAATAGAGAAAAAGAATAATATTAAGTTAGATTTTTTCCCTCTAGCAATAGAAACCTCATTCTTTTTATTTGCATTTAATAGGTCTATTAACTTATATTTGTTTATTGTTTTCTTATTAAATTTATTAACCAATAATAATACAATTCCAAAAAATACTACCGTTTTGACAGTTGTAAATATTGAGAAAGAAAATCCTGATGATGATACCCCTAACATTTTCAAAGCAACTATACTGAGTCCTTTTGAAATAAATACTCCAAACATGATGCCTGTTATTAAAGCAAATATACCTATTATCACTGTTTCCTTAAACATTAATTTATTTATATCTCTTTTATCCATTCCAAGAATCGTATATATACCAAACTCTTTTTTACGCTTTTTCATTAAGAAATTATTGGCATATACAATTAAAAAGCCAAATATCATACATACTACAATTGAAAAAACACCCACAATGCCTCTAACTAATCCAATACTTGAACTCAGTAAAGCATTGCCACCAAGTATTGCTATATCATTGTCTAGAGAATTAAAAGTATATAAAATAGTAACTCCAAATGTAAGAGTTATAAAGTAAATCAGATAATTTTTCATACTCTTTTTTACATTATTTAGAGCTAATTTTTTAAATGCGCCACTTGATACTCTAGAGACATAGTCATTATTTTTATTAAAAAACATCTTTATCATCACCTCCAAGAAGTGATATTATTTTTATTATCCTATCAAAAAATTCTTGTCTTGTATTATTACCACGAACCAACTCATTGAATATCTTTCCATCTTTTATAAATAATATCCTTTTACAATAACTAGCTGTAAAAGCATCATGCGTAACCATTAATATTGTAGCTTTCAATTCTTCATTTAAAACTTCAAGATTCTCTAAAAACATTTTTGCTGACTTGGAATCCAAAGCACCTGTAGGCTCGTCCGCTAATATTAGTGATGGATTTGTTATTATAGCTCTTGCACATGCTATTCTTTGCTTTTGTCCACCAGACATTTCATATGGGTATTTATTAAGAATTTCATAAACCCCTAATCTATTTGCTATATTTTTTATTTTAGTATCTATTTTTTTTGGGTTAATTCCATTGATAGCCAAAGCCAAAGCTATATTATCATGTGCTGTAAGTGTATCTAATAAGTTAAAATCTTGAAATATAAACCCTAATTCTTCTCTACGAAATTTAGATAATTCATCTTCACCCATAGTAGTTATCTCTTGATTTCCTATATAAATACTACCTTCTGTTGCTTTATCTATGGTAGAAATACAATTCAGTAAAGTAGTCTTACCACTTCCAGAAGCTCCCATAATACCAATATACTCTCCACTTTCAACTTCAAAGCTAATGTTATCAAGAGCTTTTGTAGTATTCCCTCTACTTTTATAGTATTTTTTTATATTTTCTACACTTAATATTTTATTCATATCTACTACCTCCGTTAAACTCTGTTTTATTTCTTAAAAAAATTAAATATTTTTTATTCTTTTTATAGATTAACTTAATTTTCTTAAGAAAATATAGCTTTAAAACAAAAGATTTTCTTAAGATTTCGATATACTCATTACTTTAAAGTAAGAAAATAAAAGAGAGTATTTCATTTATGATAAAAAATCATTTTGAGATACTCTCTTTTTTGTTCTTTATATGCAAAAACTAGCTCATTCAAATAGCTATATAAAACTGAGTCTAATACTAATATTTTATTTATATATCATTCATATATTACTGCACTACAAAATTCCTATTTTTTCATTTAACCAACAAATAACATCTTCAAAAACTTCCTCTTTATTTATCTCATTTAATAATTCATGTCTTCCATCTTTATAGAGTTTACATGTTACATCTTTTACTCCTAGATTTATATATCTATCTCTAAGTCTCAAGACACCCTTACCATTTTTACCTATGGGGTCTTTATCTCCAGATATTATGTAAATAGGAATATCAAGTGGTATCTTTTTTAAGTTTTCTTTATCCTCTATTTCTTTTAATCCTTGTACTAAATCGTAAAAAAAGCCACAAGTACATACAACCCCACAAAATGGGTCATTTATATATTTTTCAACTTGTTCTTTATCTCTACTTAACCAATCAAATTTAGTATTTTTATTTCTTCTTATGCTTTCTCCTCCAAATATTAAATCATTTATTTTATTGCTTCGAGAATTTCTTCCATGCTTTTTAATCTCATGATTAATTATTAGGTTAGCAAAATTTAGAATAATACCTTGTTGTCCATTTGAACCACATAATATAAGACCAGATAAATTATCACTGTAATCCATTATGTATCTTTGGCTAGCAAATGACCCCATACTATGTCCAAACAAATAAATTGGCAAATCTTTATTTTCCTTTTTTATAATACTTGTTAAAGTATTCATATCTTCTACAAGACATCTAAAACCTTCTTCTTCAGCTAGATGCCCAACATTCTCTACTGTCTTTGCAGTTTTTCCATGTCCTCTATGGTCATTTATATACACTATATATCCATTTTTAGTAAGCTCTTTAGCAAAAACTTCATACCTTTGTGCAGTTTCTGCCATTCCATGGGCAATTTGTACAATTGCCTTTGGGTCTTCTATACTTTCATCTTCCCATTTATATGTATATATATCTAAATCTTCTTTTCCTTTGAAAGTAAAATTTGTACACTTCATAGTTACTCCTCCAGCCTGAATTTATTCAACATATTAACTTATATACTATATTACTACAATTTTCAAGTCAAAAATGTTCTATATGAGTTTCTTACTTATTAATTATTAGTATAAATTGCTATACAAGTGTTTCTCTAAATAACTATATAATAATTTAGTTATTGAATATTAATTATTTAGAAAGAACATTTAACTATACTTGGACATCATATTGACATTATATTCAATTCGTGATATTCTGTTTTCGTCAAAATAATATCTAAATATAAAGGAGATATTTTATGGATTATTCAAATGAATTGAAAGAATTGTTTCTAATGAATCAAACATACGCAACTCTTTTTACTCTTACAAACAAAATACAAATAGAAGGTGATAAGTATTTTGATGTACTTACTTCAAGACAATATATGACTATTTTATCTATTCTTCACTTGCCAGAAGAAGAAACAACATTAAATAATATTGCACGAAAAATGGGTACAAGTAAACAAAATATAAATAGAATAGTTGCTAACCTTGAAAAAAACGGATATGTTCAAGTAATTCCAAGTCCAAATGATAAAAGAGCGATTAATGTAAAAGTTACAGATTTAGGAAAACAAGTTATGATAAAATGTGGTAAAGTTGGAATAAACTTTATGGCAGATGTATTTCATGAGTTTACTCAAGATGAATTGGAAACTTTGTGGAGTTTACTAAAAAAAATGTATCGTTTTAATGGCGAAGAACAAGATGGATTCGAAGAAGATGCTAACTTTGTAGAAGATGAAGAAATAGATAAAATTAAATCTGAAGCACTTAAAGAATTCTCAAAAAGAAGAAATAGAGTAAATAAAAAGGACTAATAACCTCTATAATTTAAAATAGGTATTAACTTTCTTAAGAGTAAAACAGAGTATTTATTTGTATAAAGTCTAAAGGTTACTTCATATTGATTTAAGGACTAAAGACAATTAAATTAATGCTTATTATTTATTAAAAGAACTCAGTATCAAGTATCAATACTGAGTTCTTTTAACATTACAATTAGTCTCTCATAGAAATTATATCATTTAGTTTTTGTGAATCATTAAATGGTTGACTACAACTATTATTCTGACATACATAGTAAGTAGTTTTGTCATTTTTTAATTTATAATTATTTAAAAAACCTATCTTAGTATTTTCTTCATTGTATTTTTTTACTAAAAAAGTTGCATTTGGTACAAAATTTTCACTTACTAAAGTCTTAAAACCAATCAAATCAGAGTTTTCCTTTAAAATACATATGATTTCCTTTGTAGGATAAAGTTCATACATTAATGAAAGCATATAGAAACTATATCCAGTTGGTGAATTTTTTACACTATCTGAATAAAGTTTTAATTGCTTATATGACAATTCTTCAAGTTTATTATCACCAGTAATCTTTGCAAGTCTTATAAGATTATATAATTGTACAGAGTTACCTGATGGAATAGCTCCATCATACAAATCTTTTGGTCTTGCTATTAAATTTTCACTATCTTTACCATATAGGTAAAATCCACTTTTTTCATAGTCCCAAAAAAGCTCAATACAATTTTCATTTAATTTTAATGCTTCTTCTAAATACTTTATATCAAATGTTGATTCATAAAGTTCTATATATGCCCATATTAAAAATGCATAATCATCCAAATACGCTAAATAATCAGCACTTCCATCTCTATATCTAGCTAATAATCTACCTGCTTTATTCACAAGATTATTATTTATAAAATCAAGACACATATTTGAATACTCCAAATATGTATCATTTTTTAGAGTCTTATAAGCCTTTGCTAAAGCTACTACCATCAATGCATTCCATGATGTCAGTATCTTATCATCTTTATGCAAAGAAGTTCTTTCTTTCCTATATTCAAATACCTTTTTACTCAAATTAGCTATTCTTTCATTATACTTATCGTATTCTTTATTTTTTATAAGATTAGGAATACTTTTTCCCTCAAAATTTCCACTATTAGTTATATCAAAGTAATCATTAAAGAATTTTCCATCTTCTTCACCTAATATATCAATTATTTCAAGTGGATTAAATGTATAAAATTTACCTTCCTCTCCCTCACTATCTGCATCTTGTGCTGAATAAAATCCACCTTCTTTATCTTGCATCTCTCTAATTACATAATCTATAGTTTTTATCGCGATTTCTTTATATAGCTCTTTCTTGGTTATCTTGTATGCATCTAAATAAGCAACTGTAAGCATAGCATTGTCATATAGCATCTTTTCAAAATGAGGTGCTAACCATTTTTTATCAGTGGAATATCTTGAAAAACCAAATCCAATATGGTCAAATAGACCTCCTCTGTACATTCCATCTAAAGTTTTTTCCACCATTTTTAATACATCTTCATCTTTTTCTATACTATAGTATTTCATCAAAAACATAAGATTTTGAGGACTTGGAAATTTAGGTGCATTCCCAAAACCACCATATTTATCATCATAAATAGCTTTAAATATTCCAACTGATGAACTTAACATATCTTTTGATAAATCACCATCTGTATTTTTTACTCCAAAATCATCTTTAAGAGCCTCTACTATTTCATTTCCAGATTTTATAAGCATATCTTTATTTGTATTCCATTTTTCAGATACATTTTCCAATAAATCTATAACGCCTGGTCTATTATATCTTGAGTATTTTGGAAAATAAGTTCCTGCAAAAAAAGGTTTTTTATCAGGAGTCATTATTATGGTCATTGGCCATCCACCACTACCTGTCATTGCTTGACAAACTGTCATATACACACTATCTATATCTGGTCTTTCTTCCTTGTCTACTTTTATTGCTATAAAGTTTTTGTTCATTATTTCAGCAACTTCTTCATCTTCAAAAGATTCATTTTCCATAACATGGCACCAGTGGCAAGTTGAGTATCCAATACTTAAAAATATCGGTTTATCTTCTTCCTTTGCCTTTTTAAAAGTTTCTTCATTCCAACTGTACCAATTTATCGGATTATATGCATGTTGTAAAAGATATGGAGATTTCTCATTTATTAAATTATTAGGTTTTTTATTAGTTGACATAATACCACCTCATTTATTATTTTGTTATATGTTTTGCAATAAAAAAATAGATATACACTTATAATAAGTGTATACCCACTTTTAACTGTATATATTTAGATTTTTATATACTTAATTCCTCTAGGCAAATAATTTTTAAAATACCTACCAAAACAAAACAATACAATAAATATCAAGCTATTTCTTTAAAGGTTTTTCAAAAGAAGGAGGATTGATATCTATCTTAGTATCATGATTTGGTCCTGGAGTTGATAAATCGAAATATAGCTTAGAATCTTCTGTAACTCCAAAATCCTTGTTTGAACCTGTATCTTTAACCTTATTTAAAGCATCTCTAAATAAAGCATTATGCGCTTCTTCTCTATTAAGCAAAAAGTCAATTGTTTCTTTTACATATTTATCATCAATTTGTCTATATAGATACTCATAAACTACCTTTGCTCTTTGTTCAGAAGCTATATTTGAAAGTAAATCAGCTACTAAATCTCCTGTAACTGTAACATAATCAGCAGTCCATGGAGCTCCTGATGAATTTATTAATACTGGTGATAATCCAGTTAAGACATGCGTTTCTATTTCCCCTGTATCAACTGCTTTGCAATCAACATCATGCCCATTTAATAAATTTATAGTTTGACCTACCATTTCCATATGACTAAGTTCTTCTGCTGCTATATCAAGAAATAAATCTTTTATTTGAGGGTCTTTTATTCTAAAACTTTGAGCTAAATATTGCATTGCTGCTTTTAATTCTCCATTTCCACCACCTAACTGTTCTTGCATCAAAACAGCATATTGAGGGTTTGGTCTTTCTACTTTTACTTCTTTTAATAAAGCTTTATCATGCTTAAACATATGAATACCTCCGTAAATTATTATTCAAAATTATTATTTACTTAAATTACATTATTATTCTAAATTCCATTATTAATATTTAATCAATACTTTATCATACATGCATTAAATTATTACAAAACTAAAAAATATTAGTCTATACTTAAGATTATTGCAAAATAAAAAACTGAATATCAATAAAATTTTAATAAAAAACTTTATCAATATTCAGTATCAATTTTTAATTACATATCAAATTTTCTAATGCATCATTGGGAGCTACAATAGGATAAACATCATAGTCTTTATCTATATCACATTGTAAAAATACAGGTTTATTAAAATCTATTGCATCCAAAGCTCTTTCTAATCCATCCATATCACATGCCTTATATCCATCTATATTATAAGCATTTACAAGCTTAACATAGTCTACATTTTCATTAATATCAGTTTGAGAGTATCTTTGATTAGAAAATAATTTCTGCCATTGTCTTACCATTCCTAGAGTTCTGTTATTAAGCAACAAAATAAGCATAGGCACATTATAATTTGCAACTGTAGCTAACTCATTACAGTTCATTCTAAAGCTTCCATCACCAGTGACTAAAACTACATTTTTATCTAAGTTACCAACTTTAGTTCCAATAGCAGCTCCTAAACCAAATCCCATCGTTCCTAGACCTGCTGATGTTATAAAACTTTTATTTCCTTTAAAGTCCCAATACTTAGCAGACCACATTTGATGCTGACCAACATCAGTAACAACTACAGTTGGATTTCCCAATTGTTCATATTTCTCGTTTATTTTTCTAAGTATATTTTGTGGATGGAACTCTTTTTCCTCTACACCCTCACCTTTTCTAAAGGTCTTTATTTCCTCTTTCCAATTGCTATTGTCCTTACTTTCAACCCTTTCTAGTAGTAAACTAAGAACCATCTTTACATCTCCAACTAAAGATACATTGGACTTTATATTTTTACTTATTTCAGATGGGTCTATATCTATGTGTATTATTTTTGCATTTTTAGCAAATTCAGAACTTTTACTTATTACTCTATCACTAAATCTTGCACCTATTGCTATCACTAAATCTGAATTAGAAAGTGCCAAATTACTTTCTCTACTTCCATGCATTCCAACCATACCAAGAGATAGTTCATTTTTTCTATCTATATTTCCAAGCCCCATAAGTGTATTTAATACAGGTGTATCTATCTTCGTTGCAAATTTTACAAGAACTTCTTCACTATCTGAAGATTTAACTCCCCCACCAGCATAGATTATAGGTTTTTTGGACTCTTTTATTATATCTACTGCATCTTTTAAAAGCTTAAGGTTGTTTTCATCATCTAAGTCAAAATCATCCTTATAATCCATATACTCATCTATTTGACATAAATCATAATCCTCATCATTAAAATCCATCTCTGCTAAAAATAAATCCTTTGGAACATCTACAAGTACAGGTCCTTTTCTTCCTGAGTTTGCAACTCTAAAAGCTTCTTTTATTGTAGATACTAACTCTTTAGTATTTCTAACTAGATAATTGTGCTTTGTCATAGATAGGGTTGCTCCAGTTATATCAATTTCTTGAAAAGAATCTTTACCCAATAAACTAGTTGGAACTTGACCTGAAATTACAACCATAGGAGAAGAATCCATAAAAGCTGTTGCTATACCAGTTATAGCATTCGTTGCTCCTGGCCCAGACGTTGTAAAACAAACCCCCACTGTATTAGTACTTCTTGCATATCCATCTGCTGCATGAACCAAACCTTGTTCATGTGAAGTCCTTATATGTTTAAAATCATCTAGATAATCATATAGAGCATCATAAAGAGGTATTACTGCTCCACCAGGATATCCAAATATTGTGTCAACGCCCTCTTTCTTCAAACATTCTAAAATTACCTTTGCTCCATTAATACGCACTACTATGCACCACTCTTTCCCTCAAACTAATCCATTTAATATATTTATTTCAAGAATGACATCATACTTCTTAGATTTCTACCAACTTCAGCTATTTCTGTAGTATATTCTGCTTCTCTAGTTTTTAGGAAGTTCTCACGCCCTTCTTCATTTTCTTTAATCCATGCCTTAGCAAATTTTCCATTTTGTATATCTTCTAATACATCTTGCATACCTTGTTTTGCTGCATCAGTTATTACTCTTTTACCAGATACATAATCTCCATATTCTGCTGTATCACTTATACTGTATCTCATTCTTTCAAATCCACCTTCATATATAAGGTCAACTATTAGTTTCATTTCATGTAGACATTCAAAATATGCTACTTCTTTTTGATACCCTGCATCTACAAGTGTCTTATATCCTAACTTTATAAGTTCACTTATACCACCACAAAGTACTGATTGCTCTCCAAATAAGTCAGTTTCTGTTTCTTCTTTAAAAGTAGTTTCTAAAACGCCTGCTCTTGTAGCTCCTATTCCTTTTGCATATGCCAAAACTGTCTCTGTGGCTTTTTTAGTGTAATCTTGATATACTGCAAACAATGCTGGAACTCCACTTCCTTTAGTAAATACATTTCTAACTAGGTGACCAGGTCCTTTAGGAGCTACCATTACAACATCAACAAATTCTGGTGGTTGTACTTGATTATAGTGTATATTGAATCCATGAGCAAATGCTAGTGTCTGACCTTCTTTTAAATTATCTCTAACACTTTCTTCATAAACTTTCTTTTGCTTTTCATCAGGCATTAACAACATTGTTAAATCACTTTCTCTCGTAGCTTCTGCCACACTCTTTACTTCAAATCCATCCTCTTTTGCTTTTTGCGCTGACTTGCTTCCATCATAAAGCCCTATCACTACATCCACACCATTATCTCTAAGGTTTTGTGCATGTGCATGACCTTGACTACCATATCCTAAAACTGCAACCTTTTTATTTTTTAAAACCTCTAAATTTACATCATTTTCATAATACATCTTTGCCATCTTTACTTCCTCCCAATATTTTCTCTTAATTATTTTATGATATTTATTTTTATTAGAAATTTATACTCATTATCATTAGTTCTATATTACTTAACAAACTTTATTTTCTAATTTATAGAATTTTAATCTTTAGAATCTCAATACTTATAATTTTTAATAATCTTAATATTTATAATTTTCAGTTTTTAAAATTTGTAATTACTTTATAATTTCAATGATAATCGTATTTTCAATCTAAGATTTTTCTCATTTAATATTTATCTTTAGTTTTTATTTAAACATTAGTTTCTTCATATTTGTTTTTAATTTTTATAAGTCATGTTTGATTAGTGTCTCACCTGTTCAACAGTTATTTCTCTTATATCATGTAGTTTCTTCATATGATTTAAGACACTATCTAGAGATGTCTTTTCTTCGTTTACTATCAATTTTATACCTGAATTATTCATATTATCTACAGTCATACTTATTGATTGTATATCAACTTCTCTTCTTCTCAGTGTCATTGCCACTCTTAAAAAAGAATCTATCCCTTGGTTTAATTTAGCATATACAGTATTTTCCATAAAAAACTCCTCCTTATTTTTTTATTATTATTTTATATGGATTAATCTTTTATATTGCTTAAATTAAAAAAACTTTCGTCTTTATAAGCAATATAAATATTACTTATAAGGACGAAAGTTAAATTCCGCGGTACCACCTTATTTGTAGATATAAAAAATACATCTACCTCTCTTTTTTCAGGTCGGGTAATTGATTACCTTAACCTTAGCCATATAACGTTGGCAGACGTTTGTACTTACTAAAATATATTCAGTACAAAAGCTCCAGAGTGATCATTATACTACTGTTAACACCAATTCTCAGCAACATTGGTTCTCTGTGGATAACTCCATTAGTATTGTTGTCTCTGTCATTGCTTTTATTTATTTTATTTTTTAACTTTGTTTTGCTGTTAATATAGATTATATTATCTATCTTTTATAATGTCAACGACTTTTTTAAAATTTTCAGATTATTTATTTTCTTCAAAATAATCATTTTTCTATATTTTAAATCCATATTTTGAAATAATCGTTTTCATATTGTTATCTTATACCCATTTTTTTTAAGCCAATTTTCTTTATCTTTATAATCTGGCATAATATTTTTTACCAAATCATAAAATTTTTTTGAGTGATTCATATGTAATAAATGACTAAATTCATGTATTATTATATAATCAATGACATCTAACCTCGCCATAGATATTTTTGAATTTATATAAATATTTTTTTGAGATGTACAACTCCCCCACCTACTTTTTTGTTCTTTTACTTTTACATTAACTGGTGTTAGTTGCTTCATTATATCACAATTCGATTTAAGATAATCTATTCTTTCTGAGACGATTCTTTGACTTTCTTTTTTGTACCAGTACTTCAAAGATTTTTTAATAAAGTCTTTACTTGTATCATTGGTTTGAACAATTATTTTAGATTCATCAATATTTATTTTACAATTACTTTTTTTAACACAAGTCTCCAAAGTTTCATTTATAATTAAACAATACTCTTCACCAAGATAGAGAAATTTATCCCCTGTCATGAATGTTCTTTCTCTATATACTTCTTCTCTATCTTTATATTCAGAAGATTTTTTAAGTATCCAATCTCCTTTTTTAAGTATTATGTCTCTTATTGTTTTTTTAGAAACTTTAGGAGGACTTATTACAATTACTTTACCAAATGAGTCTATTTTTATACAAATATTTTTTCTGTTCTTATAAAATAAAGCTGCTTCTATTTCTTTATTTTTAAAACTAACATTTAGAATCTCATAATCTTTACTTATCATGTTCATTAATTTCTTTTTTCCTTATTTGCCCTGCAATTTATAAGTTCAGCTGCTATACATACAGCTATTTCTGCTGGTGTCTGAGCATCTAATTTTATTCCTATTGGCGCATGTACTTTATTTAGTTCTTCCTTACTGAACCCATTTTTCATAAGTTTTTCATACGTCAATCCAATTTTTGTTCTACTTCCAATCATACCTATATAACAAGGATTCGTTTTAAGAGCCCATTCCAGTGAACTTGAATCATACAAGTGACCTCTTGTTAAAATAATTATATAGCTATTTTCATCAATTGGAAAATCTGGTATATTTTCAAAAGAATCTAAAACTACTACCTCTGAATCTGGAAATCTTTCAGAATTAGCAAATTCCTCTCTATCGTCTATTACTACTGTCCTAAATTCTAAAAGTGATAATATTACTGCTACATCTTTTGAAATATGACCTGCCCCAAATATATATGCTTTACTTATATTTTCTTTTAAGTTTTTATTAAATCTTTCTAAATTACTCTTCAATTTACTATCAATAAAATCTATCTGTATTTCTCCAGTACCACCACATATCATTCCAAGCTTTGCTATATCAGTTTTATTTAGAGTAAATTTATACAACATTGACTCTCTATTTTTTATAACATTAATTGAATGTTTTATGCATGTTGCTTCTACACTTCCTCCACCTACAGAACCAAATATAGAACCATCACTTTTTACAATCATCATTGCTCCAGTTTCACGTGGTGTTGAACCTGAGTGAGAAGTTATTGTAGCAAATGCAAAGTCCTCGTTATTTTCTATTAACTTTATCGCTTGTTCATATATATTCATATATTTCTCCTTACCTGTCTATTTAAAAATCTTCTATATGTCTACTTTAAATTTTTTATTACTTTGTCTGGTATTACAAACTCAACTGGCCCCATATAACCAGGAGCCACTTCATATTCATCAAAACTAATTACAAGGTTTACATCTTTATTAAAATAGAAATCTTGATACTTATTTATAGACTCAAAATTTTTTACTGGGGAATCTTTTTCTTGGTCTATAAAATATGATTTTGTATTGTCTTTCTTAATTTGATTTTTCATCTGTTCTTTTATATTATCACTTATAGCATCTATATATCTACTATCTTTAAAAAATATTGGTAAATTTAGTAGTATTTCTCTATTTTTATCAATAGTATAATGCGTTTTACTTACATATGAAGAAGCTTCTATCTCTTCTTTTTTAACTTCTATAGATAAAAAGTCCTTAGAATTATTTTTTACACTATAACTTACATTTAAGTATCTATGACCTTTATTATTTTCTTTTTTCATTTTATTCTGAAATTCACTATAAAGCTTTTTCCCATTTTCCATAAATTCATTGTTTAATTTATTCTCTAAATCTTTATCTTTTAAACCTTCTATCTTAGGAACTCTAATATTAACTTCATAATTATCCTGTTTTAGACTATAATTTTTAGCATTTATTACTTTTATCTGATTATTTTTTACAAGTTTATTAGAAGAACTTCCTGCAAATATAGGATTTACATTTACTAATGCTACAAGTAGGCACACTGAAATCACAGCAATTTTAAATATAGATTCTTTAAGTTTTTTATATGTATTCATATTAACCTCCTTAATATATTTATATATAAATTACTATTCTATTTACAAATCTTTTATTACTTTATATGGGATTACAAATTCTACTGAACCCATATAACCAGGTGCTACTTCAAACTGGTCAAAACAAATTACAAGGTCTTCATTCTTATTAAGATAGAAATCTTGATATTTATTTATTATTTTAAAATCTTTAACAGGAGAATCTTTTCCTTGGTCTATAAAATATGATTTTGTACTGTCATTTTTCATTTGATTTCGCATTTGTTCTTTTATATTATCACTAATAACTTTTATATATTTATCATCCTTAAAAAGCATAGGTAAAGTTAAAACTATTTGTCTTTTTTTATCAACATTATAATGTATTTTACTCACATATGATGATGCTTCTATTTCATTTTTTGTCATTTCTATTGATAGAAAATCTTTAGAATTATTTTTAACACTGTAACTTAAACTTAAGTATTTATGCCCCTTATTTTTTGATAATTCTATTTTTTCCATTCTATTTTGAAATTCATCATAAAGCCTCTTTCCATCTTCCATAAAACTATTATTTAATCTCTTCTCTAAATTTTTATCTTTTAAACCTTGTATTTTAGGAATATCAATTTTAGCTTCATAGTTTTCGTTCTTTAAACTATAATTTTTTATAGTTACTACTTCTACTAATCCTCCGATTATAGGTAATTTAGAAAAGTTATCTGCAAATACAGGACTTATATTTACTAATACTATAAACATACAGGCTGAAGCCATAATAACTTTAAATCTCCAGCTATTTATCTTTTTATTTTGTTCGCAATATATATCTTTTATTTTCTTATGATTTATTATAGTATCTAGTTTCTTTGGTATTGGAATTTTATGATACTCATCTCTTAACTTATCTAACCTTTCTTTGTTTGTCATTCTTTTTATCCCTACTCTTCAATTTTTAATTTTAATTTTTTTAAAGCAGTATATAACCTAGTTTTAACAGTATTCACATTTTCATCCAATATTATTGCTACTTCTTCAATCTTTAAATCTTCAAAAAATCTCAATATTATAATAGATTTATATTCAATAGGTAATTCTTCTAACGCTTTTTTTAGGTCTAAATCAGTATACTTGTCATATTCTCCTGTCTCATCTATAAGAGTGATATCTGTCATGTTGTTATATTTACGGTTTTTTCTAATAAAATCTATACTCGTTCTAACTAGAATTTTATAAAACCATGTTTTTATATAATTTACTTCTTTAAGGTTTTCTACTGAATATAAAGCCTTATACATGGCTTCTTGAACCACATCTAAGGCGTCTTCCTCATTTTTTGTATAGCTATATGCAATTCTATAAAAAGAGTCTTTATTATCGATAATGTATCTCTCAACTTTCCTTCTCTTTAAACTCTTAAACATTCCTGTAAAATCTCCCTCCGGCTACAGGCTAGGATTGAGTTTTTATAGATTCTATCTCTCTACTTTTGCACTTTCGTTCAATTTTTTTATGTGCTCAATATATTTTTCGTTTAAAATAGATTCTCTTACTAAACTCTGACACTCATTAAGACTTTTTTGTCTTTCTCTTTTATCAGTAACTTTGACTATATGATATCCATAACTAGTTTCAAAAACACCTGAAACCTCATTTTTCTTTAATTTGAATACTTCTTTTGTAAATTCAGCATTTTTATCATTTTTTGAAAAATATCCTAGCTGCCCTCCATTTTTTCCAGTCGCTTTGTCATCGGAATATTTTTTAGCTAATGCTTCAAAACTTTCTCCATTTTTGATTTTAGTCAATATACTCTCGACCTCTTTTTTTAAAGCTTCTTTTTTATCCTTACTTACTTCTTTTTTATTTTTATCTAAAGTTGATATCAATATTTGAGAAGCACTTACTTCTTCTACATTAAAATCTTTTTTATGATTTACATAATAAGATTCCATCTCGGCATCACTTATATTTATTTTATTTTCAAAGGCTTTTTTACTTTTGTCTATGGCTAAATCTCTAGATATTATTTGTTTTAAATATTCCTTATCTACACCTGCTTTGTCCATTTTTTCTTTATAGCTTGTATTCAAATTAATTTCATTTTCTAGTTCTTGATATTTTGAGTCTATATCACTTTTACTTGGAGTTAATCCTTTATCCTTAGCCTCTTGATATAAAAGTTCATTATCCACCATAAACGATATTATAACATTTTCTAGTTTATTTCTACCTTTTTTATCCAAACTTTTTTCCATTTCATCCAAAGATTGACCATTTATATAACTATTAGTAGCAGATAAGACTGCCTTTGTTTTTTCATATTGCGCCTTTGTGATTTCTACATCATTCACTTTAGCTAAACTTTTATTACAACCAACCATCATTAAAGATAGTATTCCGACCATTCCTATACAAAGTTTTTTATTCAAAACACTTACACCTCACTCATTTTTTATTTTCAATTTTTAAAACTCTTAATCAACATTTTTTTATTTTTACTATTCTAAATTGCGTAACCAATAATTTTTTGGTATTTGATTTTGCTCTACTGCTGCAAATTCATAGCCTTCATCTGATAAAAATTTTAAAATTGAATCTAAAGCTTCTGCACTTTGTTTTTTCTCATGCATTAAAACTACAAGTTGATCCTTATCTTCACCTTTTCTATTCTTAATATGAGTTTTTACATTTTGTACAATTTGTGCAGAATTAGATTTCCAGTCTTCAGTATCTAAATCCCAATCCCAAATTTTATACCCTGCATCAACTAAGGCTTGATATGAAGCTTGTGGAGTATATGGTTTACTTCCATAAGGAATTCTTATTACTTTTGAATGTTTACCAGTTATACTATAAAGAGTCTGATCATTCGTATCAAATTCATCTTTTGCTGATGTACTAGTAACATAAAGTTTATGAATATCATGAGATACACTATGAAAACCTGCTGTGTTCCCATTTTTAATTATATTTTTAACTTGCTGTGGATATTCCTTCATATTTCCATCTATCATAAAAAAAGTTGCTTTAACATTATATTTATTTAAAGTTTTTATCATTTGGTCAGTAAATTTAGATGGACCATCATCTATAGTTATGTATGCTACTTTTCCAGAACTTTTACTAGGCCCTTTACTAACTTCTGCTGATGTATTAGATATTATATCTGTAATAGTAGAACTTGATAGTTTAGCATTTCTACTAATTTCATCTTCTTTTATATTCATATAACTAACTCGTATACCAATTATTATAAATGCTAAACAAACTACTATGGCACTTAAAAGCAAATATAATTTCTTTCTATTTATTTTTTTCTTTTTATTTCTCATCGTTCGACCTCCAATATTACTATATTTTTACATTTATATTTTTGTAGTATTTTAGAATCATAATCTTCACTACATATATATAGACGTTGAACTTCGACAAAAAGTTTTACCTAATTTTTAAAATTTGTTATTTTGATGATTATTATGCTGTATAATTTCTGTATAATTGTATAGAATGTTGAAAATTGAGTATTATATAGTGTTTTTTACAATTAATACTAGTTAAAATGTCGTTTCTAATTTTTAAAATTTATAATTTTTTTTCTATAAAATAGAAATTTTAAATAAGAAATATATTACGAAAACACTATTGTTTCTTGTTTTGACTTCATATGTTATATATTCATATACAACTGTTTTTGTTATTAAATAAAAATTTATAAACTTGTCTACAAAGTGTTATACTTTATAGGCAAATTTTTACATTACAACATAATAATTTGTTACAATGTAATTATTAGTTGTATAAAAATTCTAAAAATATTATTGGGAGGTATTGTTTATGAAGGTAATTTCTTTAATTGAAAATATTTCTGGCTCCAAAAACTTAAAATCTGAACATGGTTTATCTTTGTTCTTAGAAATTAATGATAAAAGATATATATTAGATACAGGAAAAAGTGGAGATTTTATAGAAAATGCTAAAAATTTAAATATTGATTTATTAAATTTAGATGCACTTGTAATATCTCATAATCATTCAGACCATATTGGTGGTATAGATAAATTTTTTGAAATTAATAAAGATATTAATGTTTATATAAAATCGCAAGCTAAATTATATGAATATTTCTACCATAACGAAAATCAGCAAGAAAACTACTATATAGGAAATAGAAAAGGCTTGTTTGAAGATTTTAATAAAAACTTCATTTGGATAGATGATTTTTACAAACTTAGTGAAAATCTTTATATCTGCTCTGATAAAAACAATAATAAAGATTTCTTTTGTAGAGACAA
This sequence comes from Clostridioides sp. ZZV15-6388, assembly GCF_020657755.1. Classification (NCBI taxonomy): domain Bacteria; kingdom Bacillati; phylum Bacillota; class Clostridia; order Peptostreptococcales; family Peptostreptococcaceae; genus Clostridioides; species Clostridioides sp. ZZV15-6388. Next base: position 336,000 of record NZ_JAGWCU010000001.1, on the reverse strand, counting down.
AAATCTGTTAAAATTTAAAAACAATATGTTCATTGAAGATGATTTTAAGCATGAATTATTCTTAGTATATGTGGATGGAGACTATGTATCAATAATAAGTAGTTGTAGTCATAGTGGAATTGTAAATATCGCTCATACGGTTAAAAAATACTTTCCAGATAAATCAATTAAGTTTATTATTGGAGGATTTCATATGGATAATTTATCAAAACAAGGTGGACTTAACTGTTCTACAGAATACATAGATGATGTCATAAAGGAACTTAACACAATTGGTTTTCAGAAAATATATACATTCCATTGTACAGGACTAGTTGCATTTGATTACATGAAAGAATTACTTGGAGACAAAATAGAATATTTTAAGACAGGTGACTTTTTAGAAGTGTAATTTTATAAACTAAAAATAAAAAAATAAAATCCCAATATATCTATAGATAGATTGGAATTTTATTTTTCATATAATCATAAAGTATTTATAAACTAGTTAGACTCATTTTTTGTTCTCTTAGTCATATAAGCATACACTGGTAATCCTATAGCTGTTATTATAAGACCTCCAACAGATATCATAGTAGTTTTCATACCTGCAAAGCATAATTGATTAACTACGACAAATATACCACTCACTATAGCTATTATTGGAACAATTGGATATAGTGGTACTTTGTATTCTCTTGGTATATCTGGATGAGTTTTTCTAAGCTTCATTACCCCTATAAATGTCAATACATAGAATATCCAAGTAGCAAATACTGCTAAATCAGTTAATAAATTAAATTGACCTGATAAAGCATAAATAGCTGCAAGAACAGATACTAATACTATAGAATTTGCTGGAACTTGAGCAGAATTTAATTTAGAAAACACCTTATATTTAGGCAAAGTTTTATCTGTTGCCAAAGTATAGGCCACTCTTGAACCAGTTAATAAGAATCCATTTAATGCTCCAAATACTGAAATTAATATACCTACAGATATTATTTTTCCACCTATTGAACCAAATATAACCTCAGCAACTGCTGATGCTGGTGAAGCGTAAGTAGCTAGTTCACTAGCTGGTAATACCCAAAGATATGCCAAGTTTATTACAAAGTAAACAGCCATAACTACTGATAATCCACCTATTATAGCTTTTGGAAGGTCTTTTCCTGGATTTTTCATTTCTCCAGCCAAAGTACCAACATTCATCCATCCATCAAATGCAAATAATATAGCAATTAAAACTTGACCTATTACACTACCTAGACTTAGTCCTTCACCAACCATAGGACTAAGTATTGGATTATCTCCACCACCTTTAATAAATCCAACAATCATTATTAATATAAGTGGTATTAATTTACATATCGTAGAAATCGTTTGTATAGCTCCCCCAGTTTTTGAACCCAACATATTCAACCCTGCAACTATCACTATAATCCCAATTGCTATTGGAAGTAATAATGATGAATTACCAATTAAAGCTGATGCTTGCTCTCCAAATATGACACCTAATGCTGCCATCATCCCAGGATAAAATAATACAATTTGCATCCATCCAGTTAAAAATCCTAATTTATCTCCATAAATCTCTTTTATATATACCATCATTCCACCAGTTTTTGGTATTGCAACTGATACCTCTGCAGCTGTAAGCCCAGCTGTTATAGTTATGATTCCTGCTATTAACCATGCCAATATACCAAGTCCTGGAGCTCCTCCAGTTAATGTATAAACTGCTTGTGGTTTAAAAAATACACCTGCTCCTATTACTGAACCTACAACAGTTGATAACGCTGCAGATACACCAAGAGTCTTTTTTAGCTCACTATTTCCCATTTTTTTCCTCCTACTTCATCTTATTTAATTTTAATTTCATAGTTATATAAGCATCTACTATGCCAATATTATAGAAAAATAGTTTTTATTATTTATTAAAATAAAATAACATATGCTAAGCTTTTGTAAATTTTAATTTTAACTAAAATTAAAATTTTTAAAAAAAATTATAAAAATTAAAAATCCAAATACGATGATACTTTCTTCATAACAGTTAAATTGTTTTACATTTAAATATCCATTTGCCTCTTAGAATAGCTTACATCCATAAGGCAAAATTAATTTAAATCTTTTGCAATAAAATTTCACTGTTTTTCAAAACATTTTATTATATTCATATAATTTGTATTTTATTATTAATGTTTTTGACGGAATAATATCATTTTTATTTATTTTATAGCTTGTTTTATAGTAATAAATAATTTAACAATTTATTATAACCCAAATTAAACCATAAATCAAAACTAATATTTTATTTTTTAGTAAAAAATAAAATATTAGTTTTGAAAACGTTTACTTTTTATTAAAATTTAGTCTATTCCATCTTAAAATATATCCTTTTTAAGCCCATATTATTCAATATGAAAATTAATTTAAAATCATTCTTCTTAAATATTAATTAGATAATGATGTTTTTTCTAAAATAAATAATGTATTATAATCGTTTTGTAGATAAATTGTATACATAATAAACTTAAACAAGAAACCTTCGATTTTACTCTACAAGATAAAAACAAAAATAAGAAAGTATACCATTTTTTCGAAAAAATGGTATACTTTCTTATTTTCTATCAATCTATCTTTATTCTATTTTCTTCTTTTAATTAATTCTTTTTTTATTTCATCAATTTCAACACCTTTTTCTATCATTAAAACCAATGTATGATATACTAAATCACTAATTTCATAAATAAGTTCACTTTTATCTTCATTTTTTGAAGCTATAATTACTTCACTGCTTTCCTCTCCAACTTTTTTAAGAATTTTATCCAAACCTTTATCAAAAAGATAGTTAGTATAAGACCCCTCAATAGGATTATTTTTTCTTTCATTTATTAAATCATATAATTCTTTTAATGTATTTTTTTGTACTTCAAAATCAATTTTATCAGTATCATCAAATAAATCTCTATAGAAACAAGAATAATTACCTGTATGGCAAGCTACACCTGTTTGTTCAACTAAAAGTAATATTGTATCTACATCACAATCATAAGAAATTTTGACTACTTTTTGAATATTTCCAGATGTCTCACCTTTAATCCATAATTCTTGTCTACTTCTGCTAAAGTAACAAGCTATTTTTTCTCTTAAAGTTTTCTTTATAGACTCCTCATTCATATATGCTAACATCAATACATCTTTACTTATTACATCCTGAACAACAGCAGGAACTAATCCTTTATCATCAAATTTTACATTTTTTATAAATTCTTCAAGTTCTTCACTGCACATATTATTACATTTATCATTCATTTTCCCATTCTCCTTATAGATATTTAATTTATAATCTTACTTCTACACCCATTTCTTTTAAATACTTCTTCAAATCCTTTATTTTTATCTCTCCAAAATGAAAAACAGATGCTGCTAAAATTCCATCTACATTAGATTCTTTGACTGCTTCATAGAAATCTTCCATTTTCCCAGCCCCTCCAGATGCTATAACAGGTACATTTACTAAAGATGTTATTTTTGAAAGTAACTCTATATCATATCCATTTTTCATTCCGTCTTCATCCATACTATTTACAACAATCTCTCCAGCTCCAAGTTCAACACCTTTAGCTGCCCATTCAATTACATCTAAATCTGTTTTCTCTCTACCACCTTTTACATATACACTCCATGAACCTTCTTCATTTTTTTTTGCATCTATTGATAAAACTACACATTGTGCACCAAACTTTAATGAGGCTTCTCTTATTAATTCAGGATTTTTTACTGCTGATGAATTTATAGAAACTTTATCAGCACCTTTTCTTAAAATATTAGTAAAGTCTTCTAATTTATTTACTCCTCCACCCACACAAAATGGGATATTTATATTTTCTGCAACTTTAGATACAAATTCTAAAGATGTCTTTCTGTCTTCATTTGATGCAGTTATATCATAAAATACAAGTTCATCTGCACCACAGTCACTATAAAATTTTCCAAGGACTTCTGGACTATCAACATCCACTATATCTGTAAATTTTTTCCCCTTTACAACTCTTCCATTTCGTACATCTAGGCATGGTATTATTCTTCTAGTAAGCATAGTTGTTGAGCCTCCTTAAAGTCTATCTTGTTATCATAAAGTGCTTTACCTATTATTGCTCCATATAAGTTCATATTTTTAAGTTTTTTGATGTCTTCAATAGAAGTCACTCCCCCAGAAGCAATAACATTTAAAGATGTCTCTTTTGATATTTTTTCATATATATCAAAGTTTGGACCTTGAAGCATGCCATCTTTTGATATGTCTGTATAAACAATCGTCTTTACTCCTATTTTTTCAAGTTGTTTACATAAAGTAAGAGAATCTACATTACTTACAACTTCCCAGCCTCTAACCGCTACCTTTCCATCTTTAGCATCAATTGAAACAACAATTTTTTCTTGATATTCATTAACCAACTCTTCAACTAACTCCATATTTTCAATTGCTATACTCCCAAGTATAACTCTAGTAACACCTGCTTTTATTAAATTTTGAACTTTTTCCTTGTCTCTAACCCCTCCACCTACTTGAATAGGTATTTTTATATTGTTTGCTATATTTTCAATTGTTTTTGTATTTACACCAAATTCACTTCTAGCTCCATTTAAATCTACTATATGTATATATTCTGCACCTTCATTTTTCCATTTATATGCTACCTCTAATGGATTATCATAATATACATTTACTTTATCAAAATCACCTTGAGTTAATCGTACACATTTGTTGTCCTTTATATCTATTGCTGGAAATATTATCATTTTATCATCTCCCCATATGCTTTTAATATGTTTAAACCTACTTCTCCACTTTTTTCCGGATGAAATTGTATACCATATACATTATCTTTTCTAACTATAGCTGGAATCTTCTTCTCATACTCTGAAAAAGCAACAAGTTCTTCATTTGATGAATTTGCATAATATGAATGAACAAAGTATACATAGTCATCTTCTTTAATATATTTAAGGATATCATCATTTTTCTTATTAAATTTTAGATTGTTCCATCCCATATGTGGAACTTTTAAACTTATATCCAGCTTATCAATGCTACCTTCTATAAGACCTAACCCTTCATATTCTCCATATTCGTAACTTTTTTCATAAAGTAATTGCATGCCTAGACATATGCCTATTAAAAACTTCCCCTTTGACACATGTTCTTTTATTATTGGTACCAAATCTAGTTTATTTAAGGCATTTATAGAATCTCTAAAAGCTCCAACACCTGGAAGTATTAGTGAATTTGCCTCCTTTATTTCATTTAAATTGTTAGAAATTTTAGTTTCTATTCCAGCCTTTTTAAAACCTCTGGACACAGAATCTATATTTCCTAGACCATAATCTACTATTATATTCATTTTATAAGACCCCCTTTGAAGATGCTATTTCATTAGAAATTACTTCACTACCTTCTTTCAATGCTCTTGCAAATGCTTTAAAAATACTTTCTATTTTGTGATGGTCATTTTCTCCATACAAAAGATTAATATGTAAAGTTACTCTAGATTCGTTTACAAAAGCTCTAAAAAATTCTTTAAAACACTGTGTACTCATACTACCAATCATTTGAGTATCAAACTTTGCATTGAATACAAGATATGGTCTGTTGCTTATATCAATCGATACCATGGATAAAGATTCATCCATAGGTATGTAGATAGTAGAATATCTTCTTATTCCTTTTTTATCCCCTAAAGCATTTTTAAATGCCTCTCCTATAGCTATACCTATATCCTCAACACTATGATGGTCATCTACATATATGTCTCCTTTACAAATAACCTTTAAATCAAACTTACCATGAAATGCCATTAAAGTAAGCATATGGTCTAAAAATCCAATTCCAGTATCTATCTCAACTTTTCCAGTACCATCAATGTTTAGTTCTACTAAAATCTGTGTTTCAAGTGTATTTCTTTCTATCTTCCAAATTCTCATACCTAATTCTCCTTTTGAAAAATATCTTTTATAGCATTTACAAACATAATATTTTCTTCTTTATCACCAATTGTAACTCTATAATAATTTTCTAGTTTTCCACTAAACTTTCTTATTAGTACTCCTCTATCAATCAGCTTTTGTGATAAATTTTCTATCTCAGAATAAAACAATATAAAATTTGCTTGTGATTCATACACTTTGAGACCTATATCAATCATTTCTTTATATAATTTTGCTCTTTCTTTTTTTACTTCCCTTATATAAAACTTCACTACTTCTTTATTTTGCAATGCTCTTGTAGCAATGAAATCTGATAATGAATTTAAGTTATATGGAGGTCTTACCTTCTCAACAGAGTTTATTAAACTACAATTAGATAACATATATCCAGTTCTTATCCCAGCTAATCCAAATGCCTTTGATAGCGTTCTAAGAACGATTAAGTTTTCATACTCAAAAACATTCTCTAACATGCTTTCTTCCCCAAAATCCATATATGCTTCATCTAAAACTACTAAACTGTTAGTTGAGTTTAAAAGTTTTATTATGTCTTCTCTTTTAAGTATTGTCCCTGTTGGATTATTAGGATTACAAACAATTATTATCTTTGGATTATTTTCTTTTACTTTTTCAATTACATCATCTATATTTATAACTAAATTTTCATCACTCTCAACACCTATAAACTTTGAACCATTTATCTGACTGTATATAGAGTACATGCTAAAACTTGGAGAAAAACTTAATATTGTTTCATCTTTATCTACAAAAGTATGTATTATCAAATCAATTATTTCACTTGACCCATTTCCTACTAAAAGGTTTTTCTTACTTACTCCAGAAACATCTATGTAGTTTATTATAGACTCTTTTAAATCGCTATAAGAGTCTTCAGGATATAAATTTAAATCTATATCACTATCTCCAAGCTCTTTAACAAGATACTTAAACAACTTTTTATTTCCTTCATTTGCATCAAGCTTTACCTTACAATTTACACAATTTGGTTCGTATCCCTTTAGCTCTCTTATACTTTCTTTTTCTCTCAATTTAAACCTCTCCTTGTCAATTTTAATTATATTTTAGTTATCAATTTCCTTAAACAAACGAATTATATTTTGAATTTGTTCATACTTAAATCTATAACTAGCTCTATTTGATATAATCCTAGCACTTATATCGCATATATCTTCTAATATTTCAAGTCCATTTGCTTTAAGTGTATTACCCGTTTCAACTATATCAACAATTACATCTGATAAGCCTACTATTGGAGCTAGTTCAACAGAACCATTTAGTTTTATTATTTCAATTTTTTGACCTTTTTCTTTAAAGTATTTTTTTGCTATGTTTGGGTACTTTGTTGCCACTTTTAGATATTCATCTTTTCTATATATACTATCTCCCTTTAGTCCTGCTACTGCAAATTTACACTTTCCAAAACCTAAATCATATATTTCATATACATCTGTTTCATTTTCTAAAATAGTATCTTTACCTGCTATACCGAGGTCAGCAACTCCTTTTTCAACATACGTAACTACATCTGATGGTTTTACATGTATATATATGATTTTATTTTTTTCATCTTTAAAAATTAGCTTTCTTGTATCAGTATCTATACTATCCCCCAACCCCATTTTTTTAAATTTTTTAAATGATTCCCCTTCTATTCTTCCTTTTGCTAATGCTATAGTTAAATAATCCAAAATAATACCTCCTTTTCAATCTTACTTATATACATACTTCATTAATTCATCAACACTTAATGTAAATCCAATAGCTGGAATTTCTTTTCCATACTCTTTAGTTAGAGAATCATATCTTCCACCGCTTAGAATTTCTTTATATGAGTCTGGATAGTATCCTCTAAACATAACTCCTTCATAATAGTCAAGCATTGTAATCATTGATAAGTCAAATCTAGCTTTATCTAAAAAATTACATTCCTCAATTAAATCGTTTATTTGTTTTAACTCTTCAAGTGCTTGTTTCATCTTATCATTACAATAGAATTTTTGTGCCTTTTCAATAACATTATATAGATTACCTTGAAAACTTAAGATATTTGATAATAATTCTTTTACATCATTTTTAATTTTTAAATCTTCAATATATACTTTTAATTCATGGTTATTTTTGGTATACAATAAGTTTTTAATTTGATTTTCACAATTCTTGTTCAATTTTAATTCCTCTAATAGTCCATTAATATATTTACTACTACCAACCTCCAAAATAAAATTATTGTTGTACTTTTCAAGTATCTTAAGAGCCAATTTTACCACTTCTCTATCTGCTTCTAAAGAAGATTCTCCTAAGTACTCACAACCTATCTGTCTTATCTCTTTTATTCCAACTGTATTCTTATTTTTATATATAGATGAATTATAGAAAAGTTTAAGTTTTAAACCCTCTTCCCATCTTGGTATGAGACTTTTTATTATACTTGTAGTTATATCAGCTCTTAGGACCATTACTCTTCCATTTACAACCTTTACCATAGATTCTTTTGGAATTTTACTATTTATATTTGTAAATTCATCATATTCTTCAAATAATTGTGGTTCTATTTGAAAATATTCTTCATCTAAGAAAAGCCTGTCTATTTCTCTTTTTAATTTGTATCTTTTTTTAGAATAAATAACTTCATCTTCAATCCTTAAAAATTTCATACTCTCACCCTTTTCATTAAAATTACTCTTACATTTGCAAATTTAAAACAATAAAAAAGCCATATAGGCTTTATACCTATATGGCTATAATTTTCTTTTAAAATTACTTCCCATCATAGATACAAGACCAATTACACTAAAAACAGGGCTTGTGTCTATGAATCAATTTCATATTACAATCCCTTTAGTCTATGATGATGGTGATGATTTAATTTTATATTTAATTTTTCTACATTTAATCTCACCATGATAATTTCCTCCCAAATATTTTTTATTAATATTCTAAATTTACAGTTTTTTTATTACTATTAATGATAATATACTTTTCAAAAATTGGCAATAGTTATTTAGAAATTTAAATAAAATATTTTATATGATTTTTTATTTGTACAGTTAGATATTTAATCTTTACTTAATTTGGAAATTTTGTGTATAAAAAATGAAATTTCGGGAAAAATTGTAATAATTTAAAAAAACTTATTAAAATATAGTATAATAAGTATATCTTAATGTAAAGGGATGATTTTATGTATAAATATGATGACTATGTAAATTTAACAAATGATTTAGATTTGCCTGTGGAAATTAGAAATAAATGTGTTAGAATTGTTAGTGTGTCAGAGAATTTAGAGGATATAATTATAGTACATAAATTCAAACTATATGTCGTAAATGAGAAGTACATTAAAGGAATTATGGAATAGACATTTTGAATATGCTATTTTTATAAACAAGTTATTATAAATATAATTTGATATTTATAATAAGGAACTGTCTTATAATAGAAGATACATTCTATATAAGACAGTTCTTTTTATTTTCTTCATTGTAGAATTTTTAGTATCAATTAACTGGATTTTTAAACTATAAAACATACAATAAAACAGCCAAAAAGTGGAATAAAGAACCTAACATAATAAAAATATGAAATATCTCATGAAATCCAAATTCAGGACTTATGTTTGGCTTCTTAATAATGTAAATAACTGCACCTATAGAGTAAGATACACCTTCTATTATTAATAAGTTAAGACAATCCTTAGGAATTGAATTAAATGCATTTATATCAAAGACAATTGCCCACCCCATAAGTAAATATAGACTTGTAGACAACCATCTAGGTGCATCCATCCAAAATATTTTTATTACTATGCCAATAAATGCAACTATCCATATTGCTGTAGTAAATATTATTCCCTCTTCTTTTTGCATAAAATACAAGCATATTGGTGTATATGAACCAGCAATCAATACATAAATCATTGCGTGGTCTACTTTTCTGAAAAATAATTCTTGTTCTGGTGTACCTTTTAAAAAATGATAATATGAGCTTGCACTATAAAGAGCAATTAAAGATAATCCAAAGACAGACACAGACACTATCATCAAAAAAGAAGTTTGTTGTAAAGATATAGATTGAAAAATTAAAATTATAGTAGCTATAAGAGATAAACAAGCCCCTATAAAATGAGTTAAACTACTTATTGGGTCTCTACCCTTTAAAAAAAATTGATACATTTCGTCCTCCTACAATTATGTATTTTAAAAATTACATTTTATATATAGTTTTTAATACTATATTATATATTTAATTATACCACTTTATATATCTTTTGCAACCATTAATATTGTTTTATTTTCTAAATTAGTGTATTATAGATATTATGGAGGTAACATATGATGAACAATGAATTAAATACCATAATACTAGAAACGTTAAATAATACAGATATAACTTCAAATGATATTCCATCTATTGACCTATATATGGATCAAATTATTTCTCTAATTGACAATAAACTTTCTGCCAATAAAAGATTTGAGGATGAAAAAATTCTCACTAAAACAATGATAAATAATTATAGTAAAGAAGGATTAATCAAACCTATTAAGGGAAAAAAATATACCAAAGAACAAATCTTACAAATGATAATCATTTATTCTATGAAAAATACACTTACAATACAAGAGATTAAAAGAATCTTAAATGGTGTATACGAAAAAGAGGATTTCAGTGGAGAAGACTTAGTGGCATGTTATGAAAAGTTTATATCAATAAAAGAAAGGCAAAGAAATAATATGCCAAACTTTATAGAGTCTAATTTTGAAAATATCACTATTAATCCAGAAAATAAGGATGATTTATTGATAGCCTTACTAAGCTTAACTTCAATGGCTGACCAATTAAAAAGTATTTCGGAAAAAATAGTAGATACTTTTTTCCAAGATACTCCAAAAAAATAATTTTAATAAAGTAAGACTGAAAATAAATATTAAAATACAATGTAACTTAAATTAATTATTATTGTATACAATATAATTTTCAGTCTAAATATTAATACTTTCTATTTTTAACTCTTTCAAGAATCTCCATATCTAAAGTTTACAAATTTAATTTTATTCTGTTTAAGTTTTGACAATGTGAACAATTCAAATTAACTTGAATTTGTTTATACCCTATGAAAACGGCTTGTTTAAGTATACCAGTGCCATCATCTATCATCACTACATTGTCTTTTATCTCTACATGGAAATTATTTTCTTGATTACACCAATAACAATCATACTTCTCATTACTTTTTTCTTCTCGCATGATTTTCGCCTCCTTCAATATAAGTTTCTACATTAAGAGAGGTTTTTCCTTTATATTTTCAATAAAATAAAATATTATAACTAAAACTTCAAAGAATCAATTATACCTTCTATTTTTTCAGATGCTTTTTCTATTGCACTTTGTCTTTCTTCTTCACTAGTTCCAGTTCCATCTACTAATAATTCATCAAATTTTTTGATTCCTATAAATTTCATGATACTTTCCACATAATTTAATCCTTTATTCATAACTGGCTTTAGTACCCATGGTATATGTCCACCTGAAGATTGTATATATACCATACTTCTATCAATATCATTTAGTATTCCTTGTGGTTTATCATCACCTTCAAAAGATATAGTTTTTCCATCTTGAATTATACAATCTATATATTCTTTAAGTGGGGCTGGAAAAGATAAACTCCACATAGGAGCTGCTATTACATATACACTTGCACTCACAAATTGGTCACAAAGACTTCTAATTTTTGCAAGTTCTTTTCTATCCTTATCATCTAATTGCTTAGCAGCTTCTTCACTAACTATACTATTTCTCTTTTCAAAGTATTGATATTCCAATCTTGGTATATGCTCCTTATAAAGGTCTACTTCTTCAACTTCAAAATCCTTATTTTTTTCCATAAATTTATTGATAAACTTTCTTGCTACAGTTTTACTTGAAGATAAATCTTCTGGTTTTGAATTCACATTTATATATAATAATTTTTTTTTCATAAGCTCACTCCTAAGATTATTTTTATATTATTATTTCACAAAAATAACCATTCTATTCTGTAGTTAAATTATAAAGTTAATAGAAATATATTTCTTAAATAATCTTAAAAAGTAAATTTATAGAATACAAGAATAAAATATAATTAATTATACAATATAATTTTAAATATATTAAAATTCTAATCAAGCAATTACTTATAATATTTTAGATAAAATAAGTATTCTATGAAGTTATGTAAATTCCTCTTAGAATTTCTAACTTCAATAAAAAATGGTATAGTGCTTTGACACTATACCATTAAAATTATTAAAGTATTTTTTAATACTTCTTCTTCCATTTTGCGCTTCTTCCCCTTGCAACAACCTCTATCTTATCTTGTTTTCTTAGATTATTAAAAACTCTATTTATAGTAGGTTCTGGAATATCAGGACATAGGTCCTTTATATCTTCTTTTGTAAAATATCCAAGAGTAGAATTTATTATTTTTTCTATTCTGCTAGTTTTTGTCTGTCTTTTCTTATCAGATACATTTAAACTGTCATCTAACTTCTTATATGCAGTCAATATAGTTTCTAAAAAATATTCAATCCAAGCATTCATATCTGATTTTTCATTCCCTATAGAGGACTTCAAATAGTTTAAGTTACTATAGTACTCATATGAACTGTCATCAAATATTTTTCCTAAACTTATATATCTTCCAACTTCATATCCACTTTTATTTAACAGCAATAATATAAGTACTCTTGCCATTTTTATATTACCTTCTTTAAATGGATGTATCAATATGAAATCTAACACAAATGCAGAAATTAATATTAATATATCAATTTCATCCTCATCTATCAATGTATTATAAGCTTCACATATTTCTTCTACGGCTTTTTCAACCTTATTAACACTTGCGTCACCATTCATGAAGTCACTATTTTTTAAATTGTATTCAAAAAATCCACTCTCTGATTTATAGCTTCCCCCTCTAGTAGATGAAAATTTATATAAGTATCCATGAAGTTCAAGAATTGTTTGTGAGCTTATTGGGATACTCTCATAAGCACTATTAATAGTTTTTACTACATCTCTGTATTCAACAATACTTAACTCTTCTCTACTTTTAGGTGTGACTTCATTACTTATTAATTTTTCTAAATTAAAAGTATTACTTTCTTTTTGATTTCCAATATATGTAGATTCTGAACAATCTACTAAAGATTTTTTTTCTAGACTTTCTAAAATTTCTTTCGGTTGTTTTTTGTAAAGCAGTTGTCTACCCTTATACTCATTTATCTTAGACAACATTCTAGCTACATTCATGTTTACATACATATTTTTTAATTTGCTTTTTTTTGTAAATTCCATAAAATCACTCCATAATTAGAATTTCTCTTCTTTTTGACAGCGGTTTTATTTTATCATATAATTGTATTTTTTACAATTTTTTACTTATTTATCTGAAATTATACTTTTTATTCGGTCGTTATTTCGCTTAATCGTTCACTTTTAGGTGTATATCTTTTCAATTCTCTAAATACTACTACACCTGTAATTACTGTGGCTATAAAGTCAGATACTGGTTGAGCTGTCCATACACCCTTTAAACCTAAGAATGTAGGAAGAATTATTACTGCTGGTATCAATAAAATTACCTGTCTTAGAAGACTTAATAACATTGCCATTTTTGCTTTACCTATAGATTGTATAAAGTTTGTTCCTGTAATTGATAAACCTACTATTGGTAACATAAGTAGATATATTTTTAAACCATCTACAGATATACTCATAAGTTCAGCGTCTTTATTAAATATTCCTATAATTGCCTCTGGGAAAAGCATAATTACTACCATACCCATACATAAAATTATAGTAGCTACTACCAATGAACCTAAGTATGCTTTTTTAACTCTATCGTATTTTTCAGCCCCATAGTTAAAACCTATAATGGGTTGCGCTCCCTGATTTATTCCAAAGATAGGCATTAAAAATACCATTGCTATAGAAGAAATTGTAGCCATAGCTCCTATAGCTAAATCTCCACCATGAGTTTTAAGAGCAATATTTGATATTACTTGAACTAAGCTTGCTGCAAGTTGCATAGCAAATGGTGACATACCTATCGCAAAGACTGCTCTTACTAATCTTTTATCTAATTTTAAATGAGATTTACTGAATTTTAAATTTGATTTTCCACTTATATAGTAGCCTATAGTTAAAATAGCTGTAAGAGCTTGAGAAGTTACTGTAGCAATTGCAGCTCCTTGTATTCCCATATTGAATCCAAATATTAACATCCAATCTAAAACTATATTAGTTAGGCATCCTATTATCATTATTCCTGCTGAAATCTTAGGGCTACCGTCAGCTCTTATTGAGTGATTTAAAGAAAAGGATAGAAGATTTACTACTGTTCCTAATAAGATGATATTTATATATGTCTTTGCATATATTAGTGTATTTTCACTTGCTCCAAATAACGTAAGTATTTTATTTGCAAATAATATCCCAAGTACCATTATTATAATTCCTGTAACTACAGCTAATGTCATTGCATTTCCTATAAGTCTTCTTGCATCTTCTACTTTACCTTGCCCAAGTTTTATTGATATAGTCGTTGTTGTTCCTATTCCTATCAACATACCAAATGCAAGTATTATTGTCATTATTGGCATCGTAACACCAAGACCTGTTATTGCAAGTGGTCCAACCCCTGGTATGTTCCCAATAAAAATTCTGTCTACCACATTATATAGACTATTTACCAGCATACCTATTATTGCTGGTATAGAGTATTTCAGTAGTAATTTACTGATTCGTTCTGTTCCTAATAATTGTTGATTATCCATCAAGTCTCCTCCTTCTTCTAATATTTAATTTTCCACATATTACAAGGGAGGTGCATATGCCCTCCCTTAATATTAACTACTTTTTAAATATTAATTTTCTATAATATATATTATATACCACTTTAATCAAAAAACCAAACTTTTCTAATATAAAATTTCTTTAGCAAATGAAAATAAAGTGAATATATACCTGAGAGCACTAATAATATACCCACATTTTTTAAGTTAAAACTATTATTTAGTACACTATTTAAAAAGAGTAAAGAAAATATGTTATTTGCAATAGCTATAATAAAAGGTACAAAAAATAGTATGCCTATCTCTATACTAACAATCTTATTCATATTTTTAAAAGATAGACCTATTTTTGATAGATTGTGGTATTTAACCTTATCAAAAGGTTCATCTGTATATAGTCTAAAATACAAAAAACTAAGAACTGCCATAAACAGAATAACACCTATGAAAATACCCATAAAGTGAAGAATTTTACTTTGCTGTAACTCAACTAAATACATATCTGGTAAAGTTAAAAAATATGACTTTATATCATTTCTATCTAGGTTAAAATGTTTTTCTTTTAACGCTTCAGTTATATCAGCACTATTTTGCCAGTTTTCATAATCAAATCCATAAAAATTTATTTTTGAAAACTTACTTTGTATATTATTATATAAATTATCATGTATAACTATAATTTTACTAAACATACCTGTAGGAAAAATTATCCTATCTGTTGATTCTTTTATCTTTATGTTTATGTTTACATTTCTTATTTTATAAGATTTAATATCTTTTAAAGAATTTATGTGCTCTTTTGAATTATATCTAGGGACTATAATTCCCTCATTTTTCTTTAGATTAATTTTATCTAATCCCAATTGTTTTGATAATTTATTATAGTTACTTATACTTAATAATACTTCATTATTATATTCAAGCATAGGAAAACTTAATTCCTTATAATCATATTCTTTTATTGTATTTCTAATTTCTTTTAATTCTTCATATTCTTTGTTATTATTATCTTCTGAAAAATATGAGTAAACCATTGGAAAATTCTCTTTAGAGGATTTACCTTGTGAAGTTACAAGCGTTGAAGTTGTTGTAAATGCTACTAAGGTTCCAGATAAAAGTATTGTCATTAAAAACAACAATAGAGAATTATCTTTCATCTTATATACTAAATTACTTATAAGCAACATATTTGTTTTATTTTTATAAAACTTCTCTTTATTTTTCATATGCTTTAATATTAAAATGCTAAACTGAGAAAAAAATAAAAACGTTCCTAGCGTAATCAACAGTGCTATCGTGTACATACCTTCATTTATATTTAACTTATTACCAAATAGTATCATAGCATATCCTATCATAAGACATACTATGCCAAGTATCCCAAAGAATCTTGAAGATTTTATATCTTTTTTAGGTTTTTTTGTACCTACTAAAAGTTCAAAAATATTGTTTTTGTTTAACAATTTTAAGCTAAGTGGTCCTGTTATCAAAAACAACAACATAAAAGATATAATTGTCATTAGTATCGCTTTTATTGGAAAGTAACTTTCTGTCAAGTTCATATAAAATATTTTACCTAAATACAATAAAAATAGATTAGAAATAGATAGCCCTAAAAGTATTCCTAATATTATTGCTAATAATCCTATTATTAAATTTTCAATCAATATCAATCTTTTCAGTTGTTTATTACTCATTCCAACTATCATCATAACTCCAAAATCCCTTAATCTAGATTTTAAGAAATTTCCTAAAGAATACAATATAAAAAGTAGACTAAATCCTAATATTATTAATTCTGAAGTCATAAGAGCCATAAATGCAGTAGAGCCACTTTGGATTCCAGAATCAGTTATAATTGGATGAAACATAGATACTGCAAATACAAAGAATATCATTATAGAAAAAATTGAACTTAAAAAATACGCTAAATATGCTCTAAAGTTTCTAATTATATTATTATAAGCAAATCTTCCAAAATTCACTACCTTACACCTCCTATTTGAGACAATACAGATAGTATTTTATTGTAAAAAGAACTATTTGTGCCTGATTTCTTTATCTCTGTATATATGCATCCGTCCTTTATAAAAACGACTCTATCTGAATGGCTTGCACTATATGCTTCATGAGTTACCATAAGTGTAGTTACATTTTGTTCTTTGTTTATCTTAGTAAATAACTCTAAAACATCATCAGTGGATTTCGAATCAAGATTCCCTGTTGGTTCATCTGCAAGAAGTAATGATGGCTTATTTATAATTGCTCTAGCAATTGCACATCTTTGAGCTTGTCCTCCTGAAATCTCATAAGTTCTTCTATCTAAAATTTTATCAATACCTAAAAATTCAGATATATTTTTAGTTTCCCTGTTCATTTTTTTTACATTTCTACCATCTAGTGTAAGTGGCAACATTATATTTTCACCAACTGTCAAAGTGTCAATCAAATTAAAATTCTGAAATACAAAACCAAGTTGTTTTCTTCTAAATTCAGCTAATTTTTCTCCTTCTAATCTACTTGTATCCTGTCCATTTAATATAACTTGACCTTCACTCTGCTTATCAATTGTAGATATTATATTTAAAAGAGTAGATTTCCCACTTCCAGATAGACCCATAACAGCTACAAATTCACCTTTTTCTATACTTAAATTAATACTATCTAATGCTTTATATGGAACTTTTCCATAATATGTTTTTGATATATTTTTAATACTTAATATGTTCATTTTATATTCTCCATTACTTTTTTATTTTTACTATATTAATATACTATCGTGAATATATCATTTTAACCATAAAAATACTCTAACAATTAACTTACATATTTGTAAGTTAATTGTTAGAGTACCAACAAACTAATTAGTATTAATAATTAATTCAACTAAAATTTTAAAAGCTTTTCAAATTCACTAAGTACCATTGGTTTAGCAAATAAATAACCTTGAGCCTTATCGCATCCTATTTCTTTTAAAAACTCTACTTGCTCATTGGTTTCTACACCTTCACATATAACTTTAATATTAATCGCTTTTGACATTTCTACTATCTTAGAGATAATAATTTTTCCACGTTTTGTATCTGTTGTCTCAATTAGAAAAACTCTATCTAATTTTAAAATATCAAAAGGAAGGTCCTTTAATAGATTCAAAGATGAATATCCTGAGCCAAAATCATCCATTGATATAAGAAATCCTATCTTTTTAAGCCTCTTAATTATATCAATCAATATATTTAAATTATCAAATACAACACTTTCTGTTAATTCAAGTTCTATAAACTTAGGTGATATATTATACTTATTTATCAATTCAGTAATATTTTCTATAAAATTATCTCTGTGTAAATGAACTCTAGATATATTCACAGAGATTGGCACAGGATTATAACCTTTGTTTAGCCACTTTCTCAAGGTCTTACATACTTCTTCAAATACAAACATATCAACATTTACAATGAAACCATTTCTTTCAAATAAAGGTACAAAATCTACAGGTGAAATAAATCCCATATCTGGATTATTCCATCTTATTAGAGCTTCTGCTCCTTCAATTTCATTTCCATCATTTAAACTATATTTTGGTTGATAATATACTACAAACTCTCCTTTTTCCAAAGCTTTATTCATATTATCTTCCAATTTCTTTTCTCTATATAATCGATTTCTTGTATCTTCATTAAAAAATGAATATGAATGCTCATACTTATCTTTTTTTGTTTTTGCAGCAATATTCGCTCTATCAATTAACAAGTCAATTTTTTGTATATCATCACTTTTATTTATCTTATATATACCACTTGACATAACAATTTTATATTTTGAGGAATTACTAGTACTTAAACTGCATATTTCATTATTTATTTTAGATAGTCTATTTAAAAGGTCAACATCAGTATTGCAGGAAATTAATAATATAAAGTGGTCATTATCCATTCTAGCACAAAGTTCATATTTGTTTGTATTGTGTTTTAACACATTTGCAATATGTACTAATATCTTATTTCCTTCAGCATAACCAAACATCTCATTTATGTATTTAAATTTATTAACATCTAATTGAACTAAGTAAAAATCATCTTTATAGTAATTATGTAAAATATATATAGAATCTTTTTTAAATTTTTCTTTGTTTTTTATTCCACTTAAGGAATCATAGTAAGCTAATTTTTTAAGTTGTTCTATTAGTGTAACATTACTTAATTTCCACAATATCAAAAATATTAATATATAGAAAAATAACTTGATTATAAAATCAATTATCAAGCTTTTAAAGTTCTTAAAAACATCACAACTTGAGATTAATGTCCAATCAGTTCCTTTGATACTCATATATCTTGCACTATATAACTTCCAATTATCCCATGATAAAAAACCACCTTGACGTTTCTCATCTATATTTTTTAAAATTTCGTTTTTACTGCTCCCTATAATATTTCCTTCTACACTAAACATATTTGTCTTATTATAGACATAATCTTTATTTTGATGAGAAATAATGGCATAGTTTTTATCTACCATTAAAAATTTAATAGAATCATCAGAATTAGTTCTACTTACTATCTTATTTACATCTTGAAAATAAAAGGAAGCAAAAATAGTTCCACTTACTTCATTATTTTTTATAATAGGTACACATATAATAAATACTTTATCCCCTGTAACCTTACTAACTGTAATATCGGAAATCACCATTTTTTTTGTTTCTAGTACCTTCTGAAAATGCGTTCGGTCTTTTATTGTCCCAACCCTTTCTCTATATGTACTTGAAGTATTTCCTTGTGCATCAGTTATTCCAAGCATAAAAAGATTATATTGTTTTTGATAAGGTCTTAATAACTTACCTTTTTCAATTAGAGAGATTCTGTCATCAGAAAATCTATCGTCTTGACTAAGAGCCTTTAATAAGGATACATTGACGCTTAAATAATTTTCTAATTCTCTTTTTGAGGCTTCAATCATATTTTTAGAAGTAACCTCCATAGAATTACTTGCATATATAATTGTACTTGTAAAATCAATTAAAATTAATAACATCAATAAAATTAATATATACCTAAAAACTAATCCATCAAATATTTTTTCTCTTTTTCTCATATTTAAACACCATTAATTATACTATTGTAATACATACTCAATCGGCTCTTTAATAACTTGTGACATTACTCTATATGAATAATCCAAAAGTATTCTTTCTTTAAATTTATATGAATCCCTTATACAAGATTCATAATTTAAAACTGGCACATTTGATTTTTCAACTTTATATAGGAATGGCCTATATTCTAATGATGGGATATTATTTTTTAAGTAATTTATACTTGCTTCATCTAAAATGCTTACATTTTCAATGTCTGTTGTACCAATATATGCAACAGTTATACCCAAAATATTCTTTTTAGATATAAGTTCTAATGTCAAGTTTGATAACTCTGATTCTGCCAACCACACATTATTCCCCCCTTATAAAATCTTTATTCGATATTATTTTACCATAATTAAACAAAATTATGTTGCTTAGTGATAAATATTACAACAATAACTGTGACTTTATTATATAATTTTCAAAAAAAATATACCAAGCTAGAAATTATTCTAACTTGGTATATTTAATTTACAAATTAAGCATTAACTTTTGCTTTTAAATATTCATCTATTGAAGCTGCTGCAGTTTTACCAGCACCCATTGCAGATATTACTGTTGCTGCTCCAGTAACAGCGTCTCCACCTGCAAACACACCTTCTTTAGAAGTTTGACCGCTTTCATCTGTTATTAAGCATCTTCTCTTATTTATATCAAGACTCTTTGTTGTAGAAGATATTAATGGATTTGGACTTGTTCCAAGTGACATTATAACTGTATCTACATCAAGTACAAATTCAGAACCTTCTATTTCTATAGGTCTTCTTCTTCCAGAATCATCTGGTTCTCCTAATTCCATTCTTATACAAACCATACCTTTAACATATCCATTTTCATCTACTAAAATTTCTTTAGGATTTGTCAATGTATTAAATATAATTCCTTCTTCTTTTGCATGATGTACTTCTTCAGCTCTTGCTGGAAGCTCTTTTTCACTTCTTCTATAAACTATATATGATTCTGAACCTAATCTTAATGCAGTTCTAGCAGCATCCATAGCAACATTTCCACCACCAACTACAGCAACTTTTTTACCAGAACTAATAGGTGTATCATAATCATCTCTATAAGCTTTCATTAAGTTTACTCTAGTTAAAAACTCATTTGCAGAAAATACTCCATTTGCATTTTCTCCTGGTATATTCATAAACATAGGAAGACCAGCTCCTGAGCCTATGAATATAGCTTCAAATCCTTCATCTTCTATAAGTTCATCTACTGTAATTGTTTTACCAACAATTACATTAGTTTCTATTTTCACACCTAATTTTCTTATATTATCTATTTCAGGTTGAACAACAGCTTGTTTTGGAAGTCTAAATTCAGGTATTCCATAAGTTAAAACTCCACCTGGTTCATGCATTGCTTCAAATATTGTTACATCATATCCTTTTTTAGCTAAATCACCAGCACAAGCAAGACCTGCTGGACCACTTCCTATTACAGCTACTTTTTGATTTTTCTTAGGTTCTGTATCAGATAAGTTTATATCATTTTCTTTTGACCAATCTGCTACAAATCTTTCTAATTTCCCTATTGATACTGCATCTGATTTTATTCCAAGTATACATACACCTTCACATTGACTTTCTTGTGGGCATACTCTACCACAAACAGCAGGTAGTGAACTACTCTTAGCTATTACTTTAGCAGCACCTTCTATATCATCTTCTTTAATTTTTGTTATAAATCCTGGGATATCAATTCCTACTGGACATCCACCTACACATTTTGGTTTTTTACATCCTAGACATCTATTAGCTTCTGCCATAGCTTCTTCTTTATTGTATCCTAAACATACTTCATCAAAATTTGTTGCTCTTACAGCAGGTTCTTGTTCTCTAACTGGTACTTTTACTTTTTTAGCATCCATTATTTGTTACCTCCACATCCACAATTACTATGATGATGACTGTCGCCTTCTTCAAGTTTTAGCATAGCTCTTCCTTCTTGAGTTTTATACATAGATTGTCTTCTCATCGCTTGGTCAAAGTCAACTAAATGTCCATCAAATTCAGGTCCATCTACACATGCAAACTTAGTCTCATTTCCAACACTAACTCTACAACCGCCACACATACCTGTTCCATCAATCATTATTGTATTTAAACTTACTATAGTAGGTATGTTTAATTCTTTAGTCAATTGACACATAAATTTCATCATTATCATTGGTCCAATTACTATTGCTTGGTCATATTTTTTACCTTGATTATCAACTAAATCTTTTAATAAATCTGTAACTCTTCCATCAAATCCATATGTCCCATCATCTGTTGATATGTATACATTTTTAGCTACTTTTCTCATATCATCTTCTAATATGATTAATTCTTTAGTTCTTGCACCAATTATTACATCTACATCTAATCCATTATCTTTAAACCATTTAACTTGTGGATACACTGGAGCAGAACCTACTCCACCAGCTACAAATAGGATTTTTTTATTTTTTAATTCTTCTATATCTTCATGTATGAATTCACTTGCTTGTCCTAGTGGCCCTACAAAATCCATTACAAAATCGTTTTCTTCAAACATTGCTAATTTCTTAGTTGAAGCACCAACTGTTTGGAATACGATAGTCACTGTTCCTTTTTCTCTATCATAATCAGCTATTGTAAGAGGAATTCTTTCTCCCTTTTCGTCATTTTTAATTATTATAAATTGACCAGGCTGAGAAGATTTTGCAACTCTAGGAGCCTCTATTTCCATCAAATAAATACTATCTGTTAATTGTCTCTTACTAACTATTTTATTACTCATCTCGCTATTCTCCATTCTAACAAATATATTTTTCCCACTTTAAATTTAATTAAAACATAACCACACAACACTATAACTCTAATTATAATACAATATTAGTTCTCGATTAAATGTTTTGTATTGGACATCCCCCCTGTAAAATAATTATAACTGCCCAAATTACAAATAGTTGATATTAACAAATTACTTTTAAATTCCAACAAATATTAAAACCTATATTATACGTATAATTTGTTATAGATTTAACCTAATACACACTTAAAGTATACTATATTATGCTAAATTTGTAACAAAAATTTTATAAATACATAATAAATTTTTTTTATTCAATTATTTGTTTAATAAATTAACCTAGGTTTTCATAATAACTCAGATTTCTTTAAAAACTAAACGTGTATAAGGCTTTAATCTATTGCAATACCAGCTTTTATATAAACTAAAATATACTCTTATTTTATTATATATCTAAAATTTTTAATATTCATTAATTATTTGAATTTTTATATAAAATTTTTATATTTTCTAAAGATTTATTTACTTATGTAATAATTTATAATAATATTAATTTATAAAGTTAATAATTATTATGAATACACATAAAAATAATTAAAAATAGGAGGTTTGTTTTTTGAAAAATATTATTTCTGCAAAAGAACTTATATCTAAATTAGAACATAATGATAATCTAGTTGTTATAGATTGTAGATTTGACCTTATCAATAGAACCTATGGTATTGATTCTTATAAAAAAGGACATATAAAAGGTAGCTTTATCCTGGATATAGACAAGGATTTATCATCTCCTACAGAAGAACATGGTGGTAAAAATCCTTTACAAGACCCTTTTATATTAAAAGAAAAGTTAGAAAAAATGGGTGTTGATAATGACACTACAATCGTAACTTATGATGATGGAGATTTAAATGGTGCTTGTAGACTATTCTTCCAATTAAAACACTTAGGTCTTGAAAATGTCTATGTATTAGATGGTGGAATAACAGCTTTTGTAAAAGAAGGCGGAGAATTAGAAGAAAAAATAAATATTCCAAACTGTATAGACAAAAAAATTAAGCCTAATGTAAATGACAATTTAGTTGTTCCAATGGAATACGTTAAATCTAAATTATATGACAAAGATACTGTGATTATAGATTGTCGTGCTAATGAAAGATACCAAGGTTTAGTTGAACCTGCATATTCAAAAGCTGGCCATATACCTAGTGCAAAAAATTACTTTTGCAAGGATTTAATAAAAGGTGATTTTGAAAATGGCTCACTTAAAGATATGGAATTTTTAAAAGACTTCTTTAAGGATTTAAATAATTATGATGAAATAATTTTATCTTGTGGTTCAGGAATATCTGCTTGTGTTAACAGTCTTGCACTTAGAGAACTTGACATACCTCATAAGATTTATGTTGGTAGCTTTAGTGATTGGATTAGCTATGGTGACAATGAAGTTAAAACTGGACAAGAATAAAGTCAATAATAAGTAAAACTAGAATATGATATCTTAGTTTTTTATAAAGGCGTTAGTCATTGTAGACTTTCGCCTTTTATTATCGTCATTTCATCTAGATTCCTTTATTCATTAAATATATCTTTAGTTTGCAATATTAAGGAACTGCAACATGATTAGTAAACTGCAACATGACCATCACATCTTGATTCTGTTGCACAAACATAACTTTCTTGCTCTGTTTTGAAGATTATTTGTCCCCTACCCATATCGACATTATCATGAATTACTTTTATCTCATGCCCTTTTTCAATAAGGGCATCTACCACATGTCTTGACATCTCTGATTCAACTTCTATCTCTTTACCTTTTATCCACTGCCATCTTGGAGCATCTAATGCCTCTTGAGGGTTTAAACCAAAGTCTATCATACTCGTTAATACTTGAAGATGTCCCTGTGGTTGCATAAAAGCACCCATTACACCAAATGGACCTATTGCTTTATCATCTTTACCTAAAAAACCAGGTATTATTGTATGATAAGGTTTTTTAAATGGTTTTACTACATTATGGTGTTTAGGGTCTAAGTTAAAATTATTACCTCTACTATGTAACGCAATGCCAGTGTTTGGTATTACTATCCCAGAGCCAAAATTTATATAATTACTCTGTATATATGAAACCATATTACCATCTTTATCAGCGGTACAAAGATATACAGTTCCACCACAATATGGCTCTCCTTCTTTTGGATATAAAGCTTTTTTATTATCAATCAATAAACTTCTCTTTTTTGCATAATCTTGACTTAATAGTTCTTGAACCTTTACTTTCATATGTTCTATATCAGTTACATAAGTTTTAGAATCTGCAAAAGCCAGTTTTAAGCTTTCTATAATCTTATGTATATCATCTACATTTTCTATATCTCCTTTTACGTCCAATTCTTTTAATATATTTAATGCCATTAAGACTGTTATCCCATGTCCATTTGGTGGAATTTCAAATATTTTATATCCTTTATATTCTGTGCTTATAGGTTCTACCCAAGTTGGATAAAAACTCGCTAAATCACTTTTTCTTATAGCTCCATCAAACTTTCTAGAATACTCATCTATTTTATCTGCTAGTCTACCTCTATAAAAACTTTCAGCTTGTGTATTTGCTATCTCTTCTAATGTATTAGCATGCTCTTCACATACAAATATGTCACCAGCTTCTGGAGCTTTACCATCTTTAGAAAATGTCTCAAACCATGACTTAAATTCTTCTCCAACAAATTCTTTTTCATATAGTTCATAGGACTTTTTCCATACTTTTGATACATTAGGAGAAACAACATATCCTTCTCTTGCATATTCAATTGCTGGAGATAAACATTCTAGTAGACTAAGTTTTCCATACTTTTTATTTAATTCTGCCCAAGCTGCAGGTATCCCAGGTACAGTTACTGCTCCAAATCCATACTTTGGCATCTCTTCCATGTTCTTGTAATTTTTTAATTCCATTCTTTCTGGAGCAAAACCACTAGAATTTAGTCCGTACAATCGTTTTTCTTCTTCTATCCAAACAAGAGCATATGCGTCTCCTCCAATTCCATTACTTGTAGGTTCAACTACCGATAATGTAGCAGCAGTTGCAACTGCTGCATCCACAGCATTCCCACCTTTTTTTAGTATTTCAAGCCCAGCTTGAGAAGCTAATGGTGTTGAAGTTGCAACTGCTCCATTTTTAGCATATATAACATTTCTTATTGATGGATATTTATGTTGATGAGCATCAAACCTCATAATTTTCAACTCCTTGTCATTTTTATTTTATATTTTCCTTAAATTTATTATATAACATTAAGTAATACAACTGATACAAAATACAAACTTTTTCCAAAACTTAATTACATTATTATAATATTTTTTTGTTTTGATTAGATAAACTATCTTACTTTTAGTATATATTTAATTCTTATTAAGTAAAAAATACTCTACAGCTTAATCTATTATCATATTTTGAGCGTATTTTAATGTTATAAAATAATATATAAAGTAACCTATATAATAAATGGCTAGTGTTATAATAATTGGTATAAACAAAGACCTAGTTATAAATTTTTGAGCAATTGACATAGCAAATAAATTATGAATTGTACCTATAATTAATGGCAATAAAAATACAACTTTTAATTGTTTTGATATTATTTTCTCAATATCTTGATTGTTTGCCCCAAGTTTTTTTAGCATAATATATCGTTCTTTATCATCATATATATTTGATAGTTGTTTAAATAAAATTATACTTCCTGTACACAAAAGAAATACTACAGATAGAAATATACCTATAAATAACATAAGACCACTTAGTCTAATTAAATTATTATAGTTTTCGATACTTGATGTAAAATTAAAGGGATAAGTTGATTTCATATTTTTATCAACAATATTTTTTAATCTTAAAGACATGTCAAACTCTTTTTTTTCATTTTTTATATCAATTAATCTTAATAATCTTGATTTTCCATCTGATTTTAATCTATTAAATACATTATCTTCTACCACAATTAAATCAAATGTTGATTGTGAATTTATTTCTGGTTCTAAGATATTTTTTTGAACTGTAAATAAACTCATATTCTCTTTTTCTTTAAGATATATATCTATTTTTTGAGTACCAGTATTTTTAAGAAACATTTTCTTATATGAATCTGAAACATAATATACATGCTCTTCTGAAGTTAATTCTTCATAATTACTGTTTTGATATTGTCTTAATTTCTTAAAATCACTTTCTTTAATAAAATCTACAAGCACTGTGTTTTCTCTATAAACTCCTCCTTTTTTATAATACAATTTAAAATTTACATCTCTGTTTATAAGCTCTATTGTCTTATCAAAAAATATCTTATCATCTTCTTTATATTTATATAACAACTTGTCAATTTCCTTATTTACAAGATAATTTTCTGCATTTATAGTATAACTATACTTGTAGTTTTCATTTATATTTCTATCTATATCGTAATAAAGGGATATTGTAAATCCTAACATAGTTACACTTGTAGCTATTAGTATCGCTATTATTGCCAATACTCTGCTATTATTCTTCAATTTGAATCCAAGTTCCGAAAATGCAATTAAATTTCTTCCCTTGTAATAAAAACTTTTTTTCTTCTTAGCAACATCTATAATTATCGACATTATTGATGAAAAAAATAAAAAAGTACCTGGTATTATTGTAATTAATATAAAAACTGAAAACATAATGTTTTCAATAATGAAATAACTGCTGGACATTAAATAAGAAAATACTATTAGTAAAATTCCAAGTATTCCCTTTAGCTTTATAAATCTTTTATTTGTATATTTTTCTGGTGACTTCTTAAATAACTCTACAATTTTTTTATTGCTAATGACTATAATATTTCTTATTCCAATTACTACAAATATTACTACAAATATTACTAATGTTTGAATTAAAGCCTTTATACTTAAAGTCATCTTTACTCCTATAATTTCTTTCATTAATTTTACAAGAATCATTGTCATAAGCTTTGAAAATAAAAAACCTAAAGATATCCCTATTAATATTGCAAATATTCCCATCGAAAAAGTTTCATATAAAAATATTCTTCCTATCTGATTTTTTCTCATTCCAATCAAGCTATAAGTACCTATCTCTTGCCTACGTCTATTAAAAAAAAATGAATTTGAATAATATATAAATAAAAAAACAAATACCACTATTACAATTGAACTTGTATTAATGCCTATTTTAGCCCTTCTACCAAGTAAACTTAAAGCTTCATTGTACTCTATTGATTTGAAACTAAAGAATATAAATACACTAAATACAATTGAAACAAAGTACATAAAATAGCTTAAAAAGTTCTTTTTTACATTTTTTATAGCAATTTTAAATAAACTCATTTTTATTAACTCCTCCAATTAAGGAAACTGTATTTAGTATTTTATTATAAAATTCTTTTGTGCTTTCTCCTTTTATAAGTTCTGTAAAAATTATTCCATCCTTTATAAAGAGTATTCTACTACAAAAACTTGCACTTATAGCATCATGCGTTACCATTAATATTGTTGAATCATTATCTCTATTTAATTTTAGTAGAGAATTTAATAAATCCCTTGCAGATTTAGAATCTAATGCTCCTGTAGGCTCGTCTGCAAGTATTAATGATGGTTTTGTTACTATTGCTCTACAAACAGCTCCTCTTTGTTTTTGACCACCTGAGACTTCATTAGGATATTTATCTAATATTGATTCTATATTTAGTGATTTTGAAACTTCTTTTATTCTACTTTCTATTACTGATACTTTTTCATTTTTTAAAGAAAGAGGTAGCATTATATTTTCTTTTATAGTTAATGTATCTAAAAGGTTAGAATCTTGAAATACAAATCCAAGATTATCACGTCTAAAGTCAGCTAATTTATTTTGTTTCATTTTAATAATATTCTTATCCTCTATATAAACATTTCCTGATGAAGGCAAATCTATTGTAGAAATAATGTTTAAAAGAGTTGATTTTCCAGCTCCAGATGAGCCCATAATACCTACAAATTCACCTTTAGAAACTTTAAAACTTATTCCCCTTAAAGCTTCATATTTTGAGCCTTTTCTACCATACTCTTTTTTTATATTTTCAACAATTAATATTTCTTCCATAATTACTTACCACTCCTCAACATAATTGCTCATTTTCCAATTCTTATAAATATATTATATATATTAAGGTAGTTTTTAACCATTTAATTACATTAATATAATGTTACATTTCTGTAAGTATTAACTATATTTCTTCATTTTTAATGAAATTATGTTTAAAATATAATTTGTCAAGCAAAATATAGTTATATTAATATAATTATTTTAAATTATAAGGTAGAAATGTTTGAACTTATCAAGTAAAATATAGTTATGTTAATATAACTATTCTGGATTAGGAGGTAAAAATGTTCAAAATAATGGTAATTGAAGATGATGTTTCATTAAAGCATCAAATAGCAGACTGTCTTTCTAAATGGGGACATATTGTCTATCAAATAGAAAATCTTGAAAACATAATAGAAGAATTTAAGCATTATAAACCACAATTGGTTTTATTAGATATAAATCTTCCATTTTATGATGGATTTCATTGGTGTAATGAGATAAGAAAAATTTCCAAAGTTCCAATAATCTTTATTTCTTCAAGAAACTCTAATATGGATGTAATAATGGGTGTAAATCTAGGTGCAGATGATTATATACAAAAACCATTTTCTATAGATGTTTTAATAGCTAAGGTAAATGCTCTTTTAAGAAGAACTTATAATTTTGCTGATAATAATTCAAATAAAATTGTCCATAATGAAGTTACTTTAGATTTATCAACTGCAACTATATGTTATAAAGATAATACTATTGAGCTAACAAAAAATGAAATTAAAATTCTTCATGAACTTATGAGGAATAAAAGTAAAATAGTTAGTAGAAATAAACTTATGAAAAAATTATGGGATAATGATTGGTTTGTAGATGATAATACTCTCACTGTTAATGTAAACAGAATACGTTCAAAACTAAGTGAAATTGGATTGGAAGACTTTATAGAAACTAAAAGAGGACTAGGTTATATAATCAGTTAAAATAGCTTTAAGTAGGTGAATTTATGAGTTTTAAAGATTTTCTCAAAGATAAACTCGAATTTTTAGTATACAACTTTGCTTTCTTACTTTTTACGATAGCAGTTATTATATTTTCTCCTATCGATACTCTCTTAGTAGACACTATTGTATACATATTAATTGTAAATATAGTATTTTCATTCATATATATACTTACTGGCTACATTAAGAAAAATAGATTTTTAGAGAAAATTAAAAATAATACATTCAAAGTTAGTACTAATGATATAGAATTAATTAAATGTACAAATGAAGAAAAAATATATTTGGATATAATTAAAGATTATCAAAGCCAATGTGATGATATAATAGATATCAATACTAAGAAATTTGAAGAAAATAAAGAAACTATGAGTATGTGGGTACATGATATAAAAATGCCTATAGCAATAATCAAACTAATCCTTGAGCAAAACGAAAATTTAATTGAAGAAAAAATTTCAGATGATATCGATAAAGAGATATTTAGAATTGAAAATTCTGTTGAAAGGATTTTATATTTATCTAGACTTGAAGATTTTCATAAAGATTTTTTGATTCAAGAAGTAAATATTGAAAAAATTATTAGAAATATTATTAGAAAATATTCGAAATATTTTATCTCAAAAAAAATAATTTTAAACTTAAATAATTTGAATTATACAGTTTTATCAGACGAAAAATGGCTTTACTTCATATTCGAGCAATTATTAAATAATTCCCTAAAATATGCCTCAATAGAAGATAATATATCTATCTATTGCAAAACCCACAAAAATTATTTACAATTAAGGGTGGAAGATACTGGCTGTGGTATAAAAAAGGAAGATTTAAATCGAATATTCAATAAGGGATTTACAGGTAATAATGGAAGAAATAACGCTAAATCTACAGGGCTTGGTCTTTATTTAGTAAAAGAACTTTGTGACAAACTTAGCCATAAAATTGATGTAGATTCAGAGTACAATCAATATACAAAAATTACTATTACATTCAAAGATTATCTATAGTATCTTATATATTGATAGTTTATTTTCATTTGACTTATATTCAACATGCTTCTTATAATGGTTCTATATGTACATCCCAGTATATAATAAGTAGTTTTTATACAAAGGAGGAAAACATGTCTTTTCTAAAAAAATTTAAAAATAAAAGATTTAGAAATAGTAGCTTTAAGAGTAATAGCTTTAAAAATACTAGCTTTGGAAGTAGTAATTTCAAAACTAAAAACAAAGGTTTTAAAAATAATCCTTTTAAAAACAAGAGATTTAAAATCTATGCAGGAATCGTGATAATCATACTTTTAATTTTAGGGGTACTTGCTTATGTCGATTCAAAAAACACTGAGTTACAAGCTAATGAAAACTTCATAGAAACATACACTATTCCAGAAAACGAAAAAATATTTATAAATGGTATGGTTGTACCTAAGCAAACTAAAGACTTTAATATTTCTGGAGATTATGAGTTAAGCGATGTAAATGTTACAAATGGGCAAAAGGTAAATCAGGGAGACCTTCTTTTTACTGCTAAAAATCCAACTATAATAGCAGAAATAGATAGTCTAAAAACACAACTTAGCCAATATAAAAAACAAAAGATATCACTTGCAAATATTGATGAAAATAGAGATGCTATAGCCTCTATAAACGCACAAATAACAACTTTAAACTCTCAGATAGCTTCTTTAGATAAAAAAGCATATGATAGAACTACTGCTCCTTTTGATGGTACTGTATACTTAAATGACCAAACTGGAAATCCAGACCAACCAGCTTCATTTATGACTATTCAAGGTCTAGAGTTTTATATGAAGGGACAAGCAAGTGAACAAGATTTACCTAAGATGAAAATTGACCAAATGGTTAATATATTAGTTTTCTCAACTGACCAAAATCTTACTGGTAGAATAAGTTTTATATCTGATAAGCCCTCTACTCCAAATAGTGAGATGGGAGCTCAACAAAGTACTTTATCTTATTATGATATAAACATAGCATTTGATAACCAAGAAGGGTTGACAAATGGATTCCATCTTCAAGCATCACTTGAAGTAGCTAACTCAAGCTTTAAAATACCAGCATCTTGTGTACTTAAGGATAAAAAACACTCATATGTATTTAAAGACTTAGATGGAATCTTGAAAAAACAAATTGTAGATGTTGCAAGTAAAAACAATGACTTTGCTGTAGTTAGAGGCGGTCTTGAACAAGGTGATATAGTAATAAAATACCCTACTAAAGAAATGAAAGAAGGAGACCCAGTTCAAGGTGATAGTGTAACTGATGGCTCTAATAATAATGGAGATGCTACTCCAGACAAAAAATTAAAAGAAGTTAATATGGATGTGAATTAATTTACATATGTTAATTAAATTAGAAAATATTCAAAAATATTACAAAGTAGGGAAAGATGAATTACATGTTTTAAAATCCTTAAATTTAGAAATTGAATCTGGAGAATT
Organism: Clostridioides sp. ZZV15-6388; assembly: GCF_020657755.1. Taxonomy (NCBI): domain Bacteria; kingdom Bacillati; phylum Bacillota; class Clostridia; order Peptostreptococcales; family Peptostreptococcaceae; genus Clostridioides; species Clostridioides sp. ZZV15-6388. Next base: position 303,677 of record NZ_JAGWCU010000001.1, on the reverse strand, counting down.
TGTCATGATAATGGGTAAATCTGGTAGTGGTAAAACCACTTTACTTAATATCTTAGGTTTTCTTGATGTATTTGACGAAGGAAGATATATATTTGATGGCACAGATGTAACTAATCTCAGTGAAAATGAGCGTTCTGTTTTTAGAAATGTCAATATTGGTTTTGTTTTTCAGCAATTTAATTTAATAGAAACTTTAAATATATATCAAAATGTAGAGTTACCTCTAATTTACAATAAAATATTAAAAAAATCTGAAAGAGAAGAAATTGTTAAGAGCAAACTAAAATCTGTTGGGATTTTAGATAAAATCAAACAAAAACCTCTTCAACTATCTGGTGGCCAGCAACAACGTGTAGCCATTGCACGTTGTTTGGCAAATGACCCTCAAATAATCTTTGCTGATGAACCAACTGGAGCATTAGATAGTGAAACTAGCAGGGAAATTATGGAGCTTTTGACAGAACTTAATGAACAAGGCAAGACTATAATAATGGTTACACATGATCAGGATTTGACTAAGTATGCAACTAAGGTCATACGACTTAAAGATGGTGTGTTTACTTCGGAGGTGTAATCATGGGCTTATTAAAAAATTCTTTGGCTAATTTAAAGGGGCACAAGCTTCGTGTCTTTGTAGCTTTACTTTGGATTATTATAGGAATAACTTCAGTAATACTTGTTAGTTCTATAGGTAATGGATTTCAAAAAGAAATCAAGAAATCTGTAAATAATGCTAATCCTAATAAAACTACTATTTCATTTGAATCAGCTGATAACACAGGTCTTACTGATGATATGAGTATATTTTTAAAGCCTTTCAATGCAAAAGATTTAGAAGAATTATCATTTGTTGAAGGAGTAGAAAGAATTGCTCCTGCAAGAGATGGATTTAATCTTGATTCAACTTATTCTTCTCAGGCATCTTTTGATAAAAAAACGACTTATGTGGAAGTTGGACCAGTAAAAAAAGATTCTAAAATAAATTTAATCTGTGGTAGAGATTTTTCTTTGGATGATGAAAAAAGAAAGGTAATTATACTTACACAGCAAAGTGCAAGTGAAGTTTTTGAAAATCCAGAAGATGCTTTAGGCCATGGTATTAATGTAAATGGAACTATATTTGAAATAATTGGAGTATTGGATGATTCTTCCAACCAACAACAAACTGGAGGATTTTTGGGAGGTTATCAAGATATGCAATTTGTAACTTCTCTTATACCTAAAAAAGCTTTTGATAGTCTAATGAGTCAAAATTCTTACTCCAATGAAATTTATCAGTTAGACTTAGTTTGTTCTAAAGGATATAACGTGAATGAAGTTGCAAACAATATTATAGCTAAACTGTATGAAATGCACCCTGGTATCAATGGTTCTTATACTACACCAGACCCAACTGAACAAACAGCTTATCTTGAAAGTATCAATTCTAATGTCAATAAATATGTATCTATAATAACTGTAGTTGCAATGTTTGTTGGTGGTATTGGTGTAATGAATATAATGTATGTATCAGTTATGGAAAGACAAAGAGAGATTGGTATAAGACGTGCTATCGGTGCAAAGCCTAGGTCTATATTATTTCAATTTTTAGTTGAAGCTGTTTTTATAACAGTATGTGGAGGAATTTTAGGAACTATAGTTGGATTTATTGCTACTAACTATGTCTCTAAATACATTGGATTTGAAGCAATTCCTAGCTTAAATAGCTTACTTTATGCTATTCTAGCTACTATATTAACTGGAGTTGTATTTGGTTTAATACCAGCCTTTAAAGCCTCTAAACTAGACCCTATAAAGGCAATTTATAAATAGTATTCCTATTAATAAGTTATGATTTTTAAATTGCTTTTCTAAAATATGCTTAAATATTTAATGCACTATTATATATGATAGATTAAGAATTTAATCTTTTTCAAATCAAATATAATAGTGCATTATTACTTTCAAAATTATTATTGTTATTTTTACAATTACTAATTACCTAGAGTCTTTTCTAGTGTAGATTTTAATTTTTCAAACTCGTACTTCCAATTTGGATTATAATCTACTATTTCAACAATTTTTGTAGTTAATCCTGTTACTTTTAATTGGTAGACATCATGTTTCATTGCTTGTCCTCTATAAATCTTATCATACTCAGATATTTTCTTCATACCTAGTCTTTTTGCCACATTTATAGATGCTATATTTTCAGGTCTGATATCTGCTACTAAAGTATCCACATTTAAGTTTCTAATAGCATAATCTATGCATATAGTGGCACCTTCTGTAGCATAACCTTGATTCCAATATTCTTTTTTTACTATATAACCTATTCCCAACCCTATGTCCTGCTTTATAAGACCTATTTGTCCCACTACATCATCTATATACTTATCTATAACAATAAAATATCCATATCCATCATTATTATATCTCTGTATATTTTTATCAATCCATTCTGTAACTTCTTCATCAGAAAAAGTATGTTCCCATGCATACATTACTTCTGAATTTTGTAACATTTTACTTATTTCCTTAAAATCACTATGATTCATTTGTCTAATATATAATCTTTTGCTTTCAATCACTGTATTCACCACCCTTAAAACACAATCTTAAGCGTTGTATACAACTTCTCCATTGCATATAGTATAATTAACTTTACCATATAAAGATTTACCTTTAAATGGTGAATTGTCAGCTTTAGAAACAAAATCTTCAACTATCCATTCTTCTTCAGGATTAAATATAACAATATCTGCTACTGCTCCTTCTTCTATAAAACCAACATTTAAATTGTATAGCTTTGCAGGATTTGTAGACATTTTTTCTATTAACTGCATCATACTAAGATGATTTTTATATATTAAGTTTGTTATTCCAAGAGACAACGAAGTTTCAAGCCCTATAATACCACTTGGAGCTTTTATAAACTCTCTGTCTTTTTCTTCTTTACTATGAGGTGCATGGTCTGTTGCTATTATCTCAATAGTGCCATCATTTAATCCTTCTATAATCTTATCTCTATCCCACTTAGTTCTTAAAGGTGGATTCATTTTTGCATTTGTTCCAAACTCTAACACATCTTCCTCAGTCAGTGTAAAGTGATGTGGTGAAGCTTCTGCAACTACGTTTGCTCCAAGATATTTTGCAAATCTAACTATATCAACAGAAACACCAGAACTTATATGTTGTATATCAATCTTAGCACCAGTTTTTAGTGCTAACATACAATCTCTAGCAACCATTACATCTTCTGCTACATTTGATGCACCTTTTAGACCAAGCTCTGAAGCTATCTTTCCTGCATTTACGCCAGGATTTCCAACTAAAGAAGGGTCTTCTTCATGAAAGCTAAGTGGTACATCTAACTCCTTTGCCTTAATCATTGCTTCCATAATTAAACTGCTATCCATTAAAGGCAATCCGTCATCAGTAAATCCTGGAACTCCAGCCTTTTTAAGATTTTCCATATCCACTAACTCTTTACCTTCAAAACCTTTCGTTATGGCTGCTGCTTGTAAAACATTTATACATGCATTTTTTGCTTTTTCCTTTACATAATTAAAAGTATCTTCATTATCTACAATTGGGTCAGTATTTGCCATACATATAACTGTTGTAAATCCCCCTCTAGCTGCAGATTTAGCTCCACTATCTATATCTTCTTTATATGTAAATCCTGGGTCTCTAAAATGTACATGTACATCTACTAATCCTGGTGCAACTATATTCCCACTAGCATCTATTATTTTTTCAAATTCATCATTTTCATCAAAATTACCTATTTTATAGATTTTATTTTCTTTTATAATTAAATCTATTTTCTCATCTCTTTGACTTTTAGGGTCTATCACTCTACCATTTTTAATTAAAATCATACTATTTCTCCTTTATAATTTACATTTATATAGACTCATATAATATTATACATTATTTTACATACTTAAATACAAAATTACGTTTGACATCAATAGCCTTTTTAGGACAAAGTTCATGACAACAGTAACATCTTATACATTTATTTAAATCTATAAGAGCACCTTTATTCCCCATCTCTATGGTATTTGCAGGACAAGCTTCCTTACACTTTCCACATTTTATGCAGTCTTTAAATCTAACCACTGGCTTTGGTGTTATAAGTTTTGAAATAGGTTCATTTAAAAATTTTGGCAATTTTACAGAAAATAGCCTTAAATCTTTACTTACATTTGGTACCTTATAATCTTTTATAATTAAATCCTTTATATCTTCTCCTACAATCTCAATATCTGAAAAGTCTTCTTTTATATACTCTCTTTTAATAGCTCCTCTAATTGTAGCAACTTTGTTTGGAAGCAAACCTATAATCTTACATGCAACAACATCTATAGCATATGGATTTTGTGATGCTAATAAAACACCTATTTCTTTAGGATTTCCTGCTGAAGGTCCATCCCCTTCCATCCCTACGATTCCATCCATAATTGTCAGTGTTGGATTTACATAATCACAAATATCTAAAAGTACATTTTCACAAAATAATTCCTCTGTAGGAAATCTATAATGTATTTCTGCTTTTTTTAATCCAGCTATACATCCATATAAGTTTTTTGTGCCACCAGTAAAAGTTGCCATTACATGTGTTTTTAATTTACAAAGATTTATTACATAATCAGCATCTATTACTGGTTTGATAATGTCCATATATTTAAGAGCATGTGCTTTTTCACTATGTATCTTAACATCTGAAACATCATAATTCAATTTGATACCTAAATCATTTGCTACCTCTTCAATTCCAGATGTCTTATATATACCTTTAAGAGAACCTTGATTATATGGTCCACCAGGACTATCTGCTACTACTATGTCACAATTTAATTCTAAAAGCTTTTCACATACAACCCTTACTACCATAGGATGGGTAGTTGTAGCTTCTTCAGGCTTTTTTTTCATCAATAGATTTGGTTTTACAAGTACTTTACTTCCTTTTTTTACAAACTTGTTAAGTCCTCCAATGTCATCTAAAATTTTTTCAATAGAAAATCTTACATTTTCATACTCATAATTCTTGCAACTTCTAACAGATACTGATTTCATATTATCTTCACCCTTTTATTACAAAGATTTGTTTATATTTTTTGTATAATTTAAAAAAGGAGAAACCAAAGTTTCTCCTTTTAATCTATATTTTTAATTATTATTTTCCAAAATATCTATTTAATAATCCTAAGAATGCTTTACCATGTCTAGCTTCATCTTTACACATTTCATGTACTGTGTCATGTATAGCATCTAATCCTAATTCTTTAGCTCTCTTAGCTAATTTTAATTTTCCATCAGTTGCACCATATTCAGCGTCAACTCTAACTCTTAAGTTTTCTTTTGTATCTGCAACTACAACTTCTCCAAGAAGTTCTGCAAATTTAGCAGCATGTTCTGCTTCTTCAAAAGCTATTCTCTTATATGCTTCTGCTACTTCTGGGTATCCTTCTCTATCAGCTTGTCTACTCATTGCTAAATACATTCCTACTTCTGTACATTCACCAGTAAAGTTAGCTCTTAATCCTTCGATTATTTCTGCATCCACACCTTGAGCTACTCCTATTCTATGTTCGTCAGCCCAAACCATTTCACCTTTCATTTCTTCGAATTTATCAGCTCCAACTTTACATACTGGACATTGTGCTGGTGCAGCATCTCCTTCATGTATATATCCACATACTGTACAAACAAATTTTTTCATAATTAATTTCCTCCCAATTTTATATTAATTAAATTTTTATTTTTAAAGTTTAATAACTTGCTACAAGAATATATATACCCCCTGTATTATAGTTTAAACACTAAAAATAAAATTTATTTCCTAATTAATTTTATCACTTTGAAACATCGGTATCAACTAAGTTTTGATGTCAAATTTCTACATAATATATACTTTATTTGATTAATTAGGAAACAATTGTCTCTTTAAATACTTTCTAGTGAAGAATCTTTTGACTCTTTAAGTTTTACTTTTTTACTTTTTAAAAATGATAATTTAGTTTCTGCTGTTATAATTGCACCAAATATCAATATACTACCAATAACTAATTTGGCTGTAATAGCTTCTTTTAGAATTATTATAGAAAATATAGTTCCAAATACAGCTTCAGTAGATAGTATTATGGCTGTTCTAGTTCCATCAACTCTCTTTTGACATATAGTTTGGAATAAAAATCCTATTGAAGTACTAAATATAGCTAAATATATAGTTCCCATATATCCAGACAATTCAGCTTCTATTTTCAACTGTCCTGCAAATGTCTGAACTACTAAAGATAGTAAAAATGCTACAGTAAATTGAATAGCTGTTAATGCCATTGGATTGTTATCTTTAGCAAATTCACTAGTAAAGAATATATGAAATGCAAATCCAAATGAACATATAAGCGTTAATAAATCTCCAAAATTAATAGATAAATCAGCCTCTAAAGAAAGTATACCTATACCTACAAGGGCTACTAAACTACTTATTAATCCTATTTTATCAAGTTTTCTTCTATAAAGTATAAATCCTATGAATGGAACTATTACAACATTTGCTGCTGTTATAAATGCATTTTTAGATGGTGTAGTGTACATAAGTCCAATGGTTTGTACTGTAAAGGCTAGAAATAAAAATATTCCTAAAAGCCCTCCTGCTTTTAATAAATTCTTTCCCATATTGGCACGAATTTGTTTAAAAAACAATAAATTCATAATTACAGCTGCCAAGAAAAATCTTATAGTTATTATTTGTAGAGGTGTAAGCCCACCATCTAGTGCAAATTGGGTTGCTACAAAGCCACTTCCCCATATAATTGCTATAAATATTAGTCCTATTTCTCCAAAGTATTTTTTCAATAAAGCCCCCTCCTTTTTATTTTTTTGCAAAATTATAAACCCCCTAAACAGCAAGAGAGTTTTTCTATAAGCATTACTATAAATTTATATAGTTATAGTAAATTTTTTCAGTATTTTAAATCTAGATTTATATCCACTATTTAACATTAATATATTAATCATTTTTTGTAAACACCTTTTTAATAAATTTTTACCTTTTTTATATTTTTTTTACTTATATTAAATTTTTTTATAGATAATTTCAGTATCTAGGATACTTTAATATTATGCAAATAATGTTGTATAAGTTACACTTTAGTTATTTTAGTTACAACTTTGTCGGTTTACTTTTTCTACTTTCTTCGATATAATTATAATATATTTTTGATACAATTCGACAAAAAGGGGGAATGTTGAAATCATGGTAAAAAAAAGAAAAAAGAAAACTATGGCACTTACTATAATTGTCGTAATAGTTATTGGTATTTTTTCTATGGCATGGGCGGATATGTCCAAGAAAAGAGAAATTAAAGAAACTCAAGAAAAGCTTAAAGCTGAAAAATTAGCAAAAGAAAGAATTGAAAAAGAAAAAAATGAACCTATCATTGGTGCAAAAAAAGAAGCTGCAAAAGAATATGGATATGACGCAAAATTAGTTTGGGATAAGCTTAACAAATACGACTATTCAAATAATGGAGAAAAAATAGTATTCCTTACATTTGATGATGGACCATCTACTACTAATACTCCACAAGTTCTAGATATCTTAAAAAGACACGATGTTAAAGGAACTTTCTTTATTAAGGGAGATTCTCTTGAAAGAAAAGGTGCCAACGAAATTTTAAAAAGAACATTTGATGAGGGAAATGCAATAGCTCATCACTCATATTCTCATGACTACAAAAAACTATATCCTGGCAGAAGCCTAAATCTTGATACATTTGTAAATGAGCTTAATAAAACAGATGAAGCCATGAAGAAAGTTCTAGGAAAGAATTTTTCATCACATGTAGTTAGATGCCCAGGTGGGTATATGTCATGGAAAAATATGGAACCTTTGGGCAACTACTTAAAAGAAAAAAATATGGCATCAATCGACTGGAATGCTCTAAATGCTGATGCAGAAGGTAAAAAGAAAAATGCTCAAGAGTTATTTGAACATGCAAAGAAATCTTCTGAAGGTAAAGAAATGGTTGTACTTTTAATGCATGATACTTATGGAAAGCAAGAAACAGTAAATGCACTAGACCAAATTATAACATATTTTAAAGATAATGGTTACCAATTTAAAACCTTAATATAATAAAAAAGCAAGTTCATTGATTGTACTTTTATATAATCAATAAACTTGCTTTTATTTTACTCTATTTTACTAACTCTATTTTTACAAATTTTTTCTTTCCTATTTGAACAACAAGTTCGCTTTCTTTAGCAACTGTACTTAAATCTTCCACTTTTTCACCATTTACTTTTACTCCACCTTGAGATGCTAGTCTTCTAACTTCACTCTTACTTTTAACAAGCTCATTAGAAACTAATACTTCAATTAAATCAAATTCTTCTTGTTTAACTTGAATTGTTTGTATATCTTCAGGTATTTGACCTTTTTGGAATACAGATTTAAATCTTTCCTCAGCTTCTTTAGCAGCTTCTTCTCCATGGTATAAAGTTACTATTTCTCTCGCTAGATTCATTTTTATATCTCTTGGATTTACTGAACCATCTTTTAACTGAGTTTCAATTTTATTAACTTCATCAGGATGAACATCAGTTACTAAATTATAGTATTTAATTATAAGTTCATCAGGAATTTCCATAGATTTTTGGTACATTATTCCAGCTTCTTCATCTATTCCAATATAGTTACCTAAACTCTTACTCATTTTTTCTTTTCCATCTAATCCTTCTATTAAAGGCATCATTATTACTATTTGAGATTCCATACCAAATTCTCTTTGTAATGATCTTCCCATTAATAAGTTAAATCTTTGGTCAGTTCCACCAAGCTCTATATCAGCTTCTAATGCTATTGAATCATATGCTTGCATCAATGGATAGAAAAATTCATGCACTGATATTGGCATTTGTCCTTCATATCTCTTCTTGAAATCTTCTCTTTCTAACATTCTCGCAACAGTAATAGTTGCAGCTAATTTTATTACATCTTCAAAGTTTAATTTAGCTAACCATTCACTATTAAATCTTACAATAGTTTTTTCTTTATCTAAAACCTTAAAAATTTGTTCTTCATAAGTTTTTGCATTTTCAAGAACTTGCTCTGTTGTTAAAGCTTTTCTAGCTTTAGATTTTCCAGTTGGGTCTCCAATTTTACCTGTAAAATCTCCAATTATAATTACTATTTGATGACCTAAATCTTGTAGTTGTTTCATTTTTCTAAGAACTACTGTATGACCTAAATGTATGTCTGGAGCACTTGGATCTAACCCCAATTTTACTATCATAGGTTTTCCTTCTTTTTCTGATTTGATAAGCTTTTCTCTTAACTCTTTTTCGTCTATTAAATCGTCTACACCTTTCATAATTATTCGTATTTGCTCGTCTATCGATTTCATTTTCATACCTCCTAAAATATTTATATAATCTATGATTTTTATTTTTATAATAAAAAAAGCTCTCATCCTGTTAAAAGGACGAAAGCATTGCTTACGTGTTACCACCTTAGTTCATCAATATCTCACGATATTAATCTCTATAGAGTATAATTTATTTACTCATATACTATAACGTGTACTATTCCGATATCTCTTAGTGGTTGTTATCTTTCAGAGACATTGCTCCAAGATGTATTCAAACTAAATCAATTTATTCCATTTCACCAAACTGGAACTCTCTGTTAAATAAAATTCAGCTCTACTTCTTCTCTTCACAGCATTTATATATTCAGATTATTTCATCAATTACAAGAAGTTTTTCTTAACTTACTCATAATATATTATTATTTTTACATTTTGTCAACCTTTTTTATTATTATATACATGTTTTTTTACATTATACTATTTTTTTATATTTTTTACCAATGCATAAAGTTTATTTTTCAATTAAAATATTTATTTGTTTGTTGACAATATTAATTTGAGTCAATCTTACATTCATTTTCTTATTTAAAAATGCATTTATAATTATTAATCCAATAACAGTTATCTTAAACATTAGAAATAAAGATATAACTACTATCAAGAAAGAAATTCTAGCATATGCTACTTTTCTAAATTTAGTTATTATAAAATTTTGCAGTGACATACAAGAATCTCTAATGACAAAATACGTACACAAATACCCAATTGATATAAAACTTGTTTTTAAATAAACTAACTCAGTTTTAATATTCAATATATTTGTAATTTCAAAGATAGTTAAATAAAAGACACACATATAAAAAACTTTCTTTGAACAACATAAAAATTGATTTAAAAGTCTAAAATTTTTAAATACTAAAAACTTTTTTAAAGAATTAGAACTTAAAATATGTAATTTATGTCCTATAACTAAACTTAAAATATATATACAAAAAACCATTCCAAAAGGAAATAGTGCTATCATTAAGTAATAAATAAAATCTGCATATCCATGAAAATAAATCAATTTGCTGTATCCCTGAAATTCGCTCATAAAACTGTATCCTATTAGTGCTGAAGCATATATATCAATAAAAACCATTATAATGACTCCAAGCATTGAACCATATACTAAATCATCCATAACTGTTGATGATTTAGTTATCAAACAACCACATATTATACCAAGTAATACACTCTGACTTGCCCAAATAGCAGTTCCCAAATTTCCAAGCACCAAGGAAATTATTAAAAGTGATGTAATTCCAGATAAAACAGTATACTTTAAATCACACTTTAAACATATTATACAAAAAAATATTGGCACTATAAAATCTAAATAAATGGCATATCCAAATCCAGTACCTACAGCTATAATTGTTATTACTATAAATAAAGACGACAATAAAGCCGCTTCAGTTAATTTTTTAGTAGTATCCAAAACAACGCCTCCACAAACTATAATTTTTCTAACTAATATTTTATTTTTAATACAGTATAACACTTTTTTAAAATATTTTTAACACATACATATTTTAATAAAAGTATTTCTGTTAAAAATTATAAAATGGTATAATATATCTTAATATTAAGTTTTTAATATACTTAGGAGGTAATTATTATGTTTAAAATAAAACACTTTAATGATTTGAGTTTAAATGAATTTTACGAAATAGCCAAATCAAGATATGAAGTATTTGCGTGTGAACAAAAAATATTTTCATTAAATGATTATGATGATATAGACAAAAACTCTTATCATATATTTTTAGAAGACAATGAATTGATTTGTGCTTATGCCAGAATAATTCCTAAAGAATATAGTTCTTATAATGATGTTTCTATTGGTAGGGTTTTAGTTCTTTCTACTCATAGAAAAAAAGGGCTATCAAAGCAAATGATGGACTGTGCTATAGACTTTGTAAAAGTTAATTTGCATGAAAATAATATAACCTTATCAGCACAAGCTTACATAAAAAATCTTTACTTATCTTGTGGTTTTAAAGAAATTTCAGAAGTATATGATGAAGCAGGTATTGAACATATTAAAATGAGATTATAGTGTTGACAAGCTAACATTGTTAATATATAATTAAATCATAAATTAAATATTGAATTGATATCTAGGTATTTGAAAATACCTTATATAAGTCAGAAGGCTTTTGCGCTTTCTGACTTTTTTATTATCAAAATTCAATAATTATATAGATTCAAAATGTTAATTTTTATTCTATATTCTACTTTCCCCAAAAGTAAGAATTATACCCAACTTTGTGATAGGCATATTGCCTATCTTTTTTTTGCGAAAAGTAACAAGGTAATAATGTAATGCATAGTTTAGAATAAGAAGATTAGCTCAGGCTAAATTTCATGCATGGAGGTGCTACTATGAAAAACCTTAATGATATTCAAGTGAAAAAAACTGTTAAAGTTGAAGATATATTATCTAGTGGTAATTTAAGAGAGAGAATGTTGGCACTTGGTCTTACTAGAGGAGCTGTTATAAATGTAGTTAGAAAAGGACCAAAAAATAATTTAACTGTCTACAACATCAGAGGTAGCAAGATAGCTCTACGACAAGAAGAAAGTAGACTAATATTAGTTTCTGACATTTAAAATTTTATATCAGGAGGATATTAATATGGGTTTAACACACAACTCAACTAAAATGAGTTCTTTAAAAGACATGTTTGATATAGATAACAAGGAAGACCAGTTTGTAATTGCACTAGCTGGTAATCCAAATACAGGAAAAAGTACTGTGTTTAATCATCTTACTGGACTTAGACAACACACTGGAAATTGGCCAGGAAAAACTGTAGCTACAGCTCGTGGTAATTTCAAATATCAAAATACAGAATATGCATTAATAGATTTACCAGGAACATATTCTCTATTTGCTTTGTCACAAGAAGAGGTGGTAGCTCGTGATTTTATATGTTTTGGTAATCCAGATGCAGTAATTGTAGTATGTGATGCTACATGTCTTGAAAGAAATTTAAATTTAGTTTTTCAAGTAATGGAACTCACAGATAAAGTCATTTTGTGTATAAATTTGATAGATGAAGCTAGAAAAAAAGGTATTAATATTAATAAAGATTTCTTAGAGGAATCTCTTGGAATTCCAGTTGTTTTAACTGCTGCAAGAAATGGTTCTGGTATGGATGAGCTATTAGAGACTTTAAACGATGTATCTTTTGATAGATATAAATTTAATAATAAGCCAGTAAAATACAGCGAAAATATAGAAAACACAGTAAAATCAATTCAATCAGAGTTAGATGATATCATGCCAAATATAAATTCTAGGTGGTTGGGTCTTAGACTTATTGATGGCGATGAAAGTATTTTTGAATCTATGAGTAATTATATAGATAAAGATTCTATAGATGCTATTAATGAAGTAAAGAAAAAAATTCCAAATGATATAAACAAACAGAAGACTAGAGATGAATTTACTAAAATCAATTATGATTATGCTAAAAAGTTAAGTGATAAGTGCTGTTCTAATAATGCTAAAAAATCAACAGATAGAGAAGAAAAAGTAGATAAAATATTAACATCTAAAATATTTGGATTGCCAATAATGCTCTTATTATTAGGTACTATACTGTGGATTACTATAGAAGGTGCTAACTATCCATCCACTTTATTATCTAATTTATTACTTGGATTTGAGCCAAGTATTTCAAATATATTAAACAGCATTAATTGTCCATCATGGTTAAACGACATGTTAGTGTTGGGATTATATAGGACTTTAGCATGGGTAATCTCTGTAATGTTACCTCCTATGGCAATCTTTTTCCCATTATTCACATTACTTGAGGATTTTGGATATTTGCCAAGAGTTGCATTTAACTTAGACCATCTATTTAAAAAAGCATGTGCTCATGGTAAACAGTGCCTGACTATGTGTATGGGATTTGGATGTAATGCTGCTGGAGTTATTGGTTGTAGAATAATTGACTCTCCAAGAGAAAGACTTATTGCTATACTTACAAATAACTTTGTACCTTGTAATGGTCGTTTTCCTACTTTAATAGCCATATCTACAATATTTTTTAGCTCTGTTATAACTAGCTCTTTTGTATCTAGTATAGCAACTGCATTTTGTATAACATTATTAATAATTTTAGGAGTTATAATAACACTGTTGGTTTCTTATACTCTTTCCAAAACATTATTAAAAGGAGTTCCTTCTACATTTACATTAGAACTTCCTCCTTATAGAGTTCCTCAAATAGGTAGAACTTTATATACTTCTATAATAGATAGAACAATATTTGTTTTAGGAAGAGCTATAATGGTAGCTATACCTGCTGGTGTCATAACTTGGATATTTGCAAATATCTATATAGGAGATTTGAGCATATTATCACATGTTGCAAACTTTTTAGACCCTTTAGCTAAACTAATTGGTCTAGATGGCTTCATATTAATGGCTTTTATTCTTGGATTTCCAGCAAATGAGATAGTTATACCTATACTTTTAATGGCTTATCTAGCAACTGGTTCTATGATAGAATTAGATAGCTTTAGCGCTCTAGGTCAAGTTCTTAGAGAACATGGCTGGACTTATTTAACAGCTTTAAATGTTATGTTATTTAGCTTACTTCATTGGCCTTGTGCAACAACACTTTTGACTATAAAAAGAGAAACTGGAAGTTTAAAATGGACTGCCTTAGGATTTTTAATGCCTACTGTACTTGCTTTTGTTGTTTGTTTTTTAACAACTTTTGTTTATAATTTATTTGTATAACTTAGTATTTAGTTAACATTAAACTTTATCCTATAAGTATTATTTAAAAATTCATATACTTTATTATTAAAATAGAGGTATATTTAAGTGATAAGTAAAATTACTTATTACTTAAATATACCTCTATTTTAATTTTTAATTCTTATATAGATATTTGAATTGAAATCTCAGTCATATAATTTTCTTCATTGCTTTCACAAAAAAAGTCAAGTATACTTTCTTCATATGAATTACCAATAATTTTATAGTTATTATCATATATATATTTTTTTAATTTTTCATAGGACTTATATGAGTCTTCATATCTTCCAATATGCTTTATACATGCATACATTCCTTCTGGCTTTATATATAGCTTTTTATCTTTTATTTTTTTATCTATTTTTAAATAAAAACTTGATATACTTAAATAGTCTCCGTTTTTTATATTTTCATTACTTACTATTGCTCCTAATTCATACCCCTGATACAGATTTTTTGACTTACAGTAATTTGTAAAATCAATTAATTCCATCATAAAATTACCATCATTTATACTACTCAAATCACTTGATAATACTAAGTATTCTTCACATCTATTGGATATATAGATTTCTTCATTATCTATCTTAGAAATACCTTCAACTGTAGTATTTATCCTGTTTTGTATTTTAGAACTTATTTGTTTTAATTTTTTTATTTTCTCTCTTATCTTTTTTTCTTCTTCTTTAAGCATTTCTACACAAAGTTGAGGGCTTCTATTTTTTATATATTCTTTTATCTCTTCTAAACTCATTCCTATTTCTCTTAATGATTGTAATATATCTAATGTATCGTACTGATATACTGAATAATATCTATAATTGTTTCTATCTTTGTATTCGGGTGAAAAAATACCTATTTTATCATAAAAAATCAATGTCTGCTTAGAAATACCACATAGTTTTGCAAATTCACCTGTAGTAAAATACTGTTTTTCCAAGGTTTGTACGCTCCTTATCTTATTGTTATCTAGACAATTACTATATACTTTAATATTTACTGAATCAAGTAATTCTTATTTAATAAAATCAGTATATTTTTAATTTTAAAGGTTAAATGTCAGTTAAAAGTAAAATATATTTACTTGATAGATTATATAAGTAAATGCTAAATTGCAAATTTGACTAGTATCAGATATCTAATTTTAAAATATCTAGAATTTCTCTTGCTGTTTGTGGCTTTCCAAAAAAATATCCCTGTATGTAATCTGGTTTCATTTGCTTAACTAAATCATACTCCTCCTGTGTTTCTACTCCTTCTAAACACACTCTTATTCCTACATCATGACAAATTGCAACAATAAAGCGTATGAAGGTAGCATCAAACTTACTTTTTAATATGTCTTTGACAAATACTCTATCAATTTTAACTATATCTATTGGGGAAAATTTTAAAATTTCTAAAGAAGAGTACCCAGTACCAAAATCATCCATAGCAATACGAATTCCTAAATATTGTAAAACTTCAAACTTATCTTGTAAAATACTCATATTTTGTACTGTATGACTTTCTGTCAACTCTAATACAAGATTTTGATAAGGAAAATTTTCCTCAGATATAATTTTAATTATATCCTCAATAAACATTTCCTCTAATATTTGTACAGCTGAAATATTTACACTTACTGTAAAAAGAGGATTATAATCAATCCAATCACCACAAGTACGTAATGCCATTCGAAGTACCCATGCTCCCACATCATTTATCATATCATTTTCTTCCAAAATTGGAATAAATTCTAAAGGAGAAATTGCTTCACCTTTCTGGTTAGTCCATCTTAAAAGTGCTTCTACACCTATTATTTTATGACTTTGTGTGTCTACTTGTGGCTGAAATCGAAGACTAAATCCCTGAAAATTATCATTAATTGATGCTTTCAACTCCCACATCATTTCCAATGAATACACTTTATTTTTCAAGATTTTTTCAGAGAAAAAAACAAGTTTATTCTTTCCATGCTCTTTAGCATACTGTAAAGAGTAGCTAGCATATTTATAAAGTTCTTTTACTGTATCTCCATGTTTTGGATATATAGCACATCCAGTAGAAATTGTTATATTTAATCCATATTTTCTCCACAATTGAAGATGTATAATCAAATTCTGTATCTGTTCATATAGAATTCGAATGTCATTTTCTTCAACATTATCAACAAGAATTCCCATTTCATCACCATCAAGTTTATAAAGTTCGGCATTACCTGGCAAAATAGACTTTATGGATTGTGCTAAAGTTTTTATTATGTTATCTCCAAAAGATCTATCATACATCTCATTAACATTCTTAAAGTCATCAATATTTAGTAGCATTATGCATAATTTTTCAATCATGGGATTTGAAAGTTTTTCTTCAAATACACTCATAAATTCATAGTAGTTTAATAGCTGTGTTAATGGGTCAATCTTATTTTGCTTACCTAACTGTGTCATAATTCCTGCAAAAATACTTGGCTCTCCAAATTCATCACGCATTAGTTGCCCTCTACACTTTAACCAGATATATTCTCCACTACGATTTTTAGCTCTAAATTCAACTGTATGATAATCCATATAATCTTTACCTATTTCCATATTTGACTTATAAAAACGAGACCAATCTTCTGGATGTACAATTTTTTTCCAATAGACAAGTGGATTTTCCACAATTTCTCCTGGTAAATCAAATAATTCAACTTGTGATGGTGAATATCGAAACACTCCTGTTTTTAAATTACATATATATATATATTCATCTGTACCTCTAATCAGAGCATCATAAAGTAAAGTGGAATCATAATCAAATTTATCTCTTGACGTATTTAAATACTTAAAGTTCTCTTTTTTTTCATTGTTATCTGATACTTTACAAAACTCATCAATCTTAACTTGTTTGTTTAAAGCTATAGAATTTGTAATATCTATAGATTGATGTATATGAACAGTTGTCCCATCATACCATGTAATTAAACTATCATAATTCTCAAAGACTCTATTTAACTTATTACATTTTTCATACCATTTTATTGATACTCCTTTTTTATTGCTCTTTAGTAATTCTGAAATCTTACAACAACTACAAGGAATATTTTTTTCAGGATATAATACTTCCCAGCAAACTTTTCCTTCTGGAACTAAATTATGATACTCTTCTTTCATATTTTTATTCATGAAAATAATTTTATTGGTATGAATATCTGTAATATATATATTAATCTTTATCTGATTTAATATAATTTCAAGGTTATGTTTGTTCATATACATGCCTCCTTCATTGTTACTATTATTTATAACAACATTTCCAAAATTATTTTTTATTACAGAGGATTACTTATCATTTTTATATATACATTAAATAGCCTAATTTACTTGGGAAATTTATCACTTCATATTTTAAATTATAGTTGATTAAAAAAAATACATCAATATCCTATTTACCAATTTAAATGATATATAAAAAATATACTTGATAATGGCTTTGCACAACCTCTTACCGGACTTCTTATTCGTGAAGATATAATAAAACATCTATCCAGTTTTGCAATTATAACAACCAGTTTTACATACTCACTTGTAAAATACTTCTAGACAATATATCATACTATATAGGTTTTCAAATGAAATAATACATGCCATTTACTGAATATTTTAATTTTTCGTTTTTTAGGGGGATTGATTGTGTTTAAAGATAAAATTGATGAATGTGTCCATATAATGACTGCATATATTGCTAATTTAAAAGAATACTATTCATTTATAGAAACTCAAATTGATGATTTTATTAAAAAATATGGCGAAGATACTGTGGAGTCATGTCTCCATAGAATAATGATTTTATTATGTGAATGTGGTTTGGCATAAAATCAAGTATATTAAATAGGCAAAAAGAATTTTATATAAGATTCTTCTTGCCTACTTTTATATATTTTAGTTTTAATAGTTTTATCCAAAAGTTATACATTTAAAACTAAAATTTAATAATAAATATTAAAATTAATAACAAAAGAATTTAATTAATTTATTTCTAATATACATAAAATCAAATATTAAGAATAAAGTATTATAAACAAGATACTTTCTAAAGGGAGGAAATTATGATAGATAATCAAAAATATGTTATTTTATCACTTGAATTACATTTATTTTTTTCAAGAATTATGAAAGAGCATTCTCTTTTTTTAGAAGCAGGATTTACATCTAAAGATTACAATCTTGCTTTAGAAGCTGACCACTATAAAAACCAATTTGAGGAATTATTATCATATGCTGTTAGTGCTAGCAATGGTGTAATTAGACCTGATATATTATACTCAGAAGAAATTGTCACTAGTCACACATTGGATGCAGAAAAAAAGACAGAGGAATTTACAGGAATCGAAATAAATCAAAACATAACCACAAGAGAATTAAATTTACAGAGTGGTGTAAATCCACAAGTTAGTCAAGACTTAGTAAATTATGTGGCTCAGCTTAACTCAGATTCACTAAAATTACTTGATGGACTTATTAATCTAAAAGAAAGAGTTCTAGATGGAGTGCTATCATGCAATCTATTTACCTCAAATTACCCTCTGCTTATTGAACATATAATACATGAAGCTAACTTATATCGTTCCTATGTAATTGACCTAGAAAATAAAATAGATATTGATTCAAAGGATTTTAAAGAGATAGAATTATTTTGGGACCAAATTATGATGGAACATGCATTGTTTATGAGAGGATTACTTGACCCATCTGAAAATGAACTAATCAATACTTCAAATGAGTTTGCTATAAAATTTAAGAAATTAATAGAAGAGACAAATAAAATGAATGATACTACTATAGATAGTATGACAGATAAAACTCTAGATGAAACAGTTGAATTTAAAGATTTTAAAGAGGCTGGAGTATCTGGAATAGAACAATGTAAAATAAAATCTATAATATTGCCACTTTTAGCAGACCATGTGTTAAGAGAAGCCAATCATTATATCAGAATATTGGAGAACTACAAAAATATGTAATTAAAAAAGTGTAAGCAAATTTATATAATATAAAATTATATAAGTATATATTTTAAAATAAGTATATTATTACTTATAAATAACAATATAAAATAGAAAAATATTAATTTAATAATTATAGATTAAAATGACCATTTTTTATAAAACAAAATATTCTTTATGAAATTAATTAAAGTAAAGATGCATCTAGACTGCTTCTTTACTTTTTTATTATTCAATAGAACTTAAGTCATTTATTTACAATAAATATTTGTGACAAAAAATCATATAATCAGCTACAACTTACATATTATTATATATAAGTTTAAAAATAAGAACTCTTAACAGAAATATTTTTCTACTTGATTATTTACTAAAAATTAATAACAGACATCTTATAATAAAAACTTATTTGTGTTATAACTATATTGTAACTATTTTCATAATTTTAGGAAAATGGTAATAATAAAATTGGTTTTATGCAAGCTGATTTTGTATAATCTTTTCTTTATCTCTATTTATACAATCATCTATTAGGTAAATTTAATTAGCATAATAGTTACAACCTTAAAATTTAAATACAGGAGTGATTTTAGTATGATAAGACAAACACCATTAGAAAAACGTTATGATAAGTTAGGTCCAAACATAGTTAAAGCTCTTAAAAAACGCTATTTTGATGCTTATTATTGTAAAACCAAAAACGATGCTTTACAACAAATCTTAGATTTAATTCCTCAAAATCACACAGTCTCATGGGGAGGTTCTGAAACGCTTAAGGAAATGGGAGTGCAAATTGCTGTTAAAAATAAAGGATATGAAGTTATTGATAGAGATTTGGCAAAAAGCCCAGAAGAAAGAACAGAAATTATGCGTCAAGCACTTTTATGTGATACTTTTTTAATGAGTAGTAATGCTATTAGTGAGGATGGTCAGCTTTTTAATATTGATGGAAATGGAAATCGAGTAGCTGCAATGATTTTTGGACCAAAAAATGTTATAGTTGTTGCTGGCATGAATAAGATTGTAAAAAATATTGATGATGCAATACAAAGAGCTAGAACAATTGCTGCACCAGCAGTTGTACAGCGTTTTCAAGATGTTAATACTCCTTGCTATATTAATGGTAGTTGTATAGGTTGTACAAGTCCTGAAAGTATTTGTGCATATATGGTAACTACAAGGATTAGTCGTCCAGCAAATAAGATAAAAGTAATATTAGTTGGAGAAAATCTTGGTCTATAAAATACATCTGTAAACAAAAATAATTACATAAATAATAAAATAATGTTACATAGTCTACTTACATACGTGATAGAGAGAAAATTCTATATGGAATTTTCTCTCTATCACTTTTACCTTATCCTTAAATTTTCTATATTCCAATTTTCTTACATACTATTTACCTTAATAATCAAAATATCTACTACTTTTTTTGTTTAACAATTATTAAAAAATCGTCATTACTTTGAAAAACAAAATTATTTCTTTCTTGACATCATTATGCATATATAGTACTATTTATATAAAGTAGTATATATACATATTAATATCAATTATTATGCCTATAAAAAATAGCATCACTAATAAAATAAATTTTCAGGAGGTTCAAGACTATGAATTATAACTTACTTACTCTTTCATGGGAAGATATTTTAAATTTAGACAAAGAAAAACTAGTAGTATTTGTTGGTATAGCTCCAATTGAGGAACATGGTAGACATTTACCAATAGGAGTGGATATTTATGAAACAGATGAGTGGATTAACCTTGCAATTGATAAACTAGACTCAATTTTACCTAGTTATTGTTATGGAAAACTTCCTATAATACCTTTGGGATTTGCAGATATGGGAACTTTCCCAGGTAATATTCATGTTAGCCGTGAATTAATTTATAAAATAATTTATAGTACATTAGAGAATATAGTTAAATGGGGTGTTAAAAATATCATTGTTATATCTGCTCATGCTGACCCATTACATACAATCGCTGTAGAACAAGCCTGTGAATCAATCAACAAAGAATATGGTATAATTTCCATTGCACCTATGGGCTCAATTTTTAATTATGAGCAAAAAAGAGTTTTGAAAAAACTTTCTAATTCTGTTGAAGAAAAAATCAAATTATTTCCAAACGATTTTCACGCAGGCTGGATTGAAACATCAAATATGTTAGCACTATATCCTGAATTAGTAAGTGATAATTATCAAGAGCGACCTGATATATCTATTCAAGATAATGAAATGATGAACATTCAAAAAGTTATTAATACAATTAAAAATGAAGGTCATATTGGATTTCCTAAAGAAGCGAGTAAAGAATTAGGAATTGAATTAAACAATGATACTGGAGAACAAATATGCATAGCTACACATAAATTTATTCTTCGTTCTAATTATGAAAAATATATGAACCATCCTTTATACCATATATCAAGCCTAAAACTTAAAATCTAAAACTTATAATTACTATAACACTTAATTTTTTAAACCAATACAATCTATTTATAACATATAAAAAAAACTGCATAAACTCTGATAAATAAATATAAATAACATAATAAAAGTGGCACTTAATAAGTGCCACTTTTATTATGTTATTTATATTACATATTTAATTGTTTTGATTTTTATATAATTCAAGTAAATATTTATATTGCCAATCATGTTCTTTATTAGCATCTTTATTTTTATAAGAAACAACTTTTACATAATAAACATCTACATATTGACCATAATTTTAATAAATTATGGAGTATATTTTATCTAGAAATTTAATTTTTTTGTTCTCCATCAAGTTTTTTAAAATAATCTTTATTATATTCATCTAGATAATCTGTACCTCCTCCAGTGATTACATTTAAAAGTTTCATTGCAAACTCAGGACTAGCTTTACATATATAATTATCCCCAGACTTAACGACTTCTAAAGCGATTGTAAACTCTTTTTTATTTGCAGAATCAATATCCTTCATAGTTGGATTAGGCATCATTTCTCCTAGTTTAGGAGGATTCTTTTTTAATATAGAAACCATATCTGTATTATTGACTTTTAAATCTACAATAACTTTATCGTCTTTTTTCTTTATATTTTCAATTTTCCAAGACATATTTTTAGAGTACATTTTAAATCCTTCTTTGTCGCTATATATAAAACTACCTAACCCTGATTCTGGAAAATATTTATCTACTTTATCAGAATCTTGAGTCTTTATTGCATTAAACATATTATCTACTTCACTTTTTATTTTATTGTCATTATTACACCCAGTTAATACTAATACTGAGATTGCAAACATTATAATACATATAGTAATTTTCTTCATTAAATTATTTCTCCTTACATTTTTTTAAAATATTGATTTATCCTTTATATTCTTTGAAAAAGTTGTAGTAATTGCATTTTGAGGGCAAGCTTTTATACAATCACCACATCTAATACATTCTAAACTATTTACATCTTCATATATTGGAATATCAAGTTTACATTTTGCCTGACATGCTGTGCAATTTGTACATTTATCTTTATCAATTTTAAATCTATATATTGAAATAGGATTAAAAAAACTATAAATTGCACCTAAGGGACATAAGTACCTACAAAATGGTCTATAAATCATTATTGACATTAATAAAATCAATATCAAAATACTTAATTTCCAGCTAAATAAGAATCCTATGGATTCTTTTAAACTTTCATTTTCTAAAATAAGAGGTACCCCACCTAATAGTGTTCCTGAAGGACAAATCCACTTACAAAACCAAGGATTCCCACCACCTGCTACATTTACAATAGTAATTGGTAAAATAATTACAAAAACTATTAAAACTATGTATTTTAGATATTTTAAATATTTATCACCATAAACTTTTTTTACTTTTAATGGAAATGGTATTTTATATAATAAATCTTGAATAAGTCCAAAAGGACAAAGCCATCCACAAATAAAACGTCCAAAAAAAGCTCCAAATGCCATTAAAAAACCCACAACATAAAATGAAAATTTATAATCCCTACTTGATAAAACGGCTTGTAGTGAACCTATCGGACATGCACCTAGTGCCCCTGGACAAGAATAACAATTTAATCCAGGTACACACAAGTTTTTGCTTTCTCCACCATAAATAGTCCCTTGCAAAAAACCATTTATATATCCATTTGTTAATGCTGTAAATGCAACCTGAGTAATAAGTCTTATATTATTGTTTATTTTTGATAATAACTTCATAATTGCTCTCCTAACCAATACCAATACATTCAAGGCAAATCATAATTGCCTTAGTTAATACTACATTTGCTTCTCCACGATATACGCCCAATACAATAAATGAAATACCAATTACAATAATAGAAATACCTTTTTTATTTTCTTTAATAAAGTTACTCATTACTTTTTACCATCTTTAATCTTTCGTCTATAATTTTTTTCCATTCTTCTTTGCTATTTGCACCTGCAACTTTATCACCTACAAATTTTCCGTTCTTGTCTACAAAATAAGCTGTTGGAAACTCTATAATTCTTTTAAAATCAGTCTTTTTCAAACCTTCAGATACTGTTAATTGTTGATAGGTAGCATTTGATTTTTTCATAATATCTTTAACTAAGTCTCTCTCTTTATCTGAAAGACCAGTTTTCATATCAGCTCCATCAACTTCTACAACTAATCCCTTTATAGCTACATTTGAATTATTACTTTCATATTCTTTTGATAAAGCTTCAAGTTCTGGCATTTCACCTACACATGGACCACACCAAGTAGTCCAAACATTAATAAGTGTAAGGTCTTTACTTGAAAACACCTCCTTTGTTACCTTATTTCCATCTACATCTTTTGTTTCTAGATTAGAGAACCATTCACTATTCTTTTTGCTTGTGTCTATAGGCTTAGACTCTTTTTTACTACAACCAGAAAGTATACCTAAAGCAAAAACACATCCTAAAACTAATACAAAAAACCTTTTCATACTTCACACTCCTAATATCTATATAATATATAAAATTGTTGATTGAAATAAGAGTAACCCATCCTCTATACTATAGTTATTATATTTAATAAATAATAGCTAACCTAAAGAAAACTATATTGAAGATATATAGTTACTAAAATATATTTCTTATCAAACAAAATCTTATATATATGATAAACTGTAAAACTTAAGATTATATACCTATATTTCTAAAGATTTTCTTAAGATATAATTATCTTTTCAATAGAATATAATTATTCTTTCAATAAAAGTTCATTAATCGCTATTCTATAAATCCTACTTAACATAAGTTATTATTGATTTAAAGCCATTTATAGTATTAACAAAGTTTTTCTTGACTATATAGTTACTATATACCTTATTATATATAGAGAGTAATAAAAGGAGGTAAAATTTATGGAAAATTTATTTACAAGAAAATTCACTACTTTTGAATTTCTAAAATTTGTTTCTCCTGCAATTATATCCATGGTATTTATATCTTTATACACAATAATAGATGGTATATTTGTGTCAACATTAGTTGGCTCAGATGCTCTTGCCAGTATAAATATTGTACTACCCATAATCAACCTTGTTTGTGGTTTTGGAATAATGATGGCAACTGGTGGAGGAGCTATAGTTTCTATACGTATGGGGGAAAATAGACAAGATGAAGCCAATTCTACATTTTCTTTTATAGTTTTATTTTCATTGATTATTGGAATTTTATTCACAGTAATCTCGTATTTTTTTGTCAAAGAAATATCTATTTTACTTGGAGCAACTGATAAACTACTACCTTATTGTATAACTTATGGTAAAGTCATGATTTTATGTACACCTTTTTATATTTTAAAATTTATATTTGAATATTTTACAAGAACTGATGGAAACTCTAAATTTAGTTTATTTCTATCAGTAATTGGAGGTGTAACAAATATAATATTAGATTACGTGTTTATTAAATATTTTGGAATGGGTCTTCTAGGTGCTGCTGTTGCAACTGCTATAGGTATCATTTTAACTTGTATTTTAGGTGTAGCCTACTTCTTATCAAGTAAGTCTACATTAAAACTAAAAAAACCGAAAATTGATTTTAGACTTATAAGAGATACAATGATAAATGGTTCTTCTGAAATGGTTACAGAATTATCTACAGGAATTACAACATTCTTATTTAATATAGTTGCTTTAAGATTAGCAGGAGAAACTGGACTTGCAGCTCTTACTATAGTACTTTATGCTCACTTTTTGATGACATCGGTTTATCTAGGTTTTGCTGCTGGAGTATCACCATTGATAAGTTATAATTTTGGTGCTGAAAATAGCGATAAGTTAAAAGAAACATTTAAACATTCTTTAAAATTTATATTTGTTTCTTCTATTTTAGTTTTTATTGTAGCGTTAGTTTTTGCACCACTTATTGTTAGAGTTTTTGTAAATCCTGATAATGGAGTATTTGGTTTAGCTTTACAAGGTCTAAAAATATTTGCTTTTGCTTTTTTATTTGTTGGCATAAATATATTTGCATCAGGATTTTTCACAGCATTTCACAACGGAAAAATTTCAGCTATTATATCTTTTAGTCGTGCCTTTGTTTTTGTAATTATAGGAATTATAATTCTTCCTCCTATATTGCATCTAAATGGATTGTGGCTTACTGTTCCATTTGCTGAAATTATAACTATATTTATATCTATATTGTTTATAAAAAAATATAAGAGTAAATATAAGTATTAGTAAAATATACTTGTTAAAGTTAATAAAGCTAGCTTAAAGTAACCGTATTCAAATTTCACTTTAGAAACTTTATATTTGCAATGAAATTAAAGCCCTTAAAATCCAAAACAAATGGTTTTTAAGGGCTTTTTACTAGTACTATTTAAATCTACTTTTAAGGTAATTTTTATTTTAACTATAATAAATCATTTGCATAATCCTTGATTGGAGCTCTTCTAAGTAGTAATATTATTAAGGCTATACAAATAAATATGGCTCCTACTTTTAACCTTAATAATACAGAAGGATTTGCAAATAAAATAATAATTTTATCTAAATGTATAAGCATTTTTTGTGTATGTTTAATTGCAAAGTTAACTACATAAATTAATATCAATATTGGTAATCCTATCAATAGAGTAAAGCTAGTAGCTTTTCTAACTCTATATGTAAAAGCACCCAACAAAGCACCTATCAAACCTATACACATTTCACTAATACATAAATTTATAAAATAATTTAAGTAAGCTAGTGGCATATTTGCTGTTGATGATTCTATTATTGTGGGTATAGAAATCCAAAGTAAATCTTGTTTCAGTAAAGATAATATATCCACCTTATAACCTGTTATAAACTCCATAGATAACTTTGATAAAAATATTAAAACTATACTTATAATAGAAAGAACAAAAGCCAAAATAATTAAGGTTAGTATAATAGCTTTTATACAATTCTTTCTATCTGCCCTTATACTTAAAGCCCCTGAAAAATCTTTATTTACTATGGATATTCCATATACAAATATTAGTATGCTTATATAGTTTAAAAGTGGCGTTGTGAAAGATGATAAGTCTTGTTTAGGCAAATTAGCAAAAGTTACAATAATAAGTGGTAAAACATTTAAAAAAGCACCCATTACCAAAAATAAAATTATATATAGTTTTGTATTTTTATTAAAAAATTTCATATATGGTCTTAATTCATTCAATTACAAAACCTCCTTTTTAGTCATACTTACAAACATATCTTGTAATCCTATGTATCCTACATCTATATTTGAATTTTCAATTATATTTTCATCGTTTTTACTAAAGTCACCATAGTAAAAGTAGGCAACTGTATTTCCAAATGATTTCTTAGGCTTTACATTTCTTATTGCTTCTAACTTTTCTACTTCTTCTCTGCTTCCAGTAATATAATGAGCTTTTTGTTTTATAGTATCAATATCTTCATCTATAATAATCTTACCTTCATTTAATATTATTACATGCTCTAATAAATCATCTATTTCATCAATCAAATGAGTTGATATTATTATCGTTCTTGGATTTTTTATATAATTATCTAAGATTACATTATAAAATTCTTGCCTGTTTACTGCATCTAGGCCAATTGTTGGTTCATCAAATATAGTGATGGCTGAATTGGAACAAATTCCTATTATATTTGAAAGTATAGTCTTCATTCCCCTAGACAATTGTCTATACTTTTTCTTTATATTTAAATCAAAATATTTACATAGTTTTTCTTCTAATGCCTTATCATAATTTTTATAGAAGCTAGAAGAAAACTCGAATATTTGACCTACTTTAAAATCTGAATTATAAAATTCTTTTTCTCTTACAATACAAATATCTTCCAATACTTTTAAATCTTCTTTTATATTTTTTCCTGAAATTTCTATCTCTCCTTCATTCTGAATTAATTGATTTACTATTATATTCAATAATGTAGTTTTCCCAGCACCATTTTTTCCTAATAAACCATATATTTTATTTTCTTCAAAATTCAGAGACACGTTATCAAAAATCTTTTGTTTTTTAAAGCTATGAGATAAATTTTTTATCCTAATAGAGCTACTCATACATTACTCCCCCTTAAAATTTATTATAATATCGACTAATTCTTCTCTGTTTATTTCTAATTTATCTGCTTCTTGAAGTAGATTTTTTATAAAATTATTTTTAAAGTTTTCTTTCCTAACTTCTTTTATGATACTTCTTGCTCCCTCTGATACAAACATTCCTATCCCTCTCTTCTTATATAAAATATTCTTATCAACTAATGTATTTATTCCTTTCAAGACTGTAGCAGGATTAATTTTATAAAGCTTTGAAAGTTCAGTTGTTGATGGAACCTGTTCTTCTTCTTTTATACCATCTGATAATATTTCATCTTCAATTGCTCGTGCTATTTGAATAAATATGGGTTCTTCATTATTTAATATTAATTTCATAGATTCCTCCTTTCTAAGTTAGTTAATTACTTAAGTAACTAACTATATGACTATAGTATATTATAAAATCTTCTCTGTCAATACTAAATAAAAAAACAGAGGGAAATTTCCCTCTGTTTTTTTATTTTATAAATTTATAATTAAACTAGTATCTAATTGTTATTGATTTATCCATAAATCAATAGTTTTAATAACCTGTTATATCTTCATTTTTTAATATTTTACATATTGAACTAGTACCTAATCTTTCAGCACCTGCCTCTATAAATTTTTCTGCATCAGAAATCGATTTAACACCTCCAGCAGCCTTTATCTTAACATTTTTTCCAACATGCTCTTTCATAAGCGTTATATCTTCCAAAGTAGCTCCACCTGTTCCCATTCCAGTAGATGTCTTTATAAAATCTGCACCAGACACTGTTACTATCTCACACATCTTTACTTTTTCACATTCCTCTAAATAACATGTCTCTATAATAACCTTTAATATTTTCTCTCCAATAATTGCTTTTATTTCTTTTATCTCATTTTCTATCTTCTCATAGTCTCCATTTTTAATGTCTGAAATATTTACAACCATATCAACTTCATCTGCTCCATTTTTAATTGCATCTTCAGCTTCAAATACCTTTGTTGCAGTAGTTTGATATCCTAGAGGAAATCCTATTACTGTACATACCTTTATTTTACTATTTAAATGTTCTGCTGCTCTTTTTACATATGATGGTGGTATACAAACTGATGCTACATTCATGTTTATAGCCTCATCACACAAAACCTTAATATCTTCCCATGTCGTTGTAGCCTTTAAAATAGTATGGTCTACCGTTTTTAATATGTGTTTCATAAAATCCTCCTAAATATATAATTAATATAGTTAAACTAGTTTTTTAAGTGTAACTTTCTTTTGGCAATATTTAATATCATATCAACTTCTTCAACTTTAAAAATGGTCATTAGTAATGTATAAATTCCACCTCCAACTATTACTGAAATGGTTAATGATACTAACTCGTTAAGTCTACCTACTCCTAAAAGTCCAAATATAAATTTATACGTAAAATATGATAAAATTCCCATAATAACTGATGCTACTAATGATTTTAAGGTTGCTTTTATTATCTTATCTTGTCCAAAATAACCTACTTTCCTTCTTAAATTTAGGAAAAGTAACAATATACATGCAATTGATGATGAACTAGTTGCAAGAGCAAGACCACCATGAGCCATAGGTTTTATTAAAATTAAATCTAGCACTATATTTACACAAACAGATATAATACCATTTACCATAGGTGTTTTTGTATCTTGTAATGAATAAAAAACTTTACCTAATATATCTCTAAGTCCAAATGCAGTCATTCCAACTGCATAGAAAACTAAAGCAGTTGCTGTCATTTGAGTTGCTCTAGCATCAAAAGCTCCTCTTTCAAATATAATTCTAACAACTGGATTTGCAAAAACAATAGACCCAACTGAAATAGGAATCATAGAAATTATTATCATATTTACACTAGATTTAACTGAACTTGTAAATTTTTTTTGATTATTCTCTGCACTTAATTTCGACAGCATGGGATACATAACAGACACTATTGAGGCTGTAAATGTCCCTGTAACAAAACCATTTAACCTATCTGCATAAGTAAGTGCTGGTATGCTACCTTTAACTAATGTAGATGCTAAAGTTGTATCAACTAATGAGTTTACTTGATTAACAGCAACACCTATAAACACTGGTGAAAGTAATGCCAGCAATTTTATAAGACTATCATCTTTAAAGTCTAAGTAAAAGGAATATTTGTAATCTGTTTTTTTAACAAAAAACAGGTAAAAAAGTAGTTGAACTATCATGGCAACTACAGCACCAACTGGAAGTACATATGGTCCAAATACGGTACTTATCATTATTGAAATAATTATTACTATATTATAGGGGATACTACCAAATCCAACTATGATAAAATTTTCTTTTATTTGTAAAAATGCTGACATAACACTAGTGATACCTATAAATATTATTCCTGTTATAAGTACTTTGGTAAATTTTACAGTAAGCTCAAATCTTTCGCCTTCAAATCCTATAGCAAATATACTCACAAGTTGTTTTGAAAAAATCACACCCAGTATAGCTACAATTATGCATATACCAACTATTATATTTAAAACATTGTTTAAAAATTTTACTGCTTGTTTTTCACCTTGTTTACTACTTATATCTTGATACATTGGTATAAAAGTAGTAACTATAGCAGTTCCTATTGCTGCAAATATAATATTTGGTATATTCATAGCTGTCAAATAACTCTCTGTATACAAACCTGTTCCATAAATTGACGATAAAACTAATTCTCTACCCATGCCAAGAATCTTAGATATTACAGTAACTATCATCAAGTAAAAAGTTGCTTTAGCTACCTTGCTCATTTTATCACTCCACTTCTAACACACTTCTTTTAGTTCAGTAAAAGCCAGCCTATTATATATAATTTAATATATTATTCCTACATTTTACAAAGATAATAGTAGTTGTTTATTTTTTAATATATCATAAATAATATTACCTTCATGTTTTTTATTTCTACAACATTTTCTATAATTACAATTTAAATCTAATAGTATAAATTTAATTGAGCTCACAGAAATGGAGTTATTATTTTCTAATCTTGGTAAAACAAAAACACTTATATTGGCTATATATTCAAATTTCATTTTATTCATTTCTTTATAACTTAATAATCTCCACATAAGGAAAATATATAATCATTTTTAAGTTATATTTTAACATATTTTATCTATTTTGAAAAATTTTAATCACTTTTACTAAATAACTATTCATTTAAAGAAAATTTAAAAAAGTATTCTCCTCAATGAAGAATACTTAACAGAAATATATAAGTGCATTTTAAAGAAAATATATCAATATGATTATTAATAATCGTCACTAAGCTAGTAAAAACTCAACTTTTCTACAAGTTAAAGTAATGTAGAAGTAATTTTTATTTTATTAACTTCATATTTTCCTCTTGAAAAACCATTATTGACTATGCGTAAGTATAACAAAAGAAAAAATAAAAGTAGGAGAATCTTTCTCCTACTTTCTTTTATATTAGCTTTAAAATATTAATAAAAATGCTTTAATTGTTTTAATTTACTTGGATGTCTTAATTTTCTTATTGCTTTAGCTTCTATTTGTCTTATTCTTTCTCTAGTAACTCCAAACACTTTTCCAATCTGTTCTAATGTCTTAGGGTCATCATCATCAATGCCAAATCTCATTCTCAAAACCTGCTGTTCTTGTTCTCCAAGACCTGTAAGTAATTCTTCTATTTTTTCTTTTAAATTATGTTGTTCCACTTCATGCATTACAACATCTTTAAAATCAGCATCTGATGGTATAAATTCAACTAAACTACTATCTTCATCTTCTTTTAATGGTGTATCCAAAGATACAACATTTTTATCTCGTTTTAATAATTCCAATACTTTCTCAACCTCAAGACCACAAGCATCTGCAATCTCATCTACAGTTGGTTCTCTTAATAATACATTTAAAAGTTCTTGTTTCTTTTTCTTTACAAAATTTATTCTTTGGTGAAGATGTATAGGTATTCTAATAGTATTTTCGCAATCATCAATATATCTTGTTATGCTTTGTTTTATCCACCATGTAGCATAAGTGCTAAATTTGTATCCTTTTTTATAATCGTACTTCTCTACTGCTTTTATGAGTCCTATATTTCCCGCTTGAATTAAATCTAGCATATCAATACTATCTCTTTTATATCTTTTTGCTATGCTCACTACCAACCTATAATTTGAATTTATAAACTTTTCCTTTGCTACTGAAGATGAGTTGATTATTTCCTTTGCCAGCTCTACCTCTTCTACCGCTGACAACATTTTGTATTCCTCAATTTCCTTTAAATACATTTTCATCGCATTTGATACATTTGATGAACCCACACAAATATAATTTTCATAATTATTTTCTTTTTTAGTATCCATAATCAAACCCCTTCTATTCATAGAATTTGCTAAAACAAAAATAAATAATTTAAAACTACATAATCTGCAATTACATAATATCCTCTTCTTCAAATGAGTTGTTTTGTATATTATGTATACAAAGTTATAAAAACTATACCTATAATATTATTCTACTTCTAACCCTAATATCCTTCTTATATATATAATTTATTTTATTATATATTGTTATATCCTAAGTTTTTAAATTGATATATGTCTAAAAAAAGACTGTTAATTAAACAGTCTTTTTATATATATATGCTTGTTATTTACTTTTCATGATGATTGCATCCACATCCACAATTTTCATCGTGATGATGATGTTCTTCTTCTAAATCTTTAACTTGTTGTTCCATCTCATTAAACTCTTTTACCATTATGTCATAAGTTGGAAGTGCTGCCTCAGTATCATACTCTTCGCCTCTCCAATCAGCATACATCATAGCATCACCATTAGTTAAAACCAATCTACCTGACATAGTTATGTTATCTACTTCTTCTAGAAATTCTATTTGTTTTTGTAAAACTTCCCCTTCTAATTCTACATCTTCATCTAAACACTGTACTATCATTACTGGAGCGTAATAATCCTCATCATCTTTAACATTTACAATAATATCTAAAGTTCCCTCTGCACCTTCTTCAAATTCTGCTAATTCAACATTTGTATCAATCATATCCTGAGGTACTAATAAATCTTCTATTAAATATTTTATTACTCTATCTTTTACTAATTCTTTTGACATTTATTTTTTCTCCTTCCGATTCTATAACATTATCATAATCATTTCTATATTATAGTATACTACATTAATTGTTTTTTCAATCTCTTATAAAAATTATTTTTTTATTATTTACCTTATATTACCTTTTTTATTACAAACTTGTAATCGCATTGATTTAAAAAATAGTTTATATTTAGTATAATAGAAATGTAGCACATATTTTTATTCAATATATTGATAAAATATATATTGAAAATGTAATGTATGTTAAATCTAGGAGGATTATTATGAAGTTTAAAAAACAAATTAGCTCTATTATTATATCTACTATGCTTGTGTTTGGAAGTTTAAACCTTGCTTATGCAGATGGTACAAATGTCGTTACACTTGGAGCTAACTTATCAGAGTCTCAAAAGCAACAAATGCTTAATTATTTTGGAGTTAAAAAAGACCAAGTCTTAGTTTTAGATGTAACAAATGCAGAAGAAAGACAATATTTACAAGGTGTTGCAACAGAGAGCCAACTTGGTAAAGTTACTATTTCTTGCTCATATGTTGAGCCTACAACAAAAGGCAATGGCATTAATGTTAAAACAGCAAATTTAACTTGGGTAACTAGCTCAATGATTGCTTCAACACTTACAACAGCTGGTCTTGAAAATGCAAATGTTATTGCTGCTGCTCCATATCCTGTAAGTGGTACTGGTGCATTGACAGGAATTATGAAAGCATTTGAAGATGCATCAGGAAAAAAACTTGACGAAACAAAAAAGGAAATTGCTTCTGAAGAGTTAGTAGTTACAGGTGATTTAGGAGATGATATAGGTCAAGAAAAAGCAACTGGTGTAATGAATGATATAAAAACAGAAATTGTAAAAAATGGTACAAAGGATACTAATCAAATAGCCAACACAATAAATAATGTTGTAAATAATTACAATATTACTATTACACCAGAACAAAAAGAGCAAATTCAAGGTGTAATGAAAAAAATAGCTGACCAGGATTATGATTACAACAACATGAAAAATACATTAGACAATGTATCAAATAATGTAAATGAACAATTAAAAAAATTAGGTGAAAGTGTTAAGGGCTCTGGAATACTAGATACTATAGGTGGATGGTTTAGTGGAATAGGAGATTGGTTCTCTGGTTTATTCTCAGGAGGAGATAAAAAAGATCTAGGAATCTTAAATAACACTAATGATGAGTCTCTTGGCTCAAATGCTGTGATAAACTCTACAGATGGTGTTCAAATAGATCCACAAGATAATACTAACTCTAATGATAATAGCAATACAAATAATTCAGAAAATAATAGTGAAAATAATGGTAACTCTCAATCAGGTGAAAATAACACAACTAATAATTCTGAAAATCAATCCAATACTGACGACTCAGTTGGTTTCTTTGAAAAAATAAAAAATTGGCTTTCAGGCTTATTTTAAAAATTAAGTAAAAAAAGAATTGCCTAACATAGAAAAAAGGCAATTCTTTTTATTTCCAATAAATTCTTATTACTCACTCATTTTTTGAGATTTTTCTATACATGCACATATAGCTTTTATAACAGATGCTCTAAAACCTTCCTCTTCAAGGACTTTAACTGCTTCTATAGTAGTCCCTCCAGGTGAGCATACCATATCTTTTAGTTCACCAGGATGTTTTCCTGTTTCAAGTACCATTTTTGCAGAACCCATAACTGCTTGTGCTGCAAATTTATATGCTTGTTGTCTTGGCATTCCTGCAATTACTGCTGCATCTGCAATAGCTTCTATAAACAAAAACACATAGGCTGGTGCAGAACCACTCGCTCCAATCACTGCTTCTATAAGATATTCTGGTACGACTTCAGTGTTTCCAAAAGAACTAAATACTTCTACCACTGCTTCTAAGTCTTCATCTTTTATATTTTTATTTATAGATATTGAAGACATAGCCTCATTTACAAGTGCAGGAGTATTAGGCATAGTTCTAACTATTTTTTTATTTTCACCTATAATTGCCTCTATATCTTTTATAGATTTTCCTGCTGCTATTGTAACTATAATTTTACTATCATCTACAAAATCTTTTATCTCTTCTAAAATATCATCATATATGTCTGGCTTAACAGCTACAATTACTATATCAGAAGTTCTAGTAACCTCTTTTGAATCTTTTGTAGTATTTATACCAAAATTTGCATGTATTCTATCAAGAGTTCCTTGAGTATATGCTGATGCTGTTACCATATTAGGTTCAACTAATTTTGAATTTACTATACCACCTATCATAGCACTGGCCATATTTCCTGCACCTATAAATCCAATTTTTTTCACTGTAATACTCCTCCTTAAATAGGTAATAACTAAATTTTAAGCTTCTTTAACTGTATCAGAATTTTCAAATGGATTTGGTATACTTACCACTAAAATTCTTACCATCTTATTAGTATAGTTAACCCAATTGTGATTGTTCTTTTCACTATTGTAGTGTATTGTATCACCTGGATACATTTCAATTTGCTCATCACCCAAAAACACTGTAAGAGTGCCCTCTAAAACATATACAAATTCTTCACCACTATGTACATAGCAACAAATTTCTTCACTACTTTTACTTGGAAGAATTTCAATTAATCTTGGTAACATAGTTTTTTCTTTTAAATTAGATGATAAATGATAATGTATAAATGTTGAATTTTCTACATCAAAAACTTCTTTTTCATAACTTCTTAATACAGGTCTCTTATGCTCCTTTGGTTTCATAAAAAAGTAAGTCAAATCTACATCCAATACATTTGCTATTTTACCCAATGAATCTGTTGCCACACTTGTTAATCCTCTTTCAAGTTGTGACAAAAATCCAATTGATAAGTTTGTTTTCTCACTCATATCTTTCAGTGTCATTTGTTTTTGAGTTCTAAGTTGCTTTATTTTTGCTCCTATGTCCTTATTCAAAACCATCACCCCTAAATAATTTTAATTTTTTCATAATATAAATATAAGAATATAAATATAGGCTATTATATCTATAATATTTCACCTCAAAAAAACTTTATTAGTATAAATATAATTTATTCACTTTCTTTTGTCTACACATTTATCATTATTTATAATTTATTATTGTATATATCTCTACCTAATTTAGCAAAAGTTATTAATTATTTTTCTATTTTTTAATATATCTGATTATGATTACTTTTTTTATATTATAAAACTTAAGTTATTCATATAATTTACTTTATTATTTATATAGTTCATAATATATAAATCTTATTAGTATAATTTTTATCAGATTACTATCTTTAATTTGTGTACATTGCATTATATAGTTTATTTGAATTTAACTATTAAAAATTAAGCTTATTATATTGCTATTTCTACAGATTCTTACATCCTTTATAATAATTATAACATAATTTTACAATTTAATAGTATCTATTCAATGCCTTTTTTTATTTATACAACATCTTATATTTTATAGTCCAAAACTATACATATTTTTCTAATGTTTATACAGATACAGCCTTGTTATTTCCTAATTTAGCAATCGTTATCAAAATATTTATCATCTTTTTAAATTCCATTTTTAATTTTTCTGTCTAACAATAATTTTCATAACAAAGCATATGAAATCATCTTATAACCTCAATCATACGATTTTAAATATATCTCTATTCTAAAGATACTTTCTTTTTTTGTCAAAATTTTTCTATTTTTTATAAATAATTATTCGTTGTAATAAATAATCTGTTTAATATAAAATAAACTAACTTTATGTATAAACACGACTATTCTTAATAAAATGCGTCCAAAAGTTAATATTCATTTATTTTATAGTATAATATTATCATACTTATTTTGTTGAAATATATCTTTGTTTGTATAAACAAAACAATTGAAAATAATTATAAAAATCTACTAAAAATACATCTTCTGCTCTATAAATTTATTTATACTAAAATAAAAATTCTGTAAAAAATAAGATATATATTTATAAAAAATAATTTTTATAAATATATATCTTATTGATATCAGTACTTATTCTATATAAAAACGCCATAAAAAATCTTTTGCTTCTTCTGCATAGTCTATATTTATACGTTTACTAGTTTTTATATCCAATTCACCTTCACTAAATACCTTTTTTCCTTCATTATCATAATAAAAGTCACTTATATATAATTCTTCACCCATTATACTCTTACTATTTAAGCTTCTATCTATTTTTAAAGCCTTACAAAGTTTTCCTGGTCCATTAGTAATATTTTTTATTTGATACTTACTCAAATTATCATACAATTTATTATATCTATTTATAGATATCTCATCTAAAGAAGTTATTGGTTCGACACCTCTTATCAACACACACTCTGGTACATTTTCTATATTCGCTGATAGATTTAGACAATTGTACATACCATAAATTAAATAAACATATATATGTCCACCATCTAAATACAGAGGCTTAGTTCTCTCAGTTCTTTTATCACCATATACATGTGCACCTTTGTCATTTATACCCATGTATGCCTCTGTCTCTACTATCTTGGTAACAATTGTTTTGTTTTCATACTTTCTTATTAAATATTTACCTAATATAGATTTAGCTAAATCAATTCCATTTTTCCTAAAAAAATCCTTTTCCAAAATTTCACCTCATAAAGTTTATTTATAGTCAGTTAAATACAGCTAAAATTATAAGTAAAATTAGTCTGCTTTTAATTGTATATTAATATATAAAATAATGGATTTCAATATTTACTACTTATATATATCAAAAAATTCTATCTCGAATTTTTCAATATTATCATTGTAATTTGATTTATCATAGACTTCTTCAACTACTTCTTTAATTGGGAATATGATTTTCACCTCTGTTCCTTCTCCTAATTTACTATCTATATAAATTTCTCCATTTTGAATTTCAATTAACGATTTTGCAAGACACAATCCTATTCCACTGCCGAATTCATTTGATATACCACTATTTTCAATTTGTTTAAATCTATTAAATATGTCATTTAATTTTTCCTTTTCTATACCTATTCCAGTATCTTTTATAAGTATTTCTACATTTTCACCTTCTTTATATATTCCTACAAGTATTTCTCCACCTTCTAAAGTAAACTTTATAGCATTTGATAATATATTCAATATTATCCTTTCTATAGATTCTGGGTCAAGACCTACTCTCATAGTTTCCTCATTTGTATCAAAAACTAAGTCGATTCCCTTAGATTTTGCATAACTGCTAATGGATGTAACTATTCTTTCTGTTATATCGATAATATCAAAGTTAACTGCTTTAATCTTATATATTTCTGATTTAACTTGAGAAATATTTATTATATTATCTATTAATCTTAATAATCTAAACATGTTTTGTTTAGTTATTTTTATGTGTTCTCTTAATATATCTTGACAGTCAATTATCTTGCTTTTTTTATAAAGATTCTCGATAAGCTGAACTGAGCTATAGATATTATTTAAAGGAGTCTTGAGTTCATGAGATATATTAGCATAGAACTCCATCTTCATCTGGTCATACTGTCTTTGTTTTATTAATGCTTTTTTAAG
Organism: Clostridioides sp. ZZV15-6388; assembly: GCF_020657755.1. NCBI lineage: Bacteria > Bacillati > Bacillota > Clostridia > Peptostreptococcales > Peptostreptococcaceae > Clostridioides > Clostridioides sp. ZZV15-6388. Next base: position 265,277 of record NZ_JAGWCU010000001.1, on the reverse strand, counting down.
TCTCTCAGACTCTCTTTGTACACTTAAATCTTTAATGATTCTCACTCTACTTCTCTTCTGTCCAAAGTATAAGGTTCTTGATATCATATTTACTTCTTTAATATGATTGTTTTCATTTACTATATGAATACTTTTTTCTCTTTCACCTATATTTAAATTGTTTATGTATTTTTTTACTAAGATATTTCTATATTTTTGTGTTGTTACTCCTAGTACATCACTTGATATTCCAAATAATTCTCTAAAAGCTCTATTTGTATAAAGTACTCTTGATGTACTTAAATCTTCAAGAAAAATAGCCTCTGGTATAGCATCTAATAATTTTTCATATATTATTTTTTGTTCATTTACTGTTCTAAGTATATTTATTTCTTTGGTTATATCTCTAAATGTAAGTAACTTAAATAATTTATTATTTGACCAATAATCTCCAACTCTCACTTCTTCAACATGTTCTTCACCATCTGAATCAGACATTACAAAATTAACTATACAATTTGCTGTATCATTATAACTTACTATTTCAGCTTTCTTTTCTTTTGTTAGATTTAATCTTTTAAAGTCTCTATTATCAAAGAAATCTATGTTAAAAGTTTCAAAATATTTTTCTAATGTCATATTAACTAGCTCTTTTGATGTACATTTAAAACTCTTTTCATATTTTTTATTTATGCTTATTACTTTATTCTTCTTTATACCACCTTCTGCACTTCTTACAAGTATAGGAGAGGGTATATTTAATATTATATTTTCATAATCTTTATTTATAGCCCTTATCTCTTTATCCATTTTTATTTCATTTGTAATATTATTTAAGCTTATTAAATAATTACTTTCTTCTTCATTATTACTTAAACTTAGCAAATATATTTTATTATTTAGCTCTACTTGTTTATCAATTATACTTATATCCTTATCAAATTTTTTTAGCTTTTCAGCTACACACTCATCTTCTTTTATAAAATTTAATATGTGATAAAAGTTTTTCATGTCCTTTGAAAATTCATCTTTAAATGCATTATTTGTATAACTTATATTAAAATCATAATCTGTTATTATCCATACATTTGGTATAGTATCAAGTGCTTGTCTTAATAACTCTTTTCTTTCATCTATGTAATTTTTTAATGTTTTCTGTATAGTCATATCCTTTTCTATTGCTAGATTTATCTTACTTAATTGTTCTGACTTTTTACTTAACTTCTTATTTATTGAATTTAATTCATAATATGGATATACTATTCTATTACTTAGACTGTATACATACACATAGTAAGTATGATTACATAACAATAAATACACTACTCCTATTAATCTATCTGTATCTACTATACTAATTTGACAAGTTGTTATAAAACCTATAATAGTTGCAAATAAAGCAAAGTATGATAAATTTTTTATTAAGCTATAATGTTCAGCTTCACTATTGATTTTGTTTAATACAAACAATAAATTGAACAAAGATATGACAATATTAATTGACATAATAATCATATTCAAATAAAAGTTATTAAAAATACTTCGTAGAAAATAATCTACTATTACAAAAGTACTGTTGAAAATCAACAAATGACTTATTCTCAGTTTTTTTATTTTAGAAATTGTTAAGTATATAAATGTAGATATATTAATTATACTTAAATTGAGTATCATAACTTGGAATTTTTGAATCTCTAATTCTGCTATGCCTAAAATCCCCACAAAAACTAATACAAGGCATCCTAATTTTAGTATATTTATAAATTCATCTTTTTCAAAACTAGTTATATAAACTATAGAATATCCAAATATCCAAAGTAAAATTATCCTATACATATTTATGGAAACTGTATACAAATTTATATTCAAAAGTGCAATAATTAAAAATAACCCATTAGCCAATATATAGACCTTATTCTTCCTTAAAGTTCCCTTAGATTCCATATTCCCCACCACTTCTTCATTTTTATATAGTTTTATCTATAAATATGTTACCACAATTCTCCCAAAAAATTTGTCACTTTCTAGTTATAAAAAAAAATGAGTAAAGTTTTTAAAATTTTACTCATTTTATAGATTTTGTATATTTAATTTAAAAAGCTGGAACGATACTTCCTTTATATTCATCTTGTATAAACTTTTTAACTTCTTTACTATTCATAGCTTCTGATAAAGCTTTAATCTTATCACTATCCTTATTATCTTCTCTACAAGCAATTATATTTACATATGGAGAATCACTTGATTCTATTACTATTGCATCTTTAGTAGGATTTAAATTAGCTGTTAAAGCATAATTAGAATTTATTACTGCTCCATCAACATCTTTTAATACTGTTGGTAATTGTTCTGCATTCATTTCTTTTATTTGTATATTTTTAGGATTTTTAGTTATATCTTTTTTAGTTATAAGTTCGCCATCTTTTACTTCTATTAATTTATGTTTTGCTAATAATTTAAGTGCTCTAGCTCCATTAGTCGCATCATTTGGTACAGCTATAACTGCTCCATCTTTTACTTCATCTAATGATTTAACTTTTTCTGAATAGAATCCCATTGGCTCTATATGAACTTTAGATGTATAAGTAAGTTTATATCCTTTTTCCTTAACAGTCTCCTCTAGAAATGGAATATGTTGAAAGAAGTTAGCATCCAAAGAACCTTCATCTAATGCTGTATTTGGAAGCACATAATCATCAAATATCTTTACTTCTAAATCATATCCTTTTTCTTTTAATAAAGGTTTTGCAACTTCCAATATTTTTGCATGTGGATTTGATGATGCCCCTACTAATATTTTTTTATCCTCTTTGTTTGAACATCCTACTGCTGATATTGCTATTGCTGACACTAATGCTACTGATAATAATTTTTTTAATTTCATTTTTTACTCCCCCTTTAAAAATGTTTTATTGATTAAATTATTTTAGTTTCTTATACGCTAGATTTCCTAAACCTTGTATTATTTGAACTAGTATTACAAGTGCTATTACTGTATAAACCATTACTGCTGTATCAAATCTTTGGTATCCATAAATAAGTGCTATATTACCTAGTCCACCAGCTCCTACTGCACCTGCCATAGCTGTATAACCAAGTATAGAAATTACTGACAATGTAATTCCAGATACAATTGAAGGCATTGCTTCTTTTATCATAACTTTAAATACTATTTGTTTTTTTGTAGCCCCAAAAGATTTGGCAGCCTCTATTAGTCCCTTATCAACTTCATTTAATGAACTTTCTATAATCCTAGCGATAAATGGTGCTGCACCAATAGTTATTGGTACTATTGCAGCAGTTTCTCCTATACTTGTTCCAACAATTAATCTTGTTATTGGAATCATTGCAACTATAAGTATCATAAACGGGAAACTTCTAAATATGTTTACTATAAATCCTAGTGCACTATTAATCGTGCTATTTGGTTTTAATCCATCTGGTTTTGTCACTACTAATATAATTGCTAGTATAAATCCTAATATTGTTGCCACTACAGTTGGTACTATGACCATATATAAAGTTTGTAGTAATGCATTTGGAAATAGTGTTGTTAAAAAATCAATTAGACTATTCATTTATCATTTCCTCCCATCTTATGTCCTTATCTGTAAGATACTGTTTTACTTTCTCTCCGCTTTTATCTGAAACATTTATAATAAGTGAACCTAAAATATCCTCTTTAAATTGTTCTAATTTCCCAAATATTATAGATACATCTATGTTTAACTCTCTTGCCATTGTTGTAATAATAGCATCATTAGAAATGTCTTTAGGGAATAGTATTTTTATATTTGTTCCTTTTGGTAAAATTATACTTTCTTCACCTATTAATTTTCTAAGTCCCTTAGTATTTCTCAAGAAAATTTCTTCTGTATCTCCTACTTCTAATACCTCTCCATTTTCCATTATTGCCACTCTTCCGCAAATTTGTTTTATAACTTCCATTTGATGAGTTACAACTATTATTGTTATTCCTAGGTTTTTGTTTATATCTTCAAGTAATGAAAGAATTGATTTTGTAGTATTTGGGTCTAGTGCTGAAGTTGCTTCATCACAAAGAAGTACTTGTGGGTTTAGTGCTAAAGCTCTAGCAATTGCAACTCTCTGTTTTTGACCACCACTTAAGTTTCTTGGTTTATCATTTTTCTTTTCAGATATACCAACCACTTCTAGTAACTCTAAAACTCTTTTTTTAATTTCTGCCTTTGTATATCCAAAACACTCTAAAGGTAATGCTACATTATCAAATACTGTTTTTCTTTCAAGTAATGAAAAGTGTTGAAAAATCATTCCTAACTCTTTTCTTAAATCCCTCATTTGCTTTTCATTTAATGACTTTACTTCCTTATCAGATACAAGCACACTACCTTCTTGATATTCTTCTAGCCCATTTATGCATCTAAGTAGTGTTGATTTTCCAGCACCACTATGACCTATTATCCCAAAGATTTCTCCAGATTCTATCTCAATACTTACATCTTTAAGTACTTGAGTCTTTCCATAATACTTATTAACATTTTTTATGCTAACCATAAAATTTCCTCCCCACATATTCTGCTCAATTTGTATGTTTATTTTTATTTATGTATTTTAAATTTGTATCTAACAAAATAAAAGCCTGAGTATAAACTCAGGCTTAAAAAGCTATTTATACTCATCTATCAACTATATCAGTTGCAGGATTTAGCACCAATGTATATAAAATATACTGGTTGCCGGGTTTCAAAGGGCCAGTCCCTCCACCACTCTTGATAAGACGTTATTTAATTTAATTCGATTATCATTTGTTGCTATGTTATATATAATATATTTATTAATAATATTTGTCAATAAATTTATTTAAAATTTTTATTTTTTATTATTCCTAATTAAAGATAAATAACTATTTTTTATTGTTTCCTGTTATTCCTAATCTATCATTCATATCTTTTATCATTTTTCTAAAACCACTACCTATATCATTTCCAACATCTTCTGTTCCATGAACTAATTTCATAAAGTCATTTTGACCTTTTTTCATATCTTCGTCAGATACTTTATCTAATTTTGCTAGTCTAGAATCTATATCCTTTACTAATCTTTCACCTTCAGTTATTAATTCATCATTCATTTTCTTTAATTCAGCATCTTCTGTTTTACCATCTTTTTTAAGAGAATCTACAAATGATTGTATTTTATCTCTACTGTCTTTATATGCTGCCTTTACATCACTTAAATATTTTTCATTTCCTGGATATTCTTTATCCTTAAACTGATTATTTATACTTTCTGGAGTATCATAAATAGAATATCTATTTAAACCTGCTATATAATCATTATAGCTTGTTGAATAATAATTCATATAGCCTTCATTGTTATTTACTGATTCGTTTGGATTTTTTCCTGCATTTTCATCTGGTTGTTCAGTTTTTTTAGTACATGCTGTCATACCTATAGCTAATACTAACGCAAGTCCTACAAATAAAGTTCTTTTTAATTTCATTTTTATTACCCTCCTAGATGTTTTATATTACAAAAAGTTTTAATAATTCTCTTTCTTACATTTAGTATTTCTATATTTTTATTTTTTATTTACTAAAATTAAACAATTTATAATTTATTTTTTGGGAAATTATAATAGATAAGTAATTAAATAAAAAAATATAATTTTATTATTGATATTGATTATCATTCATAGTATAATTTAATTAATTGATATTAGTTTTCATTTGAAGGAGGTTATCTTTTATGCATTGTTGCAGTTCACAATTTTGTTGTAAGAATAAAATTGAATCATCATATATAAAATGGCTTTTAGAAGTTTTAGGTCCAGTTTTTTTAGGCTCTAAACCTGCTGAAATAATAAATATTTCATTTACTGACGTAAATAGAGAGGAAAAAATTAGTGATATTTACAAATATTTATATAAGTGTAAAAAGATAGATTTTATAGTTATTGATAAAGAAAAAAAAGGATTAAAAATATTATTTGTAAATAAAACTGCATTGTCAGAAAGATTAAAATGTAAAAAAACAGTAAATTTTTTGAAGTTTTTAGGATACAAACAAAATACTAATGTAAATGCTTATTTAGAGCATCTAGTTGAAAAACTTAAAACTGATACTTTTCCTGATGAAATAGGTATTTTTTTAGGATATCCCCTTAAAGATGTGATTGGATTTATGGGATATAGTAACTGTGAAGTTTCTATGATTAAATATTGGAAAGTTTACGGTGATCCAAAACAATCAGAAGACACATATTCTAAGTTTTTGCTTCATCGTAAAAAAATGAGAAAATTGCTTGACTACATAAGTGTAGATAAAATAGTAAGCTGTTTCTAATTAGATTTAATTCTATAAAATAATTAAAAATAAAAATACATCCTTTTTTATCATGTTATTACCACAATAACTTAAGGATGTATTTTCTATTTTAATATACTAATTTTGATTATATAACATATCTTTAATATTTATTTTCTTTTCTTGCATTCCATTAGACATCAAGAATTCTTGTGTATCCTCTAACTCTTTTATATCCTTATCTGTTATCTTAGAACTAAAATCATACCAAGAATACATTTCCTTTGTTTCATCTAAAGTTAAACCAACTTCTTTTGATACATCTTCCATTACCTTATCTTTATTTTCATCCATATATTTTAAAGTTTCTTCATGAACTTTCATAAATCTTTTTACTAATTCAGGATATTTTTGAGAAAAATCATCACTTACTGCAGTAACTATTATTCCACTAACTAAACCTTCTCCATTTACTATCATTTTGCTACCTGCATTTATTGTTTTTAGAGCTACTGGACCTGCAAGCATTGCAACATCAGCACTTTTACTTTCTAATGCAGAGGCAGCGCTAGGAATATCCATGTTTACATATTCAACATCATCTATAGTATAACCTTCCTTAGCAAGTGCAGCAATCAATAATTGATGAAGTATAGTCCCTTTTGGCCCTACAATTTTCTTACCTTTTAAATCTTTTATAGATTTGATATTTTCATTGTTAGTTATAAGCATATATCCTTTTGGTGATCTGCTATAGATATTTGTAATTTTAAGCCCAACTCCATTAGAAGCAGCTATTATAGCAGATGTTCCACCTAATGCATGCAAAAAGTCTAATTCTCCAGCAGCTAGTGCCTGAGTTTGTTCTGGACCTGTTGTTAGTTCATGAAAATTAACTTTTATATTATCCTTTTTAAATTCCTTACCAAATGAATCATCCTTCTTTTCCAGTATACTTGGAACATTAAGTGGAGACTTTACATAGGTTAAATTTATTTCCTTAGGTAAACTAGTCTCTTTTTTTGTAGGAACATCTTTATTACCCTCTTCTTTTGTTGAACATCCCACAGTACCAACCAATACCATTACTAAAGATGTCATTACTGCTAAAATTTTTTTGTTTCTTTTAATCACTTAAAACTCCCCCAATTCCCTTAATATTTCTTTTTTTAAGCTTATATAATAGCTTTTAGTTAAATCTCTATTATATTCATCTTCGACACTAAATTGTTTAATCCCTTTATTTTTACTAAAAACAATTATTTTCTTTGCTATTTCCATAGCTTCTTCGATATTATGAGTTACAAATACTACCCCTTTTTTAGTATTTTTATGGATATTTACTACTTCTTTTTGCATTTTTCTTCTTGTAAAATAATCTAATGCCGCAAATGGTTCATCCATCAATAGAATATCTGGGTTAAAAGAAAGAGCTCTTGCAATACTTACTCTATGAGCCATTCCTCCTGAGAGCTCATTTGGATATGAGTTTTTAAACTTTTCAAGTTTCATCATCTTTAAATATCTGTCTAAATCAACCTTATTTATATTATTTTTTTCAGTATGTAAAAGTATATTTTCACTTACATTTAGCCATGGCATTAGTCTACTTTCTTGAAAAACAACCCCTACTTTTGGGATACACTTTTTATCATTATAAAAAAAATATACATTTCCACTAGTAGCACTTTCAAGACCTGCTAAAATTCTAAGCAAAGTTGTCTTCCCACAGCCACTTTCCCCTAATATAACCGTTATTTCTTCGCTAGATATACTCAATGATATATCATCAAGCACTAAATGTTCTTTATTATCAACTAAATACTTTTTATGTATATTCTCTAATAAAAATCCATTTCTAACCATTTAAATCAACCTGCTTCCCTTTGCTAAATTTTGCTATTGCCATTGAAAATAGATAATCTGAAAGTATACCTAAAAAACCAATAACAAAAATTCCAACCAGTACAATATCAGTTCTTGACATATCCTTACCATCAGAAATCAAGTATCCTAAACCAGAAGAAGCCGCAATAAGTTCTGCACCAATTATAGCTCTAAAGCTATACCCAAGACCTAGACTAAGTCCAACAATAATATCTAACATAGAATTAGGAATTATTATTTTGCAAAAAATTCTTTTCTTAGATAAATTAAAAGACTTTCCTACTTCGATTAATTTACTGTCACAATTTTTTATCCCTTTTAGCGTATTTAAAAATATTGGGAAAAACGATGCTAAAACTATAATTATAATTTTAGACTCTTCACCTATACCAAACCATAAAATCAGCATAGGTATTAAAGCTAGTGGAGGTGTACTTCTCATAAATTCAAATAGTGGCTTGAAATACTCATACATTTTTTTATTTACACCAAATACGATTCCAAGTGGTATTGCTATCAATGAACTTATTAAAAAACCTATAAATATCCTCTTAACACTAGCATAAACATTTAAAAAAATAGAACCATCATTTATCATTTTTATAAAAGTTTCGAAAACTCTTTCAGGTGGAGGCAAAATATAGCTACTCCATATACCTAAAACACATACAATTTTCCATAAAATTAAGATTAGTAAGAAAATGTAATATCCTTTAAACTTTTTATGAATTCTCTCCAGCATCTAAAACTCCTTTTTAATATACCTACCCCTGCTACCATTTTTATTCTTTAAATATATTTTAAATCACAATTAAAATGCACTATAAAAATTAATCTATGCCAATTCTTACTCCACCTGACCTCATTCTGTCAGAAGGTGTTGCATCTGTATTCAGACTAGACAATCTCTCCGATGGTTGTATAATAACTATTTGGCCAGGTTCAACAAACTCCATATGATAAGATTCCCCTGAAGTCTGACCAACAAAAGTTTTCCATGATAGTTTTGCTACTTTAGGATATGGTTCCCTTCCAGTCCATGCTACTAACGCATCTGGGTCAACACAACAAGGCCCTTCAAGTATCAGAGGGTTACCATCTGTTATTATGGCAATATCTTGATTTTGGCTTGTTTTATTTATTAAATGTGTAGTAAAAAGTCCTTTTTGAGATATTACTCCTGAACCAATTAATTTTACACTATAATCTAGTTGTTCTGAAAATGCTAATAAGTTTTCGCTCTCAACACAAATCGAGTCACCTGGGTCAATTGATATTACATCTACATGATAAGCATTTTGTGCTAGGTAAATTTCACCTTCACCTTCAACAACCATTATTGGCATTTGTTCTCCTGTCAATGACCTTTGAACATGTCCTAGTAATGCTCTACCTAAACCACCGCCATTGTTTGGGCCTAATATTAATTTTTCAAAGTTAAAATTTCCTTTAAATGCTACCATAGCACCTTTTTTAGCAAAAAATTTACCACTTCCTCTTGCTATACACATAAGTTCGTTTGTCACATCAAATTTAAACATAATAAACATTTATATTGCTGTATTTAGCAATAATCCCTCCTAATCATATATTTGTCTATAATTATACAGTAAAAATATAATATAGTCTAATTGAATTCAAATATGAAATTTATTATTTATATAAAAAATAAAAGCCTGATAATAAAGTAATTTAAACTTTTTATCAGACTCTTATTTTATCTATCTTTTAGTATCATGGCAACTCTTACTACTTGAGCATCCAGAACAACCACATCCACAACTACTGCCATTCTTTTTTTTGTTATTAACCATATGCATCACAGCCAATGCCATTAATATTACCACAATAGCTGCTATAACAAATGTAGCCATAATCATCACTCCTTATTTATATGAACTAATTTTTCATATAGCTCAAATTACCAATTTTATCTTTTTTTATTGTTCGATTTGAATAAGTTAAAACTCCAAATACTACAGCTATTGCTATAACTATAGATATTATTGCCCCAGCAATACTTCCGCCAGTTCCTAAAAGTACACTTCCAACTTGATTGATAAGAAGAGCAACTATATAAGCTGTTAAAGTTTGGAATCCTAATGTAATCCATGTCCATTTCCATGAACCCATTTCTCTTTTTATAGCACCAATAGCTGCAAAACAAGGTGCACAAAGCATGTTAAATGCCATAAATGAAAATGCACTAACTACTGTAAACATACTTGCAACTGAACCAAGAAGTGTTGGGTCTTGTTCTGTTGCATCTGATATACCAAACAAAACACCAAATGTTCCAACTACATTTTCTTTTGCTACTAGACCTGTAACTGTTGCTACTGATGATTGCCAGTTTCCAAATCCAAGAGGCGCAAATATTGGTGCAACTATATTTCCTAGACTAGCCAATATACTATCTCCTGCATCTACCATTTGTAGTGACCAGTTAAATGATTGTAAAAACCATATTACTCCACAAGCAACAAATATAATTGTACCTGCTTTGATTATAAATGCTTTTCCTCTATCCCACATATGAATTAAAACACCTTTTGCACTAGGAACATGATATTGAGGTAGTTCCATAACAAATGGAGATGGCTCTCCAACAAATAAAGAAGTTCTTTTTAATATAATTCCACAAACAATTATCATTACAATTCCTAAGAAATACATTGATGGTGCTACCCATGAAGCCCCTCCAAACAAAGCTCCTGCAAATAAAGCTATTATTGGAATTTTAGCTCCACATGGAATAAATGTAGTTAACATGATAGTCATTTTTCTGTCTCTATCATTTTCTATAGTACGAGTTGACATAACACCTGGAACTCCACAACCTGAACTTATAAGCATTGGTATAAATGACTTTCCTGAAAGACCAAACTTACGGAAGATTCTATCCATTATAAAAGCCACACGTGACATGTATCCACAATCTTCAAGTATTGATAATAGTAAAAATAAAAGCATGATTTGTGGCACAAATCCTAATACAGCTCCAACTCCACCAATTAAGCCATCAACTACAAGACCTTGTAACCAATCAGCTACATTTACGGAAGCTAGGAAATTACTTACATTACCTTGAATAATTTCTCCAAACAATACATCATTTGTCCAATCAGTTGCTATAGCACCCAATGAACTTACTGCTATGTAGTAAACTCCCCACATTATAAGTGCAAAAATAGGTAATGCTAATATACGGTTTGTTACAATCTTATCTATTTTATCTGAGACAGTTTCTTTACCTTTTCTATTTTTCTTTATTATGCTTGAAATTATTGAACTGATAAATTCATAACGATTTGCTGTGATTATACTTTCACTATCATCATCCAATTCATCTTCACAGCTTCTAGTTATTTCTTCTATATCATTTAATATTCCTTTAGAAATATCAAGCTTTTGTATAACATTTTCATCTCTTTCAAATAACTTGATAGCTAACCAACGTGTTTCCATATCTATATATGGAGTTTTTTCCTCTATTATCTTTTCGATTTTTTCTATTGCTCCTTTGCTTTCATCAACAAAAGGTAACTTAAAATCTAATTTATTGTTACAACTTGCAATTTCAATTGCTTTTTGAGCAGCTTCCATAATTCCTTGCCCTTTAACAGCTGTTACTTCTACTACAGGGCAACCTATAACCTCTGATAATTTTTTAATATTTATCTTATCTCCATTTTTCTTAACAACATCCATCATGTTAAGAGCTATAACAGTAGGTATACCTAATTCCAAAACCTGAGTTGTTAAATATAAATTTCTCTCTATATTTGATGCATCTACAATATTTATTACTGCATCTGGTTTATCATCAAGCATAAAATTACGTGTAACAACTTCCTCTAATGTATATGGCGATAGAGAATAAATTCCTGGTAAATCTACTATTTCTACATCTTTATTTCCTTTTAATTTTCCACCTTTTTTTTCAACTGTTACTCCTGGCCAGTTACCAACATATTGCGATGAACCTGTAAGTCCATTAAACATTGTTGTCTTGCCACAATTAGGATTTCCTATGAGACCTATTTTTATTGACATTTCCATTCCCTCCATTAATATTTAGATACATAATTATTTTTGATACAGAAAATCATTCTCACTATATAATTGCATTAACCCTACTATAATTAAGTTTATTATTCCACAATAATTTTTTCTGCATCTGATTTACGAATTGACAGTTCATAATCTCTAACTGTTATTTCAATTGGGTCTCCAAGAGGAGCTACTTTTCTCACAAACACATCAACACCCCTTGTAATCCCCATATCCATTATACGTCTTCGTGTGGCTCCTTCTCCTTCTAATTTTTTAACTTTTACAGTTTCCCCACACTTAATATCCTTTAGCTTGTTCATATTACTACCTCCCTATATTATTATCCTGCTTGCCATTTTTTTATCTAATGCAATTCTAGTATCCTTTACATCTATTATCAAATTGCCATCTATCTTAGAAATTATTTTAACATTTGTTCCTACTACAAATCCTATGCTATTTAAAAAGGTTCTTATCTTATCACTTCCTGAAATCTTCTTTATAACTACTTCTTCTCCTATATTTGATAATACTAATGGCATATGATTTTCCTCCTCCTTATACTAATTTAAATTTATGTGTAGACTTTTCCTTCTATTTAAATTCTAGTATCTTATTTTTAAGTTGTGACTCATTAAAATGATTACCTATTTTTTTCCTTCTTTTTACAATTCTTAATTTTGATTTAAGTCTATCACAATAGTATAAGTTTTGCAAGTGATTATTGTATTCTTTTGATTTTTTTTCTCAATTAAACTTCTTCCTCATATAAATCTTATTCATTTTAGCATAATTTCCATAAAATAAAGATGCTTTTAGATAGTATCTTTGACTATCTAAAAGCATCTTTATTTTTCATCTATTCTATATTTATTTATATATTTAATTCTTCCTTAGAAACATTTTTTTATTATTACTTTCATCTTTTTCTGTAAAAAATGCTCTATCTAATTTTAAAATATCAACAGATAAATATATTTTGACATACTCTTTTCTTCTATGCATGAGTGTGTGACAAACAAAAAAATTTTAAATTCTCTTATAAATAATTATAGTCTCTATTAACTTGAATGTTTAGATAGAAACTCCATTTGTTGAAGATTGAATGTTTGTGCATGAGTATTAGAATAATTTTTTGAATATGTATCAATAAAACCATGATTTGCCTCTGCAATTTCAATTTGAATATTTTGTTTTTTAGCAAGTTGAGAGGCAACAAAATCAACATCAAATGAATCGTATTTTGCAAATACCAATAAAACAGGACATTTTGGAATTACATCTATATAATCTCTAATTCGAGAACCATAACAGCAAATTATTCCATCACACAATGAATTTTCACTGCATCTCCATGCAATTGTTGCACCTACACTATACCCAATAACGAATACATGCTTATATTTTAATTTTAAATCATTTATAAGTTTTTCTACTTTTTCATAAATATTAAATCCTATATTAGTTATAAAAAAATTATATGCATCTTGGGCTTTTAAATAAGAAAAAACTTTTCCACTACCCAAAAGTTCAGGACAGAATACATCATATCCATCTTGATAGTATTTTTGACAAATATCCTTTATAAAGTTGTTAACTCCATAAATTTCATGTAGCACTACAATAGCTATCTTACTTTTATATGTATACTTAATCAGTTTATCCACCACCTTTATTAAACAGTCAATATTTTTATACTTAGTTTAATGTATTCCTATGTGTATGTCAATTTACTATTTTAGAATCTAATTTACTCTTTAATTCCATATTTTTATATTTGAATACTTCCTATTAGCTTTAATTGACATAAGGGAAATTCCTAATACCCTAAAAAAAGCACTCATTTTACCACGAATTTACCACGATTGAATGAGCCTTGACATGACGATAAAGAGACAAGGAAGATAGCACAAAAGCTGTACATTTCCCTTTCTTCATTCATACAACTAGACTATTTCACTTTGATTTCAAACATAAAAATAGCTTTTATCATCTGTGTATGAATTTATCCTTTTAGTTCTTCATCAACTTGCATATTGACCGAACCACTCTCATTGTAACACGGACGTAGGCATAATTTGGATATATAAGTGTTATAGATTTCAAAATTTCCTTGATTGCTTTTTCATCTCCGTCAAATGCCTTACATATCAACTCATAAGATGGATAATCATCATCATTAAAGCATTAAACTGTAATCTGACGATATGCTCAAAAGAAGATAAACTCATGTTTATTCACCTCCTTTCTGCATATAACTGAAATATATAAACGCAAATATTCCTCTTAATTTTGAGTAGGAATTTTATTTATATCTTTTGTATATAGATAGCTGAAAAGATATTGACTATGAAAAAAGCCCACACAAAACATATAGTTTGTATGAGCTAAAGTGTTAGCATATTCAGTTGTAAATGATGTTCCATTAAGATTGCTTCGTCAATAGTTTCTTGTATTCTGCAATGGAAACACCTTGTGCTCTTGCCCCAACTTTTAAGATTGTTTTATATCTCTTTTTTTAAAACTTTCATAGCAGTTATATCTCCCTAACTTCATCATTGCCATTATATCAAATATCTTTAGTTGATACATGTTTGCAAATCAGACACCATGAAATTATAAATATAATAATCGAAACTAGAATACTTATTGCCATTGACAAAGTACCGTTATCAATCAATTTACTCATGCCGAATACAAATCCTGCTGCAAGTGTATATGCTATTATTGCACCAACCACACTTTTTTCTTCATCAAGTAAATAAAAGCATGGAAGCATAATTCCGCCAGAAAAGAATGTCATAACTATACTCAAGCATGTAAACAATGGCAAAAAGCTAAAATTCATATCATTTATAACAAAAGATACCATTGTACTGAAAATTATTCCAAACACTATGCCAAGCAAACATAGTAGCACATACATAAGATATTTACTGCTTATAATTGTTCTTTTAGGTGTTGGAAATGTTACAGCTGTTTTTAACCAGCCACATTTTTTGTCAATATTAATTATCGTTGCTACACTCATACCTAGTACAGTTGTTGCTATAACAATCAAAACTTGTGGAGTTGCAAAAAAAGATACTCCAAACCCAATAACAGCAAAAGTAATCAGTAGTGTAATAATTGATGACTTGATAATGTAATAATCTTTTAAAAGCAAACCTTTCATACTATTTATCCCCCTTTACATACATAAGCATAATTTCATCTATACTCGCTGGTACAATCATAATTTTCGGATATTTTCTTTCTGTATGCTGCCTATTAGAAATCAATATTTGCCATTCATAATCTTGTTTTCTATATGCAATAATATCAGCTTTATCTATTTCATTAAATTGCTTTGAATTACATTTTATAATTCCATATTTTTCTAATAACTCGTCTTTTGGTTTTGAAAATAATACTTTTCCTTTATGTATGAATACAATATAATCTGCAATTTTTTCTAAATCACTGGTAATATGAGATGAAACCAGTATTGAGTGTTCTTCATCTTGAATAAAATCTAAAAACATTTCTAAAATATCATCTCTTATTATTGGGTCAAGACCACTTGTAGCCTCATCAAGAATTAGCAATTTTGAATTATGAGATAATGCTACCGAAATAGAATACTTCATTTTCATTCCTTTAGAATACTCTTTAAGTTTTTTATTAACTGGAAGTTCAAATTTATTAAGTAGTTCTAAATATTTTTGGCTATCCCATTCTTTGTAAATGTTTTGAAATACCTTTCCTAACTTTTTAGGAGTTAAACTGTCTGGATAATTACTTCCGTCAAAAACAACACCTATATGTTCTTTTGTTTCGGCATTTACACTTTTTCCGTTAAATACAGATACTTCTCCTTGTTCGGTAACAGTCAATCCTAGAATAGCATTGATTGTAGTGCTTTTTCCAGCACCATTTTCGCCAATCAGACCTACGATACTTCCTTGTGGTACTTTAAAAGAAATGTTATCCAGTTTAAAATCCTTGTATTGTTTCGTTATTCCTTTAAGCTCTAATGCAATTTTTTCCATAGTATCATTCCTCCTCGTACAATAATGTTAATAGCAATTGTAATTTATTAAGTTTAATTCCACTTACTTTAGCTATTTCAATGGCTTCTGAAAAATGGCTTTCTATTTTTTTCTGTTGTTCTTCTAAATAAAAATCTTGATTTTGAGCAGAAACAAAGCACCCCTTTCCAGCCGTTGTTTCTATAAAACCGTCTGTTTGAAGTACATCATAAGACTTTTGTACTGTCAAAACACTTATATGCAGAGATTTAGCCAGCCCTCTTATGGATGGCAAAGCTTCTCCAGCTTTCAATTCTCCATTGATAATCAGTGCTTTTATCTGTGAAGAAATTTGTTCATAAATAGGAACACTAGCATGATTATTGATAAATATTTCCACTATTTTTCTCCTTTCGTATTATACCGTATTACTTATGCAAGTACAGTATAATACGAAATAGTACAGTTGTCAATAAATTAAAGACTTGCATAATACTTTATGTTATACAAGCCTTTTATTATTTATCCTATATTATTCTAGTTGCTATCCTTATGCAGTAATAAGCTCAAACTATAATCCATTGTAAAAGAACTGTACAACATACTTTCCCTTTATTCCTCTTGATACCCCTTTAACAGTTCATCACAACGGTCAATACTATGCCATACCTTATAGCATTTCATCAGCCTGTCCATTTTTTGACGCTGAATTAACTTCTTTATCTCCAATAATTCATAAATAGATATTTTTATATCGCTCATATAATTGTTGATATATTCCGACATCTTGACTTTCATATAAAACTTCCACTCCTCATGACTTTGGAAAAATTCATCATAGGCATATTTTCCAGCGACACATTGAAATCTTCTTCCCGTTCTACTACTTCCATGATGAACTGTTCCATATGGTAAGTATGTTTCCATTCTCCTGATAACAATTCATTTGGTGTAACATCTAATACATTTGTTATCTTTTTCAGCGTTTCATAAGGTAGGAAAATTCAATCCTCCTTCAATCTTGGAATGGCTCTGCATATTGATACTGATAGCATCTGCAAATTCCTGCTGTTTCATTTTTCTGTGCTTTCTGATTATCTGGATATTCTCTCCCAAAAGTTTGTATTTCATGGCATAACCCTCCACATTGTTTCGTTACTTGTTATTTATAAGCCTGTCGTACTTAATTATTTGTGCAAAATCAAGAAAAATTCATTAACAGATAAGCGTGTAATGATTATTATGTATTCGTAAATATAAATAATCACAATAGATTGAAATATACAATCATTTTAAGCTCTATTTGTTGATTATTAAACTTATGAGAATGAATAATGGTTGAAATGGGTGCTGGATAGATACTAAGAATCGCCCTAAGACAGAGCCAATAGTAATAGACGAATGGGGAAATTTCCTATTTGTCAATCAGAATGGTAATCCAAAGGTTGCGATTGATTACAATGGGTTATTTAACCATATTGTGAAGAAATACAACAAGCAACATGGATACAGCCTTACCACATATCACACCATATATATTACGCCATACATTCTGTGCGAAACTGGCACAACGGAACATGAACCCGAAAGATTTACAGTATTTCATGGGACATTCGAGTATCGGTATCACAACAAACTGGTGCGCTCATTCGTCCATTGACAGTGCCAAGACAGAGGTTAAGCATCTGATTGCATAAAAGTATTTACCACGATATTTACCACGTTTGATGGGAAAAATATAAGAAGATAAACCTAGAAACATGAGTATTGATATAAAGTAAAATGCCCAAATAGCTTATAAAATAAGGCTATTCGGACATATAAGAAGATTAAAAAGATAATCAAAAATCTATATATAATTTTTTATAAATTTATTTTCCAAAATATCTATTTAATAATCCTAAGAATGCTTTACCATGTCTAGCTTCATCTTTACACATTTCATGTACTGTATCATGTATAGCATCTAATCCTAATTCTTTAGCTTTTTTAGCTAATTTTAATTTTCCATCAGTTGCACCATATTCAGCATCAACTCTAACTCTTAAGTTTTCTTTTGTATCTGCAACTACAACTTCTCCAAGAAGTTCTGCAAATTTAGCAGCATGTTCTGCTTCTTCAAAAGCTATTCTCTTATAAGCTTCTCCAACTTCTGGATATCCTTCTCTATCAGCTTGTCTACTCATTGCTAAATACATTCCTACTTCTGTACACTCTCCAACAAAATTAGCTCTTAATCCTTCGATTACTTCTTCATCTACACCTTGAGCTACTCCTATTCTGTGCTCATCAGCCCAATTCTTTTCGCCTTTCATTTCTTCAAACTTATCAGCTCCAACTTTACATACTGGACATTGTGCTGGTGCAGCATCCCCTTCATGTATATATCCACATACTGTACAAACAAATTTTTTCATAATTAATTTCCTCCTAATATTTTATATATCAAATTAAATTTTTTATTTTCTAAGTTAGTCTATATATACCCGCGTCATATACCTTTAAACAATTTTTTTTAAATTTTTTTATTAATTTTTAATTTCGATTTGTTAACAGTATATTTCTGTGATAATGACCTTTTAGTTTTATTAGTTCTTTATGGTTTCCAGACTCTACAATTCGCCCATTTTCTAAAACTATTATATTGTCACAATTTGATATAGTACTTAGTCTATGAGCTATAATTATACTAGTCTTTCCATAAGTTATATTATTTATTGCCTCTTGAATCTTAGCTTCAGTTGCTATATCTATATTACTTGTAGCTTCATCTAAAATAAGTATTGGTGCATTTTTTAATACCGCCCTAGCAATACTAATTAGTTGTTTTTGCCCCTCACTTAAATCCTCACCCCTATCCGATAAAACAGTCTCATATCCTTCACGCATCTTAATTATAAACTTATGTAAATTTGCTATTTTACTAGCAGATATAACCTGTTCATCAGTTGCTGTTAGATTTCCATATCTTATATTTTCCATAACAGTGTCATTAAATATATAACTTTCTTGTGGAACTACTCCAAAATAATTTCTTAAACAATTCCTATCAACTGAATATATATCATTCCCATCTAAAAATATCTTCCCTTTTTCTACTTGATAGAAATTTGTAATCAGATTTATAATTGTCGTTTTTCCACTACCAGTTTCTCCTATTATGGCATTTGATGTTCCAGCCTTGATTTTTAAGTTTATATCACTTAAAATATTCTTTTTTGAGTCATAAGAAAAACTTACATCTTTAAATTCAATATCTCCATTTATAAAAGATTTTTTTAAATTATTATTTTTATTGTTGTAAATATCACTTTTAGTGCTACTATTTATTTGTGCTTCTTCTTGCTCATCCATAATTTCAAAGACTCTTTCACATCCTGCTACAGCTGAAAGCAGTGTATTAAATAAGTTAGCTAATTCATTTAAAGGTCTTGTAAATTGTCTTACATAACTTAAAAAACTTGCTATAACTCCTATAGTTATAACGTCTTTAGACGCAAGTACTCCACCTATAATACATATAATTGCAAACCCTATGTTACTAATTACGTTCATAATAGGCATTAAAAGAGATGTATAAATCTGTGATTTAAGTGAAATACTCAAAAGCCTATCATTGATTTCTTTGAAGTCACTTACAGATTTTTTCTCATAATTAAAAGCTTTTACTACATTTATATTTGATATCATTTCCTCAATATGAGAATTTAGCTTTCCTAGCTCCACTTGTTGTTGCTTAAAAAAAACTCTAGTCCTCTTTGCAATAAAATTACTCAGAAGCATTACTACTGGTATTAATACAATACTACAAAAAGTTAAAATAGGGCTTAATATAAACATCATAATGAAAGTTAGCAATATGTTTAAAATTCCTGTAATTAATTGTACTAATGAAGTTGAAATACCTGTACTAATATTATCAACATCATTTGTTACTCTACTCATAATATCTCCAGTGGGACTCTTATCAAAGAAAGTTATTGGTAAATTCCTAAATTTTAGAAATAAATTACTTCTCATATCTCTAACTATACTTTGAGATAATCTAGCTGTAAATACCCCCTTAGACAGCTTAACTAAAAATTCAATTATATAAAATAAAAGTAAAATAAGTATTCCTTTTAAGAAAACAGACTTTGAATATATATCAATATTTATTATGTCAACTACTTTTCCAAGAGTATATGGTATTATAGTTGATATAATTGAATCAATTATTACTAGTAAAAAAATCAATCTAGTAATTTTTTTATCTTTTTTAAAGTACATAAAAACTCTTTTAAATGTTTTTTTAAAATCTTTAGGCTTTGCTTTTTTCTTTAGTCTACTCACCTTTTGATTTCCAGTACTCAAATTCAATACACTTCCTCCTTAATTTACATCTTCATTTACTAGATTTTGCAACTCAAAAATCTTTTTATAAGTTGGAGAACTAACCAGTAAATCTTCATGTGCAGCAAATCCAACCACCTCTCCCTCATCTAAAACTAAAATCTTATCACAGTCAATTATAGAACTAATTTTTTGTGAAATAGTTATAATAGTACATTTCTTGTTTTCATTTTCTCTTAAATTATTTATATAATCTTTTATATTTTTCCTTATAACTGTTTCTGTATTGATGTCCATCGCACTAAAACAATCGTCAAGAATTAATATTTGTGGTTTTTTTGCTATAGCTCTAGCTATTGTAACTCTTTGTCTTTGTCCTCCTGATAGGTTTTTACCCCTTTGAAACAAAACTTCATCATAAGAATTTTCAAGCTTTGTTATAAATTGATTTGCATTTGCTATTTCGCATGCTTTTACAACATCTTCCTCACTTATATCTTTATTTCCCATAATTATATTTTCTGATATACTCTTTCCAAACACACTGCTATTTTGAAAAACTACACCTATTTTTTCTCTTAAACTTTCTTTAGATATACTATATATGCTATGCTCTCCTATCTTAATATCTCCTTTATCAACCATATATAATTTTTGGATTAAATTGATTAAAGAAGTCTTTCCTGAACCAGTTTGGCCAATCACGCCAATATTTTGCCCTTCTTTTATTTTAAAAGATATGTCTTTTAATATCTTCTCATCTATATTTTTATTATACGAAAAGTCTACATTTTCAAAAATTATATCACCATTTATAAATTCTAATTCTCTTTCTTTACCATCTAAATCAGTATTTTTGATAATCACTTCTTCATTCTCATCAAGCAAGACTTCACTTATTCTTTCATAAGAAGCTTTTGCTCTCACAAAAACATTAAAAACATGTGAAATCATTATAAGTGATGTTAATATTCTAGTCATGTAGTTTACATAGGCAACTATAATTCCAATTTTAATTTCTCCAGAATAAATTAAATATCTTCCAATCAGCAATATTATTATTATAGCAATATTAATAATTATTGTAATTGTTGGTCTAAAAAATGACATCATTGTTGTAGCTTTTCTACTATTTTGAAAAAGTTCATTATTTAATTCTTCAAAACGTTTATTCTCATAATCATACCTACAAAATAATTTAACTACCTTTATTCCACCTAAAAACTGTCTCAATTTTGAGTTTATTTTATCTGTACTTTCTTGTACTTTTTTAAATAACTTATATCCAATCTTCATATTAAACAATATTATAATAAATATAATTGAAACTGCAATTAAAATAATTATTGACATTTTTAAATTTAATTTTATTGCTATAATTAAACTTCCTATACACATAATTGGTGATTTTATAAAAACTCTCATCATTCCATGAACAAATAATTGTATCTGATTAATATCATTAGTAATTCTTGTTATTAGTGAGGCTCTACCAAACTTATCTACTTGCTTCAACGAATATGTATTTATCTTTTCAAATACATCCTGTCTTAAATCATAAGAAAAACACTGAGAAACTCTTGCTGAGATTATACTCCTTATTATTGAAAATACTGCTCCTAAAAAAGTTATACCTATCATTAAAGCTCCTGTTGATAATATGTAGTCTAAGTCCTTATTTAAAACCCCTATATCAATTATTTTAGCCATTATAGTTGGTTGTGCCAAATCACAAAAAGCTTCCAATGTTAAGAAAAATATTGCTGTTAAAAACAACACTATATATTTTTTTATATATTTTTTAAAATACCTCATTCAATCATCCCTTCATAGCATTTTCTCACTATTAAAAGTATATCACAATCAATAATTTAATTGATTATATCAATTATAAATATTTGATTTATTCTTAATTTTTATACTATATATTTTATAAATTATTTGTTTTTATTTCCCATATTTATATATATTTATAGCATACTATTATATATAATATATATGTATTAAAATTAAGACAAAACTTTAACTTTACTATTTGTGTAAAAAGTAATATAATTTAAAATTGATTATAAATCTAACTTTTTTATCTATTAAAATATTCAGGAGGTGAGACATTTGAAAAAAACAAATGGTTTAAAAGAAGTTTTAAACTGGAATAATATGAAAAATTTAAGACCTTCAAAGGGTTTAAAAAATATATTAGAAATTTTTAAAAGCGACCTAAAAGATATACGTGGAAATTATGCAGTACTTATAATAGTTGTAGGACTTGCTTTTTTACCATCTTTATATGCTTGGTTTAATATAAAAGCATCTTGGGACCCATATGGGAGTACTGCTAATATGCTTGTAGCAGTAACAAATGAAGATAAAGGTAATGAGATAGCAGGACAGAAAATTAATATCGGAGACCAGTTAATTGAACAACTTAAAGATAATAAAAGTTTAGGTTGGCAGTTTGTAGATGAGAAAACGGCTCTTGAAGGTGTTAAAAAAGGTACTTATTATGCATCACTTAAGATTCCAAAAAATTTCACAAAAGATTTAACTTCCCTAATTACAGATGATGTTAAAAAGGGTGAACTTATCTATACAGTAAATGAAAAGATAAATGCAGTTGCACCAAAGATTACTGACAAAGGAGCTTCTGCAATACAGTTACAAGTTAATCAAACAATAATAAAGACAGTGAGTGAAATAGTTCTTGGTGTATCAAATGGAGTTGGTGCAGGAATTGAACATGGACTTCCAAAACTAACAAAGGTTGAAAGTTCTCTTATCGACCTTCAAAAAAGATTTGACCATATAAATAAGACTGTCGATTTAGCTGCTGATGCTACTTCAAAGCTATCAGGTACAGTTAAAGATATTAAAGCTGATTTACCTACAATTAAAAAGACTTTAAATGATACAAAATTATTATCAAGTGATGTAAAAAAATTCTTAGAGGATACAAATAACAATGTAGACGAACTTTCTCCACTTATAAAGTCTGATTTAAATTTAATGGTTGACCTTTCATCTTCTGCATCTTCTCTTACATTAAATTTAATTGATGCAGTGAACAGTGGAAGTGAAGATGTACCTAAATTGATAGACAATTTATCAGAAAAACTTTCTAACTTACAATCTTTAAATGATACTTTAGAAGATTTTTTAAGTAAATTGAATCAGCTTACATCAAACAATAGACTGGATGATGTAATAAATAGCCTTGAAGATTCCAGCAATAAAATAGATTCTTCTATATCAACATTAAATGATATTAAAGATAAGGTTATATCTGGACAACAGCCATCTATAAGTGCCTTAAATAACGTTTTAAGCTTATCAAATGGTATAGGAAGAATTAATTTAAATCTTTTAAATAATTTTGACTCAAAAATATCAAAACCTATAAACAGTATATTTGAAAAAAGCATAAATGTAGCAAATGATATAATTACTGTTTTAGATAAAGCAGAAGCAAAACTTCCAAAGGTTGAAGAGATTCTTACTACTTCTTTAAGTCTTTCAGGAAATGCACAAGAAAGTATATCATTAATAAGAGAAAAACTTCCTTTGGCAAAAGGAATGTTAGATGACTTAGTTGATACTTTAAGTAAAATTAGCAATGGTGAAGATATGAAAAAGCTAGTTAACTTACTTGAAAGTGATATATTGACAAAATCAAACTTTTTAAAGGAACCTGTTGAAGTAAAGACAGAAAAATTATATCCAATTGCCAACTATGGTTCTGCAATGACACCATTTTATAGTGTTCTTTCTACATGGGTAGGTATATTACTGCTTTCAGCATTATTATCTACATCTGTACATGGAAACTATAAACCTTATGAGATTTATTTTGGAAGAGGACTTACTTTTTTAAGTATAGCTCTCGTTCAAGGATTTATAATTGGAACTGGAGATATATTATTATTAGGAGTAACAGCAGAACATCCAATTTTACTAATAATTCTACTCATGTTTACTAGTATGGTGTTTAATTTTATAGTTTACTCTTTAGTGTCTGTATTTGGAAATATAGGAAAGGCAATTGCAATAGTACTACTAGTCGTACAAATTGGCTCTTCTGGTGGTACATTCCCTATACAAGTTACACCTACATTCTTCCAAAGAATAAATCCTATAATGCCATTTACTTACGCAATAGGTGCCACAAGGGAAGCTGTTGGTGGTATATATCCTCCAAATTTAATTAAAGATATATTAGTATTACTATTATTTATGATTTTGTTCATCTGCTTAAATGTACTTCTAAAAGGTCCTATAAATAGAGTTATAAAACCATTTAACAAAAAATTTGGTGATAGTAATTTAACTGGACATTAGACACTTTATTATATATTTAAAAATCCTATAAAAATAATCTATAGTTTAAGTTTATATTAAAGGTAGTAGCTTCTCAGTTACTACCTTTTTCTAGTTTCTAGTTAATAAGCTATCCCTCATAATTACTTATAAATGACTGATATTCATTCATTGACTTTCAAAATGCCATATGCTATTATGTACTTGAAATCAGAAGGAGGATGCTATATGCCACGTATTACTAAAGAACCTAATGAGCGTAGACAAGAAATTTTAGATACTGCAATGAAGTTATTTTATGAAAATGGATATGAAAAAACTTCTATTACTGATATTGCAAAATATATGAATGTTGCACAAGGTTTGTGTTATCGTTATTTTCCATCAAAAGAAATCTTATTTGATAGTGCTATAGACCAGTATGCACAAACTTTAGTAGATAAAATGCTACCTATACTAAACAATAAAAATAAAACATTGAAACAAATAATTGAAGAAGCACCAACATTTATTGATATAGAAACTGATGATAATCTTTATTACAAAGTATGTCATGGAGAACAAAACAAAAAAATTCACGACCAGTTATCTTTGAGAGTCTGCGAGAAGCTTGTGCCAATTGTAAAAAAACAAATTGAACTAGCTAATTCTCGAGGAGAAATTAATATTCCTGATTCCGATACAACAGCATATTTTTGTGTATATGGTCAACAAGGTATATTACTATGTAATGACATTTCTAATGATGAAAAAATAGAAAGAATTCGTTCTTTCCTAACTCATCTTATGAATGTTTAAATATATATCTGCTCAACAATCAGAGATACATATATTTTACAAACATAATTTAGCATTACATTCTATCTTTTACTTCTATTCTAAAGATATACAGATTGACACTTTTTATATCACTCTGTATATCTTTAGATGAACTTGCAGTTACATTAATCCTTTGTAGTTCTCTTCCTCTAAAAAATAAATATCACTTTTACAGATATTCTAGCTTTATTTTCTTTATAATTTATAAAAGCATATCATAAAAATTTAATATTAAATTACTTCACCTAACACAACCTAAGCATTTAATTCATATAATCAGTTATTCCAGATTTTAAGTTATACAAATTCTTAAAACCTTCTTCAGCTAACAAATTACATGCAGTAACACTTCTATGGCCACTTCTACAATAAACTATTACCTTTTTATCCTTATAGTCATAAATTTCATCTATACTATTAATTAACTCTTGTAAAGATATGTTTATCGCATTTTCTATTTTACTTTCATTAAATTCATCTTTAGTTCTTACATCTAACAATAAAATATCTTTTTCATTTTTCATCATTTCCTCAAGTTGATTTTTATTTATAGTCTTGTACATAATTTAAGATTCCTCCATTTTATTTATATATTACTTATACCCTTTATTTTTTATCAGATAACAAAATATTATATTTTTATTTTTCTCATATATATAAAATGTATACTTATCATAAATACACTTTTCTCAAACAATAATCTGTTGATTAAAACAATTAAGAATGTTATGCTAATTATAATTATTAAAAGGGAAAAGAGGTAATTTAATATGTTTAAGCAAAGATTATGTAAGTTATTATCTAGCACATTAGTACTTAGTATGCTATTTACAGCCGCTCCAAGTATTACTTTTGCTGATAATGATACACAAAATAGCTCCGATAAGTATCAAAGCTCTGATATAGAGTTAAATGATTATAGTAAAGGTTCGGAGTCTTACACAAAAACTAGAGCTCTTGCTAAAGAAAAAATTCAAACTTTATTATCTAAATACGGCGCTGTAAGTGCTCAATATGCTTTAATTGATAATGGTAAAATTGAGATTTCTGGAAATGGTGGAGTATACAGCAAACAAGATAATAAAAATTTAACTAAGGATAATATGTACAATATTGCATCTATCAGTAAAGTATTTACTACAACAGCTGTTATGAAGTTGGTTGAAGAGGGAAAATTAAATTTAGACACTCCTGTAGTAAATTATATACCTGAATTTAAAATGGCTGATGATAGATACAAAGAAATCACTCCAAGAATGTTATTAAATCACTCATCAGGGTTAATGGGAAGTAGTTTAAAAAATGCCCTTTTATTAGGAGACAATGATTCTTATGGCCATGATAGTTTCTTAGAAGAATTAAAGAAACAAAGATTAAAAGCTAAGCCAGGAGCTTTTTCTGTTTATTGTAATGATGGATTTACTTTAGCTGAAATTTTAGTAGAAAAAGTATCTGGTATGTCATTTACTAATTTTCTTGATAAGTACATAAATAATCCACTTAACTTACAAAATACAAAAACTCCAGAAAATAGTTTTGATAGTTCAAAACTTGCAAAAGCCTATGTGCCTTATTGGGAAGATGCTGTTCCACAAGATAACTTTAATACTATAGGTGCAGGCGGTTTATATTCAAGTGCAGAAAACCTATGTACATTTGCACAAACATTTATGAAAAAATCAAATGGAATTCTTTCTCCTGCTTCAGTAAAAGCTATGGAAAATAAAGAATATTTAAATGGTCTATGGCCTGAGGGAGAAGACTCTATACTTGGATATGGTTTAGGATGGGATTGTGTCAACACTTATCCATTTAATCAATATAATCTAAAAGCACTTACAAAAGGTGGGGATTCCTTATTATTCCATAGTAATCTTACAGTGCTTCCAGATGAAAATATGGCAGTTGCAGTTGTTTCTTCTGGTGGAAGTAGTCAACTTAACGAAGTAATTGGGCAAGAAATTTTACTATCTGCATTAAAAGAGAAAGGTAAAATTAAGGAAATAAAACCTGATAAAACATTTAGTAAGCCACAACAAGTCAAAATGCCAAGTTACTTAAAGGAAAATAGCGGTCTTTATGCTTCTTCAAATATGCTAAAAGTTGATGTTAATGATAATGGTACTCTAACAGTATCTTCTCCTTACATAGAAAATGGACCTGAAGATAAATATGTATACATAGGTCAAGATAGATTTGTATCTGAAAAAGGTAATAGTTGCCTAAAATTTGTAAAAGAAAAAAATAATATCACATATTTAAATATGAGCTCTTATGATGATGTTCCTGGATTAGGTCAGACAGCAAGTTTATACTATGTAGCTCAAAAGGTAGATAGCAATAATATATCAAATAGTGTCAAAGAAGCCTGGGAAAAAAGAGGTGAAAAAGGTTACTATCTAGTAGATGAAAAATATACTTCTCAACACTATATGTTTGGTTCTGTTAAAGCAATTCTTGGTATTTCTGATAAAACTCCAGGTTTTTTAGCTAATACTAAAATAGTAGATGAGAATAATTCAAATGCTTTTATAGAAATCCCTGGTGTAATGGGTCGTGACTTGAGTGATATTAAACTGTATAAAGAAAATGGTACAGAATACTTAAAATTCGCAACACAAACATATGTAAGTGAAGATTCCCTAACTAGTTTATCATCAGAAAAATCTTCCACATATCAAATAGATTCAAATGGCTATGCAAAATGGTATAAAATTGGTGATGATATAGCAAATAAAAAAATAGAAGTTAATCTTCCTCAAAATTCATCTTTTGCAGTTTATGATGATAAAGGAACTCCTGTAAACTACTCTTTAGTGACAAAGAATAATAGAGTTAGATTGCCAAAAGGAGGAGTAATAGTTTTCTTAGGAAGTCCAAATGCTAGATTTGAAGTTACATACCAAAATGAAGTAAATGCAAATGCGCTAACAGGAACTGATAGATATGAAACTTCTATTAAGATAAGCCAAGCAGGTTGGGAAAATGCTGAAAACGCCGTTTTAATAAATGACTCTGCAATTGCAGATGCTTTGGCTGCAACACCATTCGCATATAAAAAAGATGCTCCTATATTATTGACTGGAAGCTCTCAAATAAATGAAAAGACTTTAGCTGAATTAAAGAGATTAAAAGTTAAAAATGTATATGTAATTGGTGGTGAAGCTTCTGTAAACGAAAAATCTTTAGATACTATAAAGTCAGATAATATCTCTGTATCTAGAATTTCAGGAAATGATAGATATGAGACTTCTCTAAATCTTGCTAAAGAATTAAAAGGAATTAGTAATATATCAAAAATATCAGTAGTTAATGGTGAAAAAGGATTAGCAGATGCAGTAAGTATTGGTGCAACATCAGCTCAAAATGATATGCCTATAATACTTACTAATGACAATAGCAATATAACTGAAATAAATAATTTATTCAAAGATAAAAAAATAGATAAGTCTTATATAATTGGTGGAGAATACACAGTTTCTAAAAATATAGAAAGTAAACTTAAAAATCCACAAAGAATATCAGGTAGCACTAGAAATGAAACAAATGCAAAAGTAATAAAAGAGTTTTACAAAGATTCTAATATAAGCAATCTATATGTTGCTAAAAATGGAATCAACAAACAAGATGATTTAATAGACGGTTTATCTGTTGGGGTTTTAGCTGGAAAAACTAAATCACCTGTAATACTAGTAGGAAATTTACTAGACTATAGTCAAAAAGAACTATTTAAAACAATGAGATTTAAATCAATAACACAAATCGGTGGAAATGGAAATGAAAATTCATTTAAACAAATTAAAGAAATAGCTTAACATTTTAAAACGGGCTATATTCAAATAAAATTATTTGAATATAGCCCGTTTTTATTTCAATTATAAAATGTATATCTATAAAAATAAAGCTTAAATATTTCATTCTTTTTACTACTGATAATATACCTCATGATAAGTTTCTTTAGTCATAGATAAGTCAAAATACTTTGAGTATTTTTAAATTAATCTTTATTTATCATTCATACTTAGTAATTTATCTAAGTATACTGACTTTAATTGCTTACTAGCCAAAACTTTTTTAGCTGGTTCAAGTTTTAATATGGCTGATAGTATCGCTCCCATAGCTCTGTGACTAGCTAAGGCATTATTATCAAAAATTAAATTTTGTAATTGGCCTTTCTCGATTGCCATGAGAACTGCTCTATGTACTGAATTTGCAGGAGTTATTATTTTTTCATCTCTCTTTAATAGCATAATACTATTTTTGTGACAATTTCTAACACAAACTCCACAACCTAGACATCTATCCTCATCAATTTTTATATATTCTTTATCATTTTCTTTTACTTTATTTATTGCATCTATTGGACATGCAGTTATACATTTACCACACTTTACACAGCTTTCATGGTTTATATTTGGTATAAAACTAGTTGTTTGCACTGGATGAAGATTTCCAAATCTTTTTGCTGCTACTAATGCCTCACAACAGCAACCACAACAATTGCATATAAATGTAACTCCTTTTCGAACATTTTCTCCACATTGAACTAAATTATGTTCATATGCTTGATGAAGTAATTCCTTACATTCTACTTTATCTACACGTCTTGCAAATTTATTGTTTATTAAAGAATTAGCTACATTGTCAAATGTCATACATATATCCATAGGAGCATCACAGGCTTTTCCAACATGTTGCATTCTATGTCTACAATAACACATACTTATACCTATATGAGTCGATTCATCAATTATATGAGTGGCTCTTTCATAATCTAAAATACTTACTTCATTATCATTAGTCAATACTTCTTCTTGAACATAAACTCTTCCAAGTTTTGTTTCTGTTGAATAAAATAAATCTTTAATAAAGTCTTCTTCCACATTCATATACTGATAGTAAAGTTCTGATAAAAGTTTTTGGTCTATATCATGTCTTGTTCTCATCATGGCAAACTCAAAAAAACCAGCCATTGGAGGAGGCATTATATATTTTTTACCTTTTTTATCTTCTATATCTAGTATTAGTGCCCTGCTAGCTAGCTTATCTAACACCCTATATGCTTCACTTTCACTTATACTCCAAATTTTAGCTGCTGTTTTTACTCTAAAAGGCTTTATTGGAAGTTGTGCCACTAATTTTGCCTCTTGCTCTGTAAAAAGTACATTTAATATTTTGTATAATGTATCGGATGGTGGAGCACCCTGTGGAAATTTATTTATTCTTTCCTCTAAGCTTTTATACATGTTTTTAGCAGTTATATGAGAAATAGTAATCACCTTCTTTTTCTTTTGTTTTCCAATAGAATCAAATATCTTTCCTTATTATCTAAACTCCTACTTTATATAATACCAATTCTTTCTAAATAGTTAAATACCTCTAGCAATTTATTTATTAGATTTCTTATATAAATAAAAACCGTTTAATCAGCATAATTATAGTTTATACCAATTAAACGGTTTTAATAATAATTTATATATCTATAAATTATTTTTATAGTATTTTATATACTTTCTTTTCTTATATTATCTATTATATTCTCCTTATTTAATTTATTCATAGGTATATATGCTGCTATAAAGGTTATTATAAAAACACTCACTATACATATGCCAATTGCTGCCCATGGTATAACTGTAGAAAATTCAATTACACCTGAAACTAATTTATTCATAATTAATATCATCCCAATACCAATTGGTACGCCAAACAATAAAGATAAAATACCATAGATAAAACTTTCTAAGTATATCATTTTTCTAAAGCCTACAGGAGTAACACCTATTGATTGTATTATCGCTAGTTCTCTTTTTCTTAGATTTATACTTGTACTTACTGTATTTAGTATATTTGTAACACTTACTAGAGATATCACTACTATAAACCCATATACAAAAACTTTAATAGCTTTTAAATTTTGCTTTGCACTTTTGTCACTTGTATTTTCATCATGGAAATTGACATTATTTTTCTTAGCCAAAGACTCTATACTCTTCCTAGTCTGAGCACTCCCCCCTGAGTCAATAAAGACAATACCTTTCTCTAACTTTAAATCCATATTTTCAGCAACCTCATCATAAGTTATAAATTGCAACCCCATATTTTGATAACCCATTCCTAGACGTTCTTCATCTGTTATACCAAGAATTTTTATGTTTACTTTTTTCTTTGAATCATTTTCGCCAGTATATTCACAAATTATAGTATCTCCAACTTTGTAATTAGTTAGCTCTACTACTCCTTTCTTACCCTTTGTTTCAAAGTAACTTTTTCTAACAAATATCACTCCATTTTCTTTAATCGCTCTTTCTTTGTCAAAAGAACCTTTTATTAAGTTTTTTGTTTTATTTTGTATCGCAGTTTCTCCAGGAAAAATTAATTCGTTGTTGTTAAACTCATATTCATAACTATCTCCAACCTTACGTTGTTGATAATAATCCTTAATTAGATTTTCTTTAGATTTATTTATTTTATCCTTATCTACTCCTATAGAAATATACTCTCCTACAGCTACTTCAAAGTTTTTTATTCCAGATATATTTTTTAGTTTATTTATAGTATCATCCATAGACTTGGATATTTGTCTTGAACTTAAATATAAATCGTAGTTTCTTTGAGAATTTCTGATTTCTTCACCTTTTAAGAAATTCGCCATAAATCCGCTAAAAGATATAAATATTACTATACTTACTATTAAAGAAAAAAGTGTCACAATAAATTTCTTTCTATTTCTTCTTACACTTTTATATGCAAGTACACCTTCTGTTCCAAAAACTAATCTAATAAGTTTCGAATTTTTAACCTTACCTACTTTGTAATCTCCACTGCTCCTTATTACACTAAGAGGAGAAATATTAGAAGCTGTTATTGCAGGTAGGAGAATTGATATGAAAATTGTAAGCAAAACAATTATTATACTGATAATTATTATTAATGGATTATATACTATTTGTAAACCCATCTGTGATACAACTGATTCCGTAAGATATTTATTTATAGCTTTAAATACTAAATCTATAGCTACTGTTCCAGACAATAGACCTATTGGTATACCAATACAGCTAATTATAATACCTTCAATAAAAACTAATCTTTTAATTTGGTTAGTTGTAGCTCCTATAGAATTTAATATTCCAAACTGCTTTTTTCGTTCAGTTATAGAAATACTAAAAGAATTATATACTGTAGCAATTGTACATATAATTACTAAAATAGTTACCATAGTAATTATAGCTTTTATAGAACTATTTATATTTGCATACTTACTAGCTCCTTGTAATCTCAATAAATGTTCATTGTATTTTATCATTTCAGAGTTTGATGCTTTATCTTTATTTGTATATATATTATTACTTATTTTTCTTGTTATTTCATATATATCTTTAGGATTTTTTGCTGTTATTGATATATTCACTGTCTCTTTCTTATTATCTATAGGATTAAAGTAAGTTAAACCAGTAGCAATTTGGTCAGTGAGTTCAAATCCTGGTCTTTTAATTATACCTACAATTTTAAACGTCTTTTCTTTTTCATTTGCAATATAATCTCCTTCATGAAATACACTCATATCATCAATTTTTTTGTTATTTCTATCAAGCACGTCACCTACTTTTAAGGTTATCTTATCTCCTATTTTTAGCTTTTTCTCCATAAGATTAACTATATTTTCACTTAAAATAATTTCTCCACCTTTAGCTGGGAATCTACCTTCTTTTATAGAAACTCTATATCCTTCCATAGCATTTTTATCATATTGTTTAATGCTTAATATACCGTTTACAGTATCTTCTATTCTAGAGTATCCAAGTTGATTAGTAAGTGCATAACTTTTTATCTCAGCTGATTTTGTTACATAGTCTATATTTTTTTTGTTTACATTGTAGAATTTAGCATGATAACTTCCATCATTTTTTATGGTCTCTCTTATTTGATAATCCATAAAACTTTCAAATATGTTACCTATACCACAAATTAATGCAGTTGAAAGTATTATTCCAATTATAGTCACAATAGTTCGTCTTTTATTTTGTTTTAGGTATCTAACAGTTAGGGATGTATATAGATTCATTTACATCACCTCATCACTTTTTATAATTCCATCTTCTATGCCTATAATTCTATCCGCCTGAAGTGCTATGTTTTTGTCATGAGTTATCATTATTAATGTCTGATTGTATTTTTTTACTGATACTTTTAATAGTTCTAGTATTTCTTTTGAGTTTTTGCTATCTAGATTACCTGTTGGTTCATCTGCTAATACTATAGATGGTCTATTAATTAAGGCACGCCCTATAGATGTTCTTTGTTGTTGACCTCCTGATAATTGATTAGGAAGATGATTTTCTCTATCGCTTAGACCCAATGTTTTCATTAAATCATTCAAGTATTCTTTATCAATCTTTCTATTATCAAGTTCTGCTGGAAGTAATATATTTTCCTTAAGATTTAACACAGGAATTAAATTATAGAATTGATATATAAGACCTATATTTCTTCTTCTAAAGATTGCCAAATCCTTAGTTTTTAGATTATATATATCTACATCATTTATATAAACCTTACCACTAGTAGGTCTATCAACACCTCCCAATAAGTGTAATAATGTACTCTTTCCGCTTCCACTTGGCCCTGTTATTGCTATGAACTCACCTTTTTCAATAGACAAGCTTACATTTTTTATTGCATCAACTTTTGTTTCATTTTTACCATAGCTTTTAGTTAAATTTTCTACTCTTAAAATTTCCATAACAACCTCCAATATTTATCTTCTATACTTCATATATTAGACTCAAGCTATTACTATAAAGTGAATTAAATATTACAGATTAGTCACTATTATCACCATATATCTTATGAAATACTATATGAAATTCCGTTCCTTTACCTTTTTCACTATTTACATAAATATCTCCATTTTGGCTTTCTATTATGGATTTTGCCATTGCAAGCCCTATGCCTACACTATCCTCTTTTGAACTACTTTTCCCTCTATAGAAACGTTTAAAAATATGTTGTATATCTTTTTTATCTATGCCTTCACCATCGTCTTTTATTATTAACTCTGAAAATAATGGATTTTCTTTGTAAATTATAATTATATTTCCAAAATCAGGAGTATGTTCTATACAGTTTTTTATTATATTTACTAAAGCCTCCACTGACCAATCAATATCACCAACATAAGATACATTATCATTTCCTTCTATACTTAACTTTTGTTTTTTAATCTCCATAGGTATTTTCATTGGTTGCATTGCTTTATGTATAAGTTCACTAAATTTTATTTTTTCTTTCTTAAACTTTATAACTTTAGCTTCCACTTTTGATAATTTAAGCATACTTTTAATCAACCAGTCCATACGATTCAGTTGATTTTTTATCTTGTCTAAAAAGTCTATTTTTACTTCATATGGTACATCATTATATAATAAATCGCTTAGTATAATTAAGGAAGTCATAGGAGTTTTCAACTGATGTGATATATCTGAAATTGTATTATTTAAAAATATTTTTTCTGATTTTAAAAGTTCAACTTTTTCATTAAGAATTGTTGTCATCTTCAATAACTCTGTTTTTAAAAGACCTATCTGCCCTTCTTGATTTCTATTTTTCATATCAAATTCTTTTCCCTCTGAACTGTAGTAAACATACTTAGTCATATCTGATAAATCATTATACATAGTTTTAAAGTATTTAAATATCAACATAAATATCAACATAAAAATTATACAAACCAAGATTATATTTATTTTTATAGTATTTGAAAGTAATTTAGAAGTAAGAGGCTCAGAATTTATTTTAATAGTTTCATCATAGTTATACTTACTTAATACTTTTTCACCAGATTCTACATTTTGCATGGACTTTCCTTGAGTTATTATATCTACGATATCACTTTCTAGTTTGGGATACTTGTTAACTAAGGTTCCTATTATTGCTTGATTATTTTTTACAATCATATTTTTAGTTGTATTTATATTGATTACACTAAATCCAGTTGATAAAAGAATTACCATCAGCATTAAAATAATGTATTTACTAAAAAAGTTCTTTACTTCAGGATTATATAGAAACATTATTTTCACTTCCTATCCATTTATAACCTAGTCCTCTTACAGTTTCTATGTAAATTGGTTTACATAAATCATCTCCTATTTTTTCTCTAAGTCTTTTTATATAAACAGTTAAAGTATTATCGCTAACAAAATCATAAGTTACATCCCAAAGCTTTTCTAATATTTGAGTTCTACTCAAAACTGTATTTTTATTCTGTATAAGAATTAAAAGAAGCTTATATTCAACAGATGTCAGAAATATTTCTTTGTCATTTTTATATACTCTAGCTTCTAATGTATATATATTTAAATCTCTAAATTTGAGTATCTTCTTATTTTCTTCTACAGCATCACCTTTTCTTCTTAAAACAGCTTTTATCCTCGATATTAATTCTCTAATTCTAAAAGGCTTTGTTATATAATCATCCCCACCTATATCAAGACCCATGACAATGTTTACTTCTTCATCACAAGCAGTTAAAAATATTATAGGAATCTGAGAAAACTTTCTTATATACTCACAAAATTCATATCCTGTTCCATCTGGTAACATTACGTCCAGCAGTACCATACTATATTCATTAGAAGATATCATTTCTCTCCCACTTGATAAATCCTTTGATATATCTACACTAAATCCCTCTTGCTCGAGTGCATACTTTATTCCAAAAGAGATAGTGCTGTCATCCTCAACTATCAATAACTTTAACATAACTAGTTCCCTTCTTCACATTTTAATTTAAAACTATTTATATATACCACTTTTATTATACACAATTGTTTTAGATACTAAAATATATTTAGAATTACAAAATAGTCACAAACAATTAATAAAAAACATAAAAATAAAAATGCAAGTTGACACTTAACTATTTTAGAAATAATATAGATTTTTCTCAAGTTAAGCTACAACTCACATTTTAGATATTTAATTTTATATAAACTAGCATTCTCATCTATTTCACTATTTAAAGCTTCCTTTATTCTTCCTCATATTTTTTATATTCTTCTTCTTTATAAATATTATTTTTTTTGTCATCTTCATGTAAATCAATGTCTTTTTTATCATTTTTAACACTATTTACATAATGCATCATTTCTTCTTGAGAAACATGTGGACAATTTTCACAATTTATTCTTCTTGAATTAAATTCTCTTACTTTTTTTTTTAGTTCTTCATATTCATAATCTTGTTTTTTATCACTACAATCACATTCATAACCAAATTCATCATATTTATAGTCATTGTATTGATTATTTCCATAATACTCTGTATCAATCATTTGAGACATTTGAGATTTAGACTTAATGTTTTTTATCATCCTATAAGTTGCATATGCACCCACTCCTGTAATCACGGCTCCTGCAAACATCATTGGCTTACTCATTCCATCATCTTTTTTATTCATTTGTCTTTTAATTAAATATGTTAACATATTTTTTCTCCTTTCTGATTTCTATTTATAGATAGTATCTGTATTATTTTGATAAAAATTATGTTATTTTTAAATTACAATTTTTACAAGTAATATATCTCATCTTGTAGAATATAAATTTATATTTTGTACTTGATAACGCTTTTTGTGTTATACTATATATATAACAAGTATTTTTATTTAAACAATATTATGGAGGTTTTTTATGATTTTAAATTTAGATTTTAATAGCGATAAGTCTATTTATGTACAAATTAAAGAAGAGATAACTAAAGCTATAGCTTCAGGAGAATTGAAAATAAATGAATCACTTCCATCTGTAAGAAGTATGGCTGAAAATATTGGTGTAAATCTACATACTGTAAATAAATCTTATAATGAACTAAAAGAAGAAGGATTTTTAAATATTGATAGAAGAAAAGGTGCAATCGTAGCTCAACTGCCAATAGAAACAGAAAACTCAACTCGCCAAAAAAATAGACTTGATTTAGAACTTTTAGTAGCAAAATCTTATTTATCAGGTATTAATAAAGAAGAGTTTTTGACATTAAGTAAAAATCTATTTGATAAGTATGAGGTGAAATACTATGAATAAGATTGAATGTCTATTTACAATATTTTCAGCCTTAATTTTGATGTATGCTACTTTTTATTTTATGCCACATCTTATTGGCAAAAATCATATTTATGGTGTTTCTATAAACCAAGAACATAGAGACTATCCTGATTTTATAATACTTGATAAAAAATTTAAAAGACTTTTATCTATAGGATTTATTGTAATTTTTATTTTGGTTTTAGCTCTAGTTTTTATATTTGATAAAATAGAATTTTCTTATTCTATTAGTATTATAGGTTTTTTACTATATGAAAGTATATTATATATCTATATTCATAAAAAAGTTAAAATGACTAAATCAAAGTTTTGCACTGAATTAAGCCAGATAAGTGTAGATTCAAAATTGGTAATAGACATGGATTTTATAAATGAAAAAAATAAAATAATAAAAAAATTTAAGATATTGTATTTAATACCAGTATTACTTACTTTTGGAATGAGCATTTTTATATTGCTTAACTATAATCAATTGCCAGATTTAATTACTACACACTCTACTATAACAGGAAAACCTGATGTATTTATGGAAAAATCCTATCTTGGTGTGTTTAAATTAATAGGTCTTGAGTTTTGTATAATGGTTTTATTATATATAACATCTATTGGAGCTATAAAAGCAAGAATTAAAGTAGATACAAATAAAATTGAAGAAAGTAAAACTAAAAACATTAAATATCTAAATAAAATTGGTTATTTATTTTTTATATTGATGATTATGATGATAGTACAATTTTTTATTGTTTTTTTATCATTAAAAATAAATCCAAATTTATTAACTGTTATAAATATAATAATGCTTTTAGTTATAATTTATTTAATGGTAACATATATTAATTCTCCAAATTTAAAATCTAATTCCTCTTATACTCCAGATAACGATGAAAAGTACTGGATAGGAGGTATTATATATAATAATCCAAACGACCCATCATTTATGGTTGATAAAAGATTTGGCATAGGCTGGACTATAAATTTAGGAAATCCTATTGGAAAGATATTATATATTCTTATAGCTGTATTTTTAATTTTTTCACTTTTTAGTGTTATAAAATCTCTTTTACTTTAAATACCATAAAAGGTATCTTACTTGTATTATTGGGTATTATATTTTGTAAGATAAGAAATATTTCATATTATCATTGAAATATAGTATTTATATATTACTAGGAATGGAGATTTGCATAATGTTGTCAAAAACTGAAATTAAATACTTTAATGATTGTGCTTCTGAGATACTTTCATCTGAAAAAGTACAACTTATGAGAACATTTCCTCATCATGGCAATGTTTCATGTCTTGAACATAGTTTATCAGTAGCATATTATAGTTATCTATTATGTAAAAAATTACATTTAAATGTTGATATTCAAAGCGTTATTAGAGGGGCTCTACTGCATGATTTTTTTCTTTATGACTGGCATTATAAGGGTGATAGAAAAGGATTACATGGTTTTACTCATCCTAAAGAAGCACTAAAAAACGCAACTTTATTCTTTCAAATAAATGAAAAAGAAACAGACATTATTTTAAAACATATGTGGCCACTTACTGTTAGACCTCCTAGATACAAAGAAGCATTAATTGTTTGCTTATTAGATAAATTTTGTTGTCTAGTTGAGACTCTGAAGATACACTCACTACTATCTCCTTACCACATATAAAATAGTTCTTTGATATTGTTATAATTTAATTTGAAAAGAGGTATTAAGATTACATTTAACTTAATACCTCTTTATTAATTTATTATTTATTTTTGTCATATGCTTATAAAACATAACCTTAGCCTTGATAACTTACTCTTCTTATAGACATACTTACAACTTTAAATAATAGCATACCAGCTATTAAGTTTATCAATATTGCTGGTGCCACTGCTACCATAAATAATGCTGTGAATGAAGCTCCAGGAAGACCTACTATAGCTTGAGCAATTAGTAAAAATAGAGTTCCACTTATAACTGTTCCTACTGGGAATATTATTGTTGCTGCTATTAAATCTTGTTTTTTACTACTTAATCTTTTCATAAATGGTAATTTATAAATTATATACATTATCATGAACATTATATTTATTGTAATAGTCTTGTCAAATATATTTGGAATCTGACCACCTGGAAATTTAGTTGTTAGTGCTGCAAATATTCCTGTTACAATTCCTGCTACCAAACAAATCTTATAATCATCCTTATTTAATATCATTATTATAAACATCATTGCTAGTGATATATCTGGTTGCATTGGAAGTCCTATGGCAGGTGTAAGTTGATGTATTAATAATCCCATAGCTAAAAGTATCGCATTTAAAGTTAATTTTTTTGTATTTGTTTTCATTGTAATATTTCCCCCTAATTTGTTTAATATTTATTTCATTTTCGTGCCAATTTTCCATATCATTCTCTTTAGCTTTAGAAGTTCATAACATCTCTTTCACCACCTTTTATTTTAAATTATATATTTTCTTTATTAATAGTTTTTGCAAAATAAAAAACTCCGTCCTAAATCAATAGGACGGAGATTATCCGCGTTGCCACCTAAATTATATAAAAAATAAGCTTAAAACTTAATTTTTATACATCTCATTATAAGGTACTTACATACCCTATTCGCTGTAACGTGCGACTGACGATAAAGTCTACTCTCATAAAAATATGATTTCAATTTATTCCTCTAAGGTCCATTCACTATATTCCTTCTTGCTAAGATTCCACCATCCTCAGCTCTCTATGTTGAAGCTAAACATAATTACTCTTCCTTGTCATAGGATTTTTAATTTGCTGTTGCTATTATAATATTCTAAATTTTTATAATTGTCAACTGTATTTTTTATTTTATTTAAAATTTACAAAAAGTGTAGAATAATTTTTATAAATGCTTTAAACTTTTATTTAAATATTAAATTAGAAAGGATGATATTATGTTTAGAGAAATGAGATTAAAAAAGAGAGAAATGACAAAAGAAGATACTATAGAAGTATTAAAAAATGGTGAATTTGGTACTTTTTCTACTATATGTGAAAATGGCTACCCTTATGGAGTTGCTGTAAATTATGTATACTTTAATGATTCTATATATTTTCATTGCGCAAGAAATGGACATAAATTAGATAATATCTCAGCAAACAACAAGGTTTCTTTCTTAGTAGTTGCTAATGAAAGTGTTATTCCAGACAAATTTAGTACTACATATGCTAGTGCTGTAGTGTTTGGAAAAGCGTCAACAGTAGACAATGAGGAAAAGAAAAATGCTCTTGTAGAAATAATAAAAAAATATTCTAAGGGCTTTATTGAAGAAGGTATGAAATACATAGAAAAAGATATAAATTTAACAACTGTAGTTAAAATAGAAATAGACCATATTTCTGGTAAAGCTTCTCGTTTATAATAATATATACAATATAACAAAGTGGCTATAGGTATGGCCATTTTGTTATATTTATTTCTCATTATTTTTATTAATTGAAAATTCTTAAAATATTTTAAAGAACTTCCTCAATACCTATATAAAAATTATTGAAGGAAAGGTTGAAAATAATTATGAAATCCAAGAAAAAACCAAAGTTTTTACTCATTAGTACACTTGTAATAATAACTATGTTATCAACAGGAGCAACAGCTTTAGAAATCCATACATCTTCACAAATACATAGTGATATCAGAAATAGAGGAAATTTCAATACCTCTGCTAATTCCAAGGTAGGTGCAGACTCACAAAAAAGCAGTAATAGTTTACCTCACAATGCACAAAGCCTGAATGTTTTTTTGGACATCTGCAACGGAGGTGTAGAAATACTACCAACCTCATCCAACAAAATAATAGCAAATTACAACAGCCAATACTACAATATTAAAATGACAAAACAAAATGGAAAATGGGTTATATCTATATCAGGAAAAACAGCTAAAATGGGCAATTCTAGCTATGTTCAACTCCATATTCCAAATATAAAATGCAATATGGATGTGAATGTGCTTGATGGTAGCTTTAGTTATGATTTCCCCGAAAATTGTATTGATGCAATAAATGTTACTGCCAAAGATTCAAGTATTGAATTTACTTCAAAAAATCAATACAAAAATAGCACTATTTCTCTATCCGCAACAGATAAAGAATTTCTTGAATATGGTCTAATTAATTATCCAGATTATTTTACTAAGACGCATAAAGGATTTGAGTATAAGAATGGTACAATAAAAAATCAAATTGACATTTCGCTAACAGGATTTACTAATGTTGATTTTAGAGATTAAAATATAAGAAATTGAGGGCTTTAGCCCTCTTTTTCTTTGCCTTCCTGTATCCATCTTTATATTTTATTGTTTATTTTTCCTTTTGGTCTACTGACTCTGAATCAGAACCCCATTACTGTTGTTCTTAAATACTGGTTGAAATTACCATACTCAACTTTTGTCAACATTTCTGGATAAGACATCACAATTAACTGATGTCCATTACATTCTTCATGGTATGGAGGGTGAATATGTTCAAAATCATTTGCCTCATATCCAACCCTCTCATAAAAACCTTGTCGCTTGATGGAAATTTTATTAATGGGAGGGTCGATTTCTAGAATAACAGTTTTCCCTCGCTGGTTTAGCAGCTCCAAAGCTCTTTTTCCGTACTTTTTATTGCGCATCTCAGGATTGATACAGAAATGTTCCACATAAATAAAATTCTCTGTTTCCCAACATAAAAGGATACCAACCATGTCGTTTTCATCATAAATCAGGTTAAATTGATATTCCTCATGACCCATAATTTCTGCTTGTAAAGACGGTTTTCTCTGTTCATGAAAAGGAAAACTTATGTTGTACAACTCTATTGCCTCTAAATACAATTTATCTTCATATGTTCTTAGCCTCTCAAAGCGCATTTTGCTATCCTCCTATTATAAAACAACCTTCGATTTACCACACTGCATCTTTTTAGCCTAATGCTAATGAAACTCTAGTTAGCTCTTATTGAGATTATAATATCTGTCCAAATATCAAATAAATTATAATGTTAAACCATGGCTAAATGTATATCTATTTTTTATATATATTAAGATTGTTTAGATAATCTCTTATACCAAACTTAACATTATCACTTGGTCTTATATCAGAGTTATCTCCTGCTATATGAAGTATTCCATATGCTGGATGACCTCCTCTTACCGTACATGGAACTGATAATAGAGTCATCCCCATATGTTGAGCAAATATATTCATTGATTGTAAAGCCAGTTCTCCTCCTCCACGTTGTGAGCCTGCTGTAGCAAAACAACCAAATATTTTTCCACTTAAAGGGGCTCCTACCCATACATCAGAAAAACTATCCATAAACATCTTCATTTGCCCAGATACATTTCCATAATATGTTGGTGAACCCATAAATATTACATCATAATCTAGTAATTCTTTTCCAGATTTAATTACATTTATACTTTCAAATTCATCTTTATATTCCTTTGAATTTATCAAATAATACTGAGGAAGTGTTTTTGCAACTTCATCACTTACTTTAAATATATCCACCTCTATATTCATTTCTTCAAATACCTTTTTATACTCCCTTGCTAATAAATATGTACTTCCACAAACGCTATGAAAAATTACTGCTACTTTCATTTTTATCCCCCTAATCAAAATCAAATTTATTTTTTATATAGTACTTTTATTATCAAATACCATTAAATGATGCTAAATGGATTTAAATATACATTGCTTTTTATTACTTCAATCTCTTCAAATTCATCCAAAAATCTCTTCATAACATGTTTAAATATATCTTCTGTATCAAAATGCCCACAATCAACTATACACATTCCCATATCAAGTGCATCTTGTGCCTCATGATATTTTACATCACCAGTTATTAGAACATCTGCTCCTTGTCTCTTAGCCTTTTTCACAAACTCAGAACCAGCTCCTGTTACAACAGCAACTTTTGTTATCTCTGTATTGAGGTTTCCAACTACCCTTATATGCTTCATATTTAATTTTTCTTTTATTTTATTAGAAAGATTCTCTAATGTCGTACTTTCATCAAGTTTACTTATTCTACCTAATCCAAATGTTTTTCCTTTATTTTCTAGCTTGTACAAATCATAAGCAACTTCTTCATAAGGATGTGCATCTAGCATAGAACTTATCACTCCACCTAAATGCTTCTGTGGTACTACAGTTTCAATTTTAACCTCATTTACACTTTCTATATCATTTATACTTCCAAGGAGCGGATTGGAACCTTCTAATGGCTTAAATTGACCTTCTCCTTCTATCGAAAATGTACAGTTACTATAATTTCCTATATGACCTGCTCCTGAATTACTTAGAGCCTTTCTCAATACTTCTGAATAATTACATGGAACATATACTGCAAGTTTGTATAAAGTCTCACTTTCAGTGACGTCTAAAACTTTTGAGTTATTAAACTCCATAATTTCCATAAAATAATCATTTAAACCATCAAATGCTATGTCAAAATTGGTATGCATAGAATAAAGGGCTATATCATTTTTAATAAGCTTTTGTATAAGTCTACCTTTTAAGTCTACACTATTAATCTTATTGATTTTTCCAAATATAAAAGGATGATGTGTAACAATTAAATCAAT
Source organism: Clostridioides sp. ZZV15-6388 (assembly GCF_020657755.1). Classification (NCBI taxonomy): domain Bacteria; kingdom Bacillati; phylum Bacillota; class Clostridia; order Peptostreptococcales; family Peptostreptococcaceae; genus Clostridioides; species Clostridioides sp. ZZV15-6388. The sequence continues at coordinate 220,886 of NZ_JAGWCU010000001.1, read as the reverse complement.
ATTTTGAGATATAGCTTCATTGATTACATTTTCATTGGCTTCTAAGGATACCAGAATCTTCTTTACATCCATATCAAAATCTCCAACTATAAGACCTACATTATCCCAATCTTCAGCTAAGCTTAGAGGATACTTTTTTTCAATTTTTCTAGTAAGACTCTTCAGTAACATATTTACCTCCTATTTATTTTATTAAATTTTCAAGTTTTCTTATTGCCATTTTACTTTCTTCTCTCTTCTTATCTATTTCTTCTCCATTTTTACCTTCTAGTTGATTAACTATAGCACTATATGTTTTTATTTTTTTTTCTATAAAGTCATGAAAAAGAGAATCTTTATTTTCTAAAAGTTTTATTCCAACTTCAAATTGTATCTCATCTTCTATTATAGTATTTTTACCTGTATATTTGGCAACTATTATTTCATATATCCTAAAATCTTCTCTCACTAAAACCTCTTTTAAAATTTCATAACCATTATTCAGAAGATAGCGTCTAAGCTCTTCTTGTGCCTGCATAGGCTGTAATATCAATTTTTCTACACTATGTGCTACTTCTTTTTTAGCCTCTAGAAGTTCACTTATCAATATACCTCCCATACCAGCAATTATTACTTCTTCAATTTCACCTATTTCAAGTATCTCTATACCAGAACCCAATCGTAAATCAACTTTCTTTAAAAGATTGTTCTGTATGACCTCTTTTCGTGCATTGTCAAGAGGTCCTTTATTGACATCTGCTAACACTGCAAATGGGACTCTTCCCTCTTTTAGCAAATAAACTGGTATGTATCCATGGTCCGTTCCTATATCAGCTATCTTTTTACCCTCTGATACCAATGATGCTATTTTTAATAATCTATCTGTTAGTTTCAAAGATATATCTCCTTTCAATTCTTTTATTTGCTCTTGATTTTAGACTAAAACCAAGATAAAAAATAATATAAAATCTCTACCACAAAATAGCCATGAGATATCACTTATCCCATGGCCTTTATTACAAAAACATTAATGATGTATCTTTTTAATCTAAATAATCTCTAAGTTTTTTTGATCTACTTGGATGTCTTAATTTTCTTAGTGCTTTTGCTTCTATTTGTCTTATTCTTTCTCTAGTTACATCAAACTCTTTTCCAACCTCTTCAAGAGTTCTAGCTCTTCCATCTTCAAGACCAAATCTAAGTTTTAATACTTTTTGCTCTCTATCATTTAATGAGCCAAGGACATCTTCTATTTGTTCTTTAAGTAGAGAATATGCTGCTGCCTCAGCTGGAGCTGGTGCATCATCATCTGGAATAAAGTCTCCTAAATGACTATCCTCTTCTTCGCCTATTGGAGTTTCTAAAGACACTGGGTCTTGAGCTATTTTCATTATCTCTCTTACTTTATCTTCTGTCATTTCCATTTCTTTTGCAATTTCTTCTGGTTTTGGGTCTCTTCCAAGTTCTTGAAGCAGTTGTCTTGATACTCTTATTAATTTATTTATAGTCTCTACCATATGCACTGGTATTCTTATAGTTCTAGCTTGGTCTGCTATAGCACGTGTTATAGCTTGTCTTATCCACCATGTTGCATAAGTACTAAACTTGTAGCCCTTTGTATAATCAAATTTTTCAACAGCTTTTATAAGACCTAAATTTCCTTCTTGTATTAAGTCTAAGAAAAGCATACCTCTACCTACATATCTTTTTGCTATACTTACAACTAGTCTTAAGTTCGCTTCAACTAATCTTTGCTTTGCTATCTCATCGCCTTCATGCATTCTTCTAGCAAATTCTACCTCTTCATGTGGCTTAAGTAGAGGAATTTTTCCTATTTCTTTTAAGTACATTCTAACAGGGTCATCTATACTTATCCCTTTTGGTAATGATAAATCCACAGTTTCTATTTCTATTGCAGAAGAGTCCTCATGTGAAATTACTTCTGCATCTTCATCTATGTGGCTCATATTTAAATCGTCATCAGTAGCCGAAAAGTCTATATCAGCTTTATAGTTCTTTGTTTCTGTTATTTCTATTCCCAAATTACCTAAAGTTTCATAAAGATTTTCTACCTGATCCTTATCAAGTTCAGTTTCAGAAAAAGCTTCCATTATTTCTGCAAGCGTCAATGAACCTTGCTTTTTTCCTTTTTCTATTAATGTCTTAGCGGTAACTTTTTTTAACTCTTTTTTATTCGACTTATTTTCCACACTCAAACCTCCTTTCTCTACAAGCTTTTTAAAGTTTTATTTATCTCAACTATTTTTAAAGCAATTTCCATAACTTTACCATCTACCTCTTTCATATCATTATTATTTTCTAATTCTTGTTGTTCTTTCAACAAGTTATTAATTTGTTCTTCTAATGAGTTCTTTCTGATATTTGTTATTATTCCTTCTATTTCTTTTGTGCTCTCTAAGTTTATACTATTCAAAGAAATTGAATTTAATTCTTTTAAGTATTCTTCGGATATGTTTAAACTTTTCAATTTGTCAATAGTTATTTTGTCCAATTCTTGATTTTTAATCATGTAATTTAAAATTTCTTTACTTTCATCCAATAAAAAATCACTTTCTTCTACCTTAAGTAACGCTATTTCTCTAATTTTTTTGTCTTCTAACATTATTTTTATTAGAGTTTCTTCAACTAATTGTTTTCCATCTTGTCTAACTTCGACTTTTTCAATTACTTTTTCTTCTATCTTTTTCTGGTTTTTGTTATTATATGGTTTATTGTAGTTTTTACCATATACTTCCCTTTTTATAGACTCGACATTAATATCTATTTGATTGCTTAAATATTTTGTATAAAAATCAATTTCTACAGGACTTGTCAATTGTTTTATAATCTTAGAAGCTTCTTTTGCAAACTTCACTCGTTCTTCATCTTTTTGAATATTGAATTCTTTTTTAAGATGATCTATTTTATATTTTATGTAGTGAGTAGAAACATCCATTGCCTTTTTATAATCACTAAGTCCGTATTTTCTTACAAATTCATCTGGGTCTTTAGAATCTTTCAAATCCAAAACTTTTACAGTAATACCTAATTTAATAAGTATATCTATAGCTCTTAAAGTCGCTTTTATTCCAGCTTCATCAGAGTCATAAGATATAATAGCAGTATCCGCATATCTTTTTATTAAAATACCTTGTTGTTCAGTCAAGGCTGTTCCAAGGGTTGCTACTACATTTCTTATACCATACTGATAAAGTGAAATTAAATCCATATATCCTTCAACTAAGACTATAGTTTTATTATCTAAATTTTTTCTAGCAAAATTTAATCCATATAAATTTTGTTTTTTATTGAAAATTAATGTGTCTGGAGAATTTAAGTATTTTGGTAAAGAATCATCTAATACTCTTCCTCCAAATCCAATTATGTTTCCTCTATAATCAAATATAGGAAACATAACTCTATTTCTAAATTTATCATAGCAATTAGTTCCATCTCTATTTCTTGCAATTAGACCGCATTCCAGTAAATCTTGTTTTGTATACCCTTTATTAATAAGAGTATTCATAAGAGAATTCCATGAATCCAAAGAAAATCCTAGACCAAACTTTTTAATTATTTTATCATCTAGCCCTCTAATCCTTAAATATTCATACCCAAGATTTTTACTTCCTAATAAGTTTGAAAGATAAAATCTAGCAGCTTCTGTATGAATATCTTGAAACTTTTTAGATTTCTCTATTTTCATTCTAGTTTCTTCATTCATGTTGGTATTAATTTCTATACCGCATTTATTTGCTAAAATTTTTACAGCATCCATAAAATCTAAATTTTCCATTTTCATGACAAAATTTATCACATCTCCACCTTCACCACAACCAAAACACTTATAAATTTGTTTTGACGTATTTATATAAAAAGATGGAGTTTTTTCCCCATGAAATGGACATAATCCTTTATAATTAGCTCCAGATTGTTTTATACTCATATATTCAGATATTATACTTGCTATATCACATCTAGCTTTTATTTCTTCAATAATGTCTTTTATATCATTCATATTATCACCTTCTGGTGTAATTTTTTGTGTTAACATTTCTATTCTACACTATATTCTAAATTTGTCAATCACTCAATATACAGAATTCGACTTTTTTTATTGATATCCTTCTTATTAATCAAAAAATTTTTATTTTTTATGTTAATTCCATCAATATTAAATCTTTATTTATATCAAATAATCTAACTATTAAATTATATATCTATTATCTTATAAATTTACATCAAAAACTATCACGAATAAAAAAGAGGCTCTTGCCTCTTTTTAATAAACACTAATTGATTTCATCAAATCTTCAAATTCATCAAAGCAGAGAGATTGAATCCCATCTGATAGAGCATTTTCTGGGTCTGGATGAACTTCTACCATTATTCCATCTGCTCCACATGCAAGTGATGCCATTGACATAGGTTTTACTAAATATCTAACTCCAGTAGCATGACTTGGGTCTACTACAACAGGAAGTCCCGTTTCTTTTTGAATAATCGGTACAGCAGCTAGGTCTAATGTATTTCTAGTATAATCATTGTATGTTCTTATACCTCTCTCACACATTATAATATTACTATTTCCTTCTATTGCTATATATTCTGCTGCACCCATCCATTCAGTAATTGTTGATGCGATTCCTCTTTTTAACATAACAGGCTTATTCTGTTTTCCGACTTCACTTAAAAGAGTAAAGTTTTGCATATTTCTTGAGCCAATTTGAATTATATCACTGACACTATATAATTCATCCATATCTCTTATGTCCATAAGTTCTGTAATAACAGCTATACCAACCTCTTCTTTAACTGCTTTTAATATTTCAAGACCTTCTTTTTTTAATCCTTGAAATGAGTTTGGTGATGTTCTTGGCTTATATGCTCCTCCTCTTAAAATATTTGCACCATGACTTTTTACAAATTTAGCTGTCTTTAAAAGTTGCTCATAACTTTCTATTGCACATGGTCCAGCTATTACAAGTTTATCTTCTTTTACAGTTATTTTTTTATTATTTGTATTTATCACTATCTTTGAATTATCATTAAATAGGTTTTTTCTCATAACCTACAAGCTCCTTTACTTCTTCTATTTCTTTAGCAGATAGGAGGTTTAAATATTCTTTTATTGATTTTTTATTTATTAAAAGTTCCTCATTCAAATCCATAAGTGGTATCAAAACAAAAGCTCTATCTTGAATCCTTGGATGTGGTATTAGTAATCTTTCATCAGTTAAAACTACATCATTAAAAAATAGTATATCTACATCGATAGTTCTTGGACCCCAATGTACTATTCTCTCTCTATGCAATTCTTCCTCTATTTTTTGACAATATTCTAACAACTCATAAGGTTCAAACTCTGTTTCTATCTCTACACACATATTTAGAAAATCTGCTTGTTCTGTATATCCCCATGGCTTTGTTTCATATAATTTTGATTCTTTTACTTCATATATAGAATCACTATCTCTCAAAAGTTCACATGCTTTTGATAAATTATCAAATCTATTGCCCATATTAGTCCCTATTCCCAGATAAGCCTTATTCATCTCTTGTTCTCCTTATCTCAACACCAAAGTAGTCATAAATTCCATTTACAGGAGCTTCTGGCTTTCTAACTCTAACCATAACTCCATTTACAAGGTTAAATTTATTTAGGACTTCTTCAGCAATATTCTCTGCCAAAGCCTCCAAAAGATTAAATTGTTTATTTTCTGTAATATCCTTAACAACACTATAAACTTCAGCATAGTTTACAGATTTATTTATATCATCACTAAGTCCTGCTTCTCTTGAATCAACATAAAGTTCCATGTCGACAAAAAATTTCTGACCTAGAAAATTTTCTTCTTTAAGCACACCATGATATCCATAGAATCCTAGATTACTAAGTAATATTTTATCCATCATACTACACCTACTTTCTATATATTGCATCAGTCATTTTAGCTGCCATTAAATTTTCATAAACATCATGCACTCTAACTATATCTACACCATCTCTTATTCCAAGTACAGTAGTAGCTATTGTGCCTTCCAATCTCTTTTTAGGTTCAACTGGAAGTACTTTTCCTATTACTGATTTTCGAGATGTACCAAGTAAAATAGGATAGTCTAATTCTTTTAATTCTTTTAATCTTCTTAATACTTCTATATTTTGCTCAAATGTCTTCCCAAACCCTATCCCTGGATCAAGAACTATTTTTTCTTTTTTTACTCCACAGCCTATTGCCATTTTTATGCTCTCTTTAAAGAAGTCTTTTATTGACTCCATTATATCTTTGTCATAGTTTGTCCCATCTTGATTATGCATTATACATACTTCTGCATCATATTTTCCCACTACAGAAGCCATATTCTTATCTTTTCTAAGACCCCAAACATCATTTACCATAGTGACACCTAATTTTAGGGCTTCTTCTGCAACATCTGCCTTGTAAGTATCTATTGATATTGGTATATCTAATTCGTTTTTAAGTTTTTTTATCACAGGGATTACTCTTCTTAGTTCTTCCTCTGAATCCACATAGATATGACCTGGACGTGTAGATTCACCACCTAAGTCAATTATATCAGCACCTTGTTCAACCATTTCTTTTGCATGTTTTATTGCTATGTCTAAATTACTAAAGTCTCCTCCATCTGAAAAACTATCTGGAGTTACATTTAATATACCCATTATATAAGTTCTTTTACCATAATCAAACACAGTTAATGACACTCCTTTAAATTAAAATTTATATCTTATCAAGCGATTATTATCTACAATAATTCACTACTTCATAGTAATTAAACTCATAGCTTCAGCTCTTGATGCAATATCTTTTTCAAATATACCTCTAACCGCTGATGTAACAGTTTTTGAACCAGGTTTTTTTACACCTCTCATTGTCATACACATATGTTCAGCTTCTACTACTACTAAAACACCATATGGCTGCAATTCTTCCATTATTATGTCTGCTGCATTTTTAGTAATTCTTTCTTGTAGTTGAGGTCTTTTTGCTAATGTATCTATTACTCTAGCAAGCTTAGAAAGCCCTGTAAGTCTTCCACCTTTTGGTAAATAAGCGATATGTGCCTTTCCAAAAAAAGGAACTAAATGATGCTCACAGCATGAATAAAATGGAATATCTTTTACTAATACTAATTCTTCATGCTTTTCATCTGCAAAAAGAACTTTTAAGTGGTCTCTTGGTTCTTCACTAAGACCAGAGAATATCTCCTCATACATTCTAGCAACTCTATTTGGAGTCTCTATTAGACCTTCTCTATCTGGGTCTTCACCAATTGCTTCTAATATTTCTCTTACTGCATGTTGTATTTTTTCTTTATCTACTTTATTCATTTAAACTCCCCCCATTGACTCGTGACTAGAAGATTAATTTTATAATCTTTTTTGTCTCAATTTCTTTAAAAATATAATTATAAACATCTAAAAGTTTTTGATAGTCATAATTTTCACTTACCTTTGATACTAGGTTAAAAAGGTCATTATTTTCTTTTTTCAAAACTTTTAGCAATTTTTTATCTTTTGGTACCCATTTATCATTTATATTAAAGTACCCAATTATTATATCTTTTAAATATAAATTCGTCAAAAAATGATATTCAAAAACATCAAATTTTTCTTTATTTTTCAACTTTGATATCTTTGTTCCAATATCTTGTTTCAAAAAAGACTTTTCTTCTAAAGATAATTTACTAGGACCCTTTAAGTAAATATCTCTACTTATATCTTTTATGGTATCGGATATATTCTCCATATCAAATAGAACCTTAGCATCTTTCATCTCTTTCACAAAGAAGTACTCTCTATCTGATAATAATTTTTTTACACCATCTTTTGAAAAATAATTTATATCAAATTCTATTCCCTTTTGTTCAAACAGTACTCGCTCCTGTTTTTCCCCTTCTTTTACAAAAACAAATACATCAATATCATTAATTTCTAAATCATAAAAACTAAAATCTACATCTTTACTAGAACCCACTAGAAATACTGCTAACGTATTTGGATTGTCTATTATTTTTTTTATATTTTCACTATATACTTTATAAGTATGACTTACCATCTCTTATCTCCAATAAATTGTTAATATTTTAATTTATTACAAACACTCTATTATTTTATTAAAAATAACATTTTCTTTGTTAAATTCTGTCTTGTCAATTTCTGTAACTTTCATTGCTCCCATAAGACTATTTGTGACAAAAACAAAATCAAAACTACTAATTTCTGATATATTAATTTCATTTTCCACCAACTCTATATGTAATTCGTCACAAATCTTTATAATCCTTTTTTTTATTGTTCCATTTAAAATTGGTAATTTATTACTTGGTGTATATACTTTACTTCCTCTTATAAAGAATATATTGCTCATAGAACACTCTAAAATTACACCATCTGAATTTATAAATATCCCATCATTGTATCCATTCTTATTTGCAATATTTTTAGTATAAATATTTTCAAAATAATTAGTAGTCTTATGTCTATAGATTAGGCTATCACCCCTGACTATAGGCGATATAGTCAATTTCAAACCTTTATTATATGCTTCTTTATTGTATGGAATTTCTCTAATAGATATATTGTAACCTTCATCAAAAACGGTAATCCTAAGTGCTTTATTAATAATATTTTCTTTTTTTATGTATTTAACAATTTCATCTATTAGGAATCGCTTTTCATAATTTATATTCAAATCCAAACATGTTATCGAATTAAGCATCCTATCTATATGTGTATTTAAATCTATAGCTATACCATCTTTAACTTTAATAGTCTCAAATAACCCAATTCCAAATTTACTCAAGCTACTATTAAAGCTTAAATTATTCTTCATAATATCCCCTCAAGGCTTTCATTATAGATTTTGCTTTATCTAGTGTTTCTTGGTATTCTTCATCTGGGTCAGAATCCCAAGTCATACCTCCTCCAACTTGAAAATATACTTTTTTATCTTTTTTTATTATAGTTCTAATTGCTATATTAAAATCCATATCACCATTAAAACCTATATACCCAATTGAACCAGTATATACATTTCTCTGTGTTGGTTCCAGTTCATCTATAATTTCCATTGCTCTAATTTTAGGTGCTCCTGTTATAGAACCACCTGGAAAAGATGCTTTTATTATATCAGTAGCATCCTTATCATCTTTTAGTTCCCCTACAACTGTTGAAACCAGATGGTTTACATTTGCATAAGGTTCAATTACAAACAACTCTGGAACTTTGACACTTCCAGTTTTAGATATTCTACCAATATCATTTCTTTCTAAATCCACTATCATAAGTAGCTCTGCTCTATCTTTTTCACTATTTTTAAGCTCCTCTTGAAGCTTTAAATCTTCTTCCTTATTTTTACCTCTTGGTCGAGTGCCTTTTATTGGTCTTGCCTCTATTTTTTTATCAATACATCTTATAAATCTCTCTGGAGAATTTGATAAGATATGTGCTTCTTCAAAATTTAAAAATGCTCCAAATGGTGCTGGACTAAATCTTCTTAAATCTCGATATAACTCAAAACTTGTCAGTTCTGTTTCCCCACTAAACCTTTGTGTCAAGTTAGCTTGATATATGTCACCTTGTCTTATGTACTCTCTAACATTTTCAACTGCATTTTTAAATTCTTCCTTTGTAAAATTAGATTTAAGTTGAATAGGTTTTACATCTTTTTCCTGATAACATATACTATCTATTCCTTTTTTCTCTTCTCTTAATATTTTTTCTTCTATATCAGCTATTATTTTTTCTTCTACTTTTATATCTATATCTGGAGTAGCTATGTAAGTTTTTTCCTTTAAATGGTCTATTACTATAACATGGTTATAAAATCCAAAATACATATCAGGTATCTCAATATCATCTATAGCAGTTCTAGGTAATTTTTCTATATAATTTCCCAAATCATAAGACAAATATCCTACAGCTCCACCTATAAACGGCAAATTAGTTTTATTTATAACTTTATATTTATCTAATTCTTTTTTCAAATTTTCTAATGGATTTTCATCAGTATTTTTATATCTTAATACTTTAAATGGCTGGCTACTTATAAAAGAATATCTTCCTAATTTTTCTTTGTCCATAGCACTATCTAATATAAAACTATCATTTTCATTTCTAAAAATAGTAAATATCTCAAAAGAATTTAATTTAGTTTTTATTTCTCTTATCATCTTATATATCCATCCTTTCCCTAGCTTCTTTTATAAAGTTTTTCAGCATTTCATGACCATACTCTGATAAAATAGCTTCTGGATGAAATTGTACTCCTTCTATTAAATACTTCTTATGTCTAATTCCCATTACTTCACCTTTATTTGTTGTTGCGGTAACTTCAAGTTCTTCTGGAACTGTATCAGAATCAATTATAAGCGAATGATACCTAGTAACATTTAAAGGATTTTTAAGACCACTAAAAACTCCCTTGTTAATATGGTTTATACTGTATACTTTTCCATGAACAGGCTGTTGTGCTTTTATTATATTACCCCCAAAAACATATCCAATAGTTTGGTGCCCTAAACAAATTCCTAATATAGGCTTCTTACCTTTAAAATATTCAACAATATCTATACAAATCCCAGCTTCTTTTGGAGAACATGGACCTGGAGATAACACAATTACCTCTGGATTTAGTTCTTCAATACCTCTTAATGTTATTTCGTTGTTTCTTTTTACTATAACTGTTTCCCCCAATTCTTCTATATATTGTACTAAGTTATATACAAAAGAATCGTAATTGTCTATCATGAGAATCATACTATAAATCTCCCCCCAAAAAAATTATTTCATTAATTCAGAAACTGTAACAAACTTAAAGCCTTTTTCTATCATCTTTGGAATAAACATGTCCAAAGCTTTAACTGTATCATCAGTTGCATAGTCATGTAAAAGTATTATATCTCCATTTTGTACTTTATTAATTATTTTATCTGCGATACTATTAGCTCCAGGATTTTTCCAATCCTTCACATCTACTCCTGTCCATAAAACTACTTTATAATCATGCTTTTTTGCAATTTCTAATAAATCCTTTTCTCTGTAACTCCCAAATGGTGGTCTAAATAATGTAGGTTTCTTTCCAGTAACTTTCTTTAAAATTTCTTCACACTTAACAATCTCTTCTTCAATTTGACTAGAAGTTAAATTGCTTATATCAGGATGATTAAAAGTATGATTTCCTATTTCATGCCCTTCTTTACTTGCTCTTACCAATGGTTCTTTATACCACTGTGCATGTTTTCCAGCTATAAAAAAAGTAGCCTTTACATTATACTTCTTTAACACATCTAAGACTTGACCAGTTTCTTTAGGATGAGGTCCATCATCAAAGGTAATTGCTATTAGTTTCTTTTCCCTTGAACCATGTTTAATTAAAATATTTTCATTTGTGTCCGTCATTAAAGCAGAAACCTTACTAAAATTGGCTATTAGTATTATTCCACAAAACAAGACTACTGCTATTAAGCACTTAAATATTGTCTTTTTTTTCCCTGGTGTCATTTTTAAACTTCCTTTCAAATATTTTAGTTATTTATAAAAATTTTGAGTGTAATACGTTTTATAACTTCCTCCAAATATTACTCCAACTCCAATATTATTATAATTCCCCAAAATATTTTTTCTATGTCCTTCTGAATTCATCCAAGCTTCATGTGCATATATTGCATTAATCTGTCCTGCTGCTATGTTTTCTCCTGCTGAGGTATATATTATTCCTTCTCTTTTCATTCTATCAAATGGAGTTTCATCTTTTTTGTTTATATGGTCAAAAAAATTATTATCTCTCATATCTTCACTGTGTTTTCTTGAACTTAAAGTAGCTTGTTCACTATATCTTAGTGAATTCAATCCTCTTTGATTTCTAACACTGTTTACAAGGTCTATAATTTCAAATTCAAAGCATTTTTTAAGCTCTTCTTTATCAGTTGGATATAATTCTTTGAACTCATCTTCTGTAGTTTTATCAATTATTAAATATGAACAAACTCTATTTTTTTCATGAATATCGTAGAAAATTGTAATATATTTACCTCTCTTACTTATTATATCATATTGATTTTCTGAATTTATTATATATCTAGTATTTCCTTTTTTCTTATATTTTAATGGCGTAATCTTGTTTCTCACTGTCTGTCTATCTTGATTTATTTTTATATCTTGATTTTCACATGAGTCCATAGAGTTGCTGTAAAGTGCAACTACCTCATCACTTTCAATACCAACCATTGCAAAATCTTTTCCATATTGGTTGTATACATACCAGTCAAATCCATATTCACTAGTATCAATTCTGCCAGGCTTTCCAATATTAGCTAAAACTTGAGTTAAGTTTTCTCCTAAATTTAGTTTTTCAAAATTTTTTATATTAGTCTCGTTTAAATTATTCTCTCCATTATCATCTGGTTGTGAGTTTTGATTTTTCTCATCTTCCTTTTTCTTTGAATTATCACCTAAGTTTATTTTATCTAAAAACTCACTCCATATTTCGCTTTGAAAAAATTCTTCCTTCAAATCATCTACTTCTCTCAATAATTCAGGACTATAAAATAAAACAATAAGTATTACTAATACTAAAGCAATTAATTTTTTCAATATATTCCTCCTTTAAAAAACTTCACTAAAAATTTCTAATATATACATTATCATGTATTAATACTGATAATATATACTGATTAAATCCTATTAACATCTGTTTATATTTTTTTTATTTAATAAGTATTATAAAAAAGCTTTACCTATTAATAGATAAAGCTACAATCTTAATGAAAATATTTCATCTAAAGTTCTGTCAAAGATAGATGGCTTATCAAATTTCCAAGTTCCTTCATAAACTAATTCATTATTTAGATAAAAAGTACCTTGGCCATGCTTTTTACCATGCATAAATTCTCCTACATATTTCTTTCCTTTTGCCCATATGTATGTTCCTTTTCCATGAATCAAATTATTTTTCCATTCTCCTTCATAAAGTATTTCTCCTTCACTATTATAGCAAATACCATAGCCCTCCATCTTTCCACCTTTAAATTCTCCTGCATATATACATCCATCATTCCATTTATAGATACCTTTTCCATCTTTTTTGCCATTCTTCCAAGTTCCAATATATTCATCTTTACTGTTATAGAGCATATTCCCAATGCCATTCATCATGTCTTCCTCAAAATAACCTATATACTCATTACCGTTTGAAAATACAAAATTTCCTTTTCCATTTTTTTTATCTTGTTTAAACTCTCCTATGTACTCCATATCAGTTCCTTCATCGACAAAAAAAGTATATGAACCTTGACCTTCCATCTTTCCTTCTAAAAACTTTCCTACATATACATCTCCATTAGAAAATTTATATATTTTATTTTTTGGCTTTTTTGTGTCTACATCATCTATATCTCGAATTGTTTTTCCTTCTAATTCCAAGACTTCACTTTCTGATGCAAAATCACCTTTTTTTAAAACACGTTTTTTCATATTTTTTATGCTTCTAATCTCTTTGTTTACTTCATTTATATATTTTAAATAATTATCATACAAATCAACATATTCTTTAGATAAATTCATAATGCCATTCCTCCAACGTTATTCATAGATATTTTATTAAATCTATTAAATTTATTATATCCTAATATTGGTCATGTTTTCTACACATTGAGTAATTTTTTCAATTTTAATTTTAAAATAATCTCTTTGAAAGTGATACACAAATAGTAAATAAGCCATAGTTTATTATATTTTAAAATAAATGAAGCTGAGGACTATAATATATAAATTTACATATTACAGACCCTCAGCTTATATTTTTATATTTTATAAGTCTTTTGCTTTAAATCCTCTTCCTTTTACCTCTGTAACATCATTTACAGATATAAATGCTTTTTTATCATATTTTAAAGCTATATCCTTTATCTTTGGTATCTCATTTGATGAAACTATTGTATATATAATCTTCTTTTTTTGATGAGTGTATGCACCCTCTGCATCCAAGAAAGTTACACCTCTAACTAAACTTCTCATTATGTCTTCTGCTATCAAATCGACTTGAGTTGACATTACCATAACAGATTTTTGATAATTCATTGCATCTTTAATAAAATTCATTGAATATGCATTTAGAAATAATCCTATGAGAGTATATAATGCTAAATCTAAACCAAATAAAAAACTTCCTGTAAGTACTATTAAACCATTGATTGCTAAAGCAGTATCTTTCATTTCTATATTTTTCTTAATTTTCAGTATTGCAGCTATGATGTCTGTACCACCTTGAGAAGACCTAGTTCTAAATACAATACCAACTCCTAAACCAGATAATACACCTCCATACACACTTTGAAGTAATATATCATTGATAGGTATGATATTACTTACTTCCTGAGTTGCACCTAATAATAATGAAAATACAATCATATTGAATAAACTTGAAATACAAAATTCCTTTTCTAGGTATATAAAACCTAAAATAAATATTGGAATATTGATTAAAAATGTTAATAGACCCACATTGATATTTGTCAAATAGTTTATAGATGTTGCTATACCTGTAGCACCTCCACTTAATAGATGTGCTGGTCTTAAGAACCCATTTATTCCTATAGATGTCATCAACATCCCCAGTAGCATTGTTAAATATCTTAAAGCTGGATGTTTTTGTAGGGTATTCTTAACTTCACTCATTTCTTTCTCCCTTCAATTCTTCTAAATCCTTAGAATTTTAAAAACTTACTTATATATATAATATTACTGATGTAATAGATAATATTTCAAGCAAATTTTTTCATAGAATTTCTTGAACTGTCATCTATTACATCATCTATTATAGTATCTTTTTTATATATGTCTAGTGTATTTTTTTATATTCCAAAATTTCAAAGTACTTAAATTCTCTCATTTATGCTTCAAATTAAAATTCTTCTAGCACAATATGATACTATATATTATGTAACTTGCAATATAGTAAATTTATAGTATTTTTTCTTAAATATTTATTTTTATAGTATTTTAGTAAACTTAACCATATAATTCTTTATTCATAATTAATTTTTAAATGAAATTTTTGTTTTTATAATTTCAGCACATGATTTTTTTATTTCATTATTTGCATTTTTTTAATTTAGTTTTTATTTTAAAATTTTTTTATTTTATTTTTGTTTTAAGAATTCAAGATACCTATTGTTATTTTATATTTTTATATAAAATTCATTATAATCGGGATTAATATTACTGTAATTGTACCAGAAACCCCAATAGAAACTCCACTCATCGCTCCTTCCACTTCTCCAAGTTCAAAAGCTTTAGTTGTTCCCAAAGCATGTGCCGATGTACCAAGTGCAATTCCTTTAGCAATTGGATGATTTATATTTCCAAGTTTAAATACGGTAGAAGCAACCATCCCCCCAAAGATACCTGTAAAAATTATAGCTACTACTGTTATTGACTCTACACCATTTAAAGAATTTGCTAAAGATATTCCCATTGGTGTTGTTATAGATTTTGGAATAAGTGAATTTATTATACTTACATCTGAATTAGCTATTTTACCAATTATTAATACAGATACAAAGGAAATTATTATACCACAACCTATTCCTATAACAATCTCAAGCATATGCTTTTTAAATAATTCAAACTGTTTATAAAGTGGAACTGCAAGCACTACTGTAACAGGTCCTAAAAAGAAATTTATGCTATCTGCTCCTATCTTGTAGTTTTCATAAGGAATTTTTGTTATGCTTAGAAATAATATGATTCCTACAATAGCAATTAACATAGGGTTGCATATAGGATTATTTGTTTTTCTCTGAATGTATCTCCCTAAATTAAAAAACACGATTGTTACTATTATGCCAAATACTGGCGTTTGTAATACATTATACATTCTTTTGCCCTTCTTCCTTCTTTTTTATCATTTTTTCCACTATAATTCCAGTGGTATACATTACCACTAGTGTACTTAGACATATAACTAGCAAAAGTACTAATACATTTTCTTTTATTAGGTCTAATGATTTTATAAGTGATACTCCTGCTGGTATAAAAAATACAGCCATATTATCAAGGAAAAATCCACTTATATTTTCTATACTACTTAAATCCAACACTTTAAATTGTAGCAATAGGAATAATAATAGCATGCCAACTATACTCCCAGGAATAAGTATAGCACCTTGTATAAATGAGCTTATATACTCTCCTATTACCCATATACATAAAATTATTACTAATTGATTGAAAACTTTCATTTTCCACCTCCAAAAACTAAAGAGATTGTTTCAAACCATATATTTGTAGTTTTATCAACAAGCAAATATCTTTCTTCAAACAGAAAGTTATGATTTAATACAATCTCTCTTTAAATTTATTTTTATTTTAATTTAATAAAATACATACTTGGTTGTTTCAAAAAACTTAATTATATAAATCTATTTTTTGCTTAAAATTTCTTTTATTTTTGAATTGTTATACATACTATCTGGAACTTCACTTCTTAAACTATAAAAAGTTTTTTTTGCATTTTCTAAATCTCCATTATCATAATAAAGCATGCCTAACTCATAGTATGAATCATCATAGTATTGGTCATTTTTAGTATAAGTATTTATATACTTCTTATAATACTTTATGGCTTCATCCTTATTTCCCAATGCTTTATTTGTTATTGCTAATTGATATATTGATTCAGAAATATATTTTTTAGTTTTCCCTGAGGAAACTATACTTTTGAAACTATCTATCGCTTTTTCATATTCTTTATTTTTCTTTAAATCCAAAGCCTCATAGTATAAATCTTCCTCATTAGCTACAGTTATTTCTTTTTCTGGTTCTTTATTTTTAGCTTCATCTAACTCTTTATTTGTTTTTTCTAATTCTTTATTTGTTTCACCCAGTTTTTTATCAGTTTCAGTTAACTTCTCATCTTTCTTACTTATTTGATTATTCAAGGTTTCTATTCTCTTTTTACTTTGAATAAAATATACCCCCATTGCAATTACAATACAAGCAAGTACAATATATGGTAAGCTATTTTTCTTCTTCTTTTTAACTCGTTTTTCTTCTTCTTTTTTACTTGTATCTTCTTGTTTTTCTTCTTCTTTTTCAAATACTGGATTATCTTTATCTATCTCTTTGAGTCTGTCCAAATATCCTTCTCTCTTTTTTACATTACCTAGCTTATCATACAATAAAGATAAGATTACATATGGTTCTATTAGTTGTGGTTCTTCCTCTACTATATTCTCCAAAATATGTATTGACTCATAATTCATTTCTTCATTTATAAACCTTATAGAATGATTGTATCTGCCTAAAAATGTTTTGAAATCTTCAGATGAAATTAAATTAACATATTTTCTTGATATATGATTATTTTCATAACATAGAGCAGTATAAAAACTCTCAAATGCTTTAGCAAAGTCGCATTTTAATAACTTTAGAAGCCCTCTAAGATTTAATATATCAATATCTTTAGGATTTATTTCTAAAGCTTTATTTACCATATTGATAGCACTAGTTATATAGTCTTTATATGCTAAATCCAATGCATTATTGTATCTCTTATATGATTCTAATTTTAACTCCTTTGATGTTGTGTCTGACTTTGACTTCAAAGCTCCTTGTAAATTTAAAAGAGTCTCTTCTTTATAATTGGTAGTCACATAACTTTGCTTTAATGCTTTTAGTGTCTCATCACCATCTTCTTCTTCTATGTTAAAAAAAGTCAAATCGCTTTTATTTTCTTCTATCAAAGATATATCTAAAATTTTTCTAGGCATGTTTTCTATATCTTGTTTTATATCTTTCACTAAAATAATACTCACCTCCACTTCAAAATATATATTTAAGATAACATATTTAATATGTCAAGTCAAAACTATACATTTTTTACCATTATTCTCATAATAAAAAAGGTAACCCCATTCTTTTTATGAAAAGGTTACCTTTTTTACAATATTACGAACTTTTAATGTTGAATTTTTTTACTTTCCTATAAAGTGTAGCTATGCCTATATTCAATGCTTCTGCTACTTTTTTCATTCCTTCTGTATTACTTCCATATTTTTTGATAGCATTTTCTATAGCTTCTCTTTCAAGGTCATCCATAGTCTTAACCTCTTGTTTGTATAGTTCATCCAATTTAAAAGATATTAAATCAGACATACTCCTTACAAAAGCAGTTAACTCCTTATCTTTTGAAAGTATCTTTTCTTTTTGCTCTTCATTGAATGCAGCTATACCCAAGATTCCAAGTATATGTTCTCCCATTTTAACAGGAGTACATATATCCGCTAACTCTTTACAGTTTTCTCTATTTGCACATTTATTGCAGTTCTCTTCTATTTCCTTATTTATAACATAGGATTTTCCATCTTTTAAAACAAGAGAATACACAGATTTCTCTGATATTGTTTCTCCTATTTTACCTCTGAATATTCCTGTTCCTGCTATCCTAGTTAAATCTTTTGTAACTAAAGTAACATCTACATCTAACACATTAGAAATATTCTCGCAAATACTTTGAACGTAATTAGTTATATTATTTAAATTCAAAGTAATCCCTCCTATTTAGATTTATATTTTTTAATACTCTACATAAATCCTATTCTTGAGAACTTTAAGCTTGTGGTTGTGGTTGTGTCTCACTAGGTTTATTATCAGTTGGTGGTGTTTCTGGTTTTGGTTTATTATCTGTATTTTGGTTATTTGTATTTTGATTATCTTTATTTTCATCTGTCTTTGGCTTTTCTTCTGGTTTTGGTTCCATAGTTCCAACTAATATAATACCTTCCTTCTTAGGATAATATGAATTAGCTATTTTTTCAGTTTTAATTTTCTTGCCATTTGCATCATTAAATGTTCTATATGTTGATACAGAGTATGCATTTCTTCCACTCTTATCTACTTTTTCTTTTCCTTTAGGCATTGAAGAATCATTGACTCTCTTCATTGTAGTTTGTGAGACACCATCTAATTTTGTTGATATTGTTATATTCTGTTTATCCTCTGCACTTCCATATATATTGCAAACAAGTTGATTTCCTGAAACGTAATTTTTTATGTAAATTGGATGCTTAAGATTGTTTTTAAATAGGAAATCTATTCCACTGTCTGCAACAGTAGCATCTCTTCCTTTTGGAACATAACTTGATGGTATCGTATGATTTTTTACATTAGTAATTTCTAAGCCTGCATATAAAACAGAATTATATAGTGTCGATGAAACTTGGCAAACTCCTCCACCATAATCATCTTCCATTTCTCCCTCTACTATAACAGGAGCACTTTTATATCCATTTGCTTTGCTTCTTTTTCCTGTATGTTCATTAAACGAAAAAGTTTCTCCTGGCATAAGTAAAATATTACTTATACTATCTGTTGCTAATTTTATATTTATACTTCTATTTACCTGAGAAGTTTTAAATGTTGTTGCATATTTACCTAAATTTGTGTCTATATTAGCAAGTTGCTCTTTTTTTATTTTTGCTGAAGTAGCTTTTACTACTAACTTATTTGTATACTTTCCTTTTTTAACCTGACTATCAAAACTATTCATACTCTTAGAAATATCCATTTTAAGTCCATCAGAATCTGGTACAACTTTTACCTTTTCACTACTTATATCAATCGTTGCATCTTTTACCTCTACATCTATTTCTTTAGCTATCTTTTCCATTTCTGCTTTTAATTTATTTTTATCATAATTTGTTACTACTACTAAATCACTCTTTTTACCAAAATTTGCTGAAATAGTTTTTGATAAGTTGCTAAAGAAACCATTCTTTCTATTTAAATTATATGCATTTTCTACAGTTTTATCCAAATCAGCAGATAAATTTAAGTCTTGACTTTTAACTTTCCAATTTCTATTGTTGTAGTTAAATTCAACATTATCTAAATTGTATTTTTTAGCTAATTCCTGCTTAGCCTGCGATTTAGTTAATCCTCCAACACTTATGCCATTAACATATGTGTTTTTTGCTATTTTCTCCCCTTTGAACTGCATGCACATTATACCTACAAATATTACTAATAATAATGCTACAGCTCCAATAGCTATAACTAGCTTTTTGTTCACATTAATCATCCCTTACTTCTCCTTACAATAAAATTATTTATATACACCTACTATTATATTACTACATAATATGCCTTAAAAAACCAAAAACTTTTTAATTATATAATAATTTAACATTATTGATATAAATAACTAATATTCACTTAATCCTTTTTCTGATATGGAATATATTTTTTCATTGTATATGTTGATAGCATAAACTTCTTTTCCTCTAAATAATCCTTTGTTTACTACAGCATAATAATAAATATTTTTTTGTTTTCCAAATAATTCTTCTAAACTTTTTTTACTTTTCACATATTTATCAGCTTTTTCTATATCCAATATATCAACCTTTTTATATTTATTTTCTTTCTCATCAAGGGTATTAGTCAACACAAATTTAGCTTTATCTTTAGTAATACCAAATTGATAACTTCCATCTTCTAATATTCTAAAATATCCTTCTCCATAATCTACCTTATAATCTTTTTTACCATCTTTATATGAATATAAATCTTTAGTTTTTGCACTTATTAAAACTTCATTTATTAATTTATCGTACTCATATACCTCAGCATAATAGTATTTATCGTTTTTTACCATTTGTGTAAGTGAGTTTATAGATAGATTTGCCTTTTCTTTCCCACTTTTTTTAGAGATTATATTTATAATGTCATCAGATGTTAAAGTATACAATGATAAATTCTTTTTATACTTCTTCTCTAAACTTTGTACCTTTTCATCGTCTGAATAGTCTTCTTTTAGATAGTCTATATACTGTAATGCCTTCTCATAATCACCAGAAGTGTTTGCTTCTTCTGCTTTACTTATATAGTAATCATACATTTCTTCAACACATTGTTTTTTAGCGTTTTGAGCTAGATTGTAATATTTTTCGTCTTCTTTTAATACTTTATTATATTTTTCAATAGCATCATAATACTTATATACTTTTTGGTCTTTTATTGCAGAGTCATAAACATCTCTAGATTCTTTAATTGTTTCTACATTTTGCTTGTATACATCTAGGTTCCCACCTATACCATTTAAAATTGAAATAGTATTTATGTAAGCAATTGCCACATTGTAAGTAATATTTTCTTCTTTATACATTTCTCCAACTCTATCAGCTTGAGTTATTAAATCATCTACATTTATATTTATTTTATCTAATGATTTTACTGTATTTATTAGTCCAATAAAACTTTCTTGACTTATATCTCCATCTAAATATTTGTCACCACTATTTAATAATAATTTATTTATTTTTTTAGAAACGGATTTATTAAACCTTTCCATTTTTGAATCAGAAAATTTTTTATCTACACTTGCATAGTAATCCACAGCAATAGAGTATTGTCTTTTCTCTACAATTTTTAACAACTCATTTGCTTCATTTCCTACACTAAATTCATTACTACTTAAGAAAAATACTATGATTAAAACAAGTATGCCTAATGCTGATAATGAAACTGCTACTATAGATTTTCTTTTTTCATCAATAAAATCTACAGTTTTTTCAAATAAATCTCTAAAATTCATTATAGTTCCCTCTCTATTTAGCAATATTTATATTTATGATAAACTAAATTTCTTATTGGTTATTATATCATAATTCCTGAAAAAAAATAAAAACACAAGTTAAATCGTGTTTTTATTTTACCTACCAATCATTATTTTATACATAAATATTTCCTTTACATAAATTATGATATCTTTCTTTTTATATCCCTAGAATGACTTTTTTGTTTTTTATTAGCACTGACATTTTTCATTCTTGTTGTATGTATAGTTTTGTTAGCAAATATTTTTCTAGCATTGCATAAAACAACTCCTGTAGTCAAGCATACTGTAAGCACACTCGCCATTAAAAAGTAATAATCCAATCCTACATGTACTCCCATAACTGAATTTATTAATACTAATGCAAAAGTCATTGCAAAACATATCATCATGGAGATAACTAAAATTCTTAGAATTTTTTTCAATTCAATCACCTCGTATAATCACTAATATTGACACTACCCCTTATCCATTACTATACCAAATTAGTAAAAAAATAGCAATTATTATTGTCATTTATATTACGAAAATATTAAATATTTTTAATAAATATCTTTTTTTGACATTAGTATTCCTTCATTTTAATAAAATAGTAACACTAATCTGTGCTAATTAATAGAATGAAATAAATGATAATTTATTGAGGGGTGATTTACATGCCAAATTTGCCAAGTTTAGGATCCAAGGCTCCTGATTTTAAAGCCAATACAACAGATGGCCCTATTAGACTGTCTGATTACAAAGGTAATTGGGTTGTTTTATTTTCACATCCTGGTGATTTTACACCAGTTTGTACTACTGAATTTTTATGCTTTGCTAAATATTATGATGAATTTAAGAAAAGAAATACAGAATTAATCGGCCTAAGTGTTGATAGCAATAGCTCTCATTTAGCTTGGATGTACAATATGTTTTTACTTACAGGTGTAGAAATCCCATTCCCTATCATAGAAGATAGAGATATGAGAATTGCCAAATTATATGGCATGATATCAAAACCAATGAGTGATACATCTACTATCCGTTCTGTCTTTATTATAGATAATAATCAAATATTAAGAACTATTCTTTATTATCCATTGACTACAGGCAGAAATATACCAGAAATACTTAGAATAGTAGATGCTCTTCAAACTAGTGATAGAGATAATGTAGTTACTCCTGCAAACTGGTTCCCTGGAATGCCTGTTATTTTGCCATATCCTAAAAACTATAAAGAGTTAAAAAATAGAGTAAATAGTTGTAATAAAAAGTATTCATGTATGGATTGGTATCTATGCTTTGTGCCAGATAATTACACAGATGAAGAATATACTAAAAATATTGATGATACTTACAATTGTAAAAAAGAACATACTAAAAATATTGAAAATGATTACGAACAAGAAAATGTTAAGTGTATAAACAAATCTCATGACCACAAACAAGAATACAGTAAGGATGTTAAAGATAGTTGTGATTGCGGACAAAAACATACTAAAAATACTAACAAAATTCATAACTCCAAACAGGATAAACTTAAAGATAAATCCTGCGATGAAATAAAATACAAATATGATAAATGTAGTAAAGAGGATAATAGCTATGATAAATGCGATAAAGAAGATAGTAGCTATGAAGATTTCTATAAACAAAATTACAAAAATTATGATTATACAAGTGAAAAAAATTTTAAAAAAATAGCTATGAAAACATTAAAAGACTCAAAAAAGTTAGTTAGACCACAAATAAATGACCCATATAATCCAATAGTTGAAAATATAAATTGTCCAGATATAAATCCGATTGTAATGGAATATGTTCTTGGTAATCCAACTAATGTAGATGCCCAGCTATTAGATGCAGTTATTTTCGCATTTGCTGAAATAGACCAATATGGTAATTTATTTATTCCTTATCCTAGATTTTTAAACCAATTACTTGCACTTAAAGCTGAAAAACCTAGCTTACAAGTAATTGTAGCTATTGGTGGTTGGGGAGCTGAGGGATTTTCCGATGCAGCTTTGACTCCTACATCTAGATATAACTTTGCAAGACAAGTCAATCAAATGATAAATGAATATGCTTTAGATGGAGTGGATATAGACTGGGAATATCCTGGAAGTAGTGCAGCTGGTATAAAATCAAGACCTCAAGATAGAGAGAATTTCACACTTTTACTAACAGCTATAAGAGATGTTATAGGAGATGAGAAATGGCTTAGTGTAGCTGGAACAGGAGATATGGGATATAT
Organism: Clostridioides sp. ZZV15-6388; assembly: GCF_020657755.1. Classification (NCBI taxonomy): domain Bacteria; kingdom Bacillati; phylum Bacillota; class Clostridia; order Peptostreptococcales; family Peptostreptococcaceae; genus Clostridioides; species Clostridioides sp. ZZV15-6388. Next base: position 197,033 of record NZ_JAGWCU010000001.1, on the reverse strand, counting down.
AAACTCAAGTGCTGAAATAGATAAAATAGCTCCAATAATAGATTATTTTAATCTTATGAGTTATGATTTCACAGCAGGTGAAACAGGTCCAAATGGTAGAAAACATCAAGCAAACCTTTTTGATTCAGACTTATCCTTACCAGGATATAGTGTTGATGCAATGGTCAGAAACCTTGAAAATGCTGGAATGCCTTCTGAAAAAATACTTCTTGGTCTACCATTTTATGGAAGATTAGGTGCTACTATAACAAGAACTTACGATGAACTTAGAAGAGACTATATAAATAAAAATGGATATGAATATAGATTTGATAGGGTTGCTCAGGTTCCATATTTAGTTAAAGATGGAGAATTTGCAATGTCATATGATGATTCATTATCCATATTCCTAAAAACTCAATATGTGCTTAGAAACTGTTTAGGTGGTGTATTCTCTTGGACATCAACTTATGACCAGGCAAATATATTAGCTAGAACTATGTCTATTGGTATAAATGACCCTGAATTGTTAAAAGAAGAACTTGAAGGTCTTTATGGTCAATTCTAATTAGACATAATATAAAATTTTATAATTTTACCATATAAAAAAGCAGATTGCATTATATTAAATGAGCTTTACTTAATTGATAATATCAATTATTTTGAAATCAGAAACTTATCTTATTATAATACAATCCTGCTTTTTTGGTTATAAGTCAATAATTTTTTAACGGTATGCTAATTTCTAATTATATACCAATAGCTTTTTTAGCTAACTTATCAGCTTCTTCATTGTATTTATTTCCAGAATGAGCTTTAACTTTCATAAATTTGACATTTAACTTAGTTTTGATACTATCATAAAAGTTTTTATATGCTATAGTTCCTTCTTTGTTTGTTTTCCAAACTCCAGTACACCACTTTTCAATACCTTCATAGTCAAAATATAAAATCAGGTTTTGAATATTATTATCAATACAGTACTGCATTGCAATTTTAGAAGCTTCTATCTCACCAGCCACATTTCTCATACCTACTAGAGTTTGCTCCTTTCCCTTTTTACTATAAGTTTTTATGACTTCATTACTCTTTAGAATTACAACACCTGAACCATACATCTTTATTGAATGCTCATAACTACCATCAACATATGCCTCTATAAATTCTTCATCTTCTTTAAATATTGGCTTTGTTGCTCCATAAACATATTCTTTTGCTTCCTGTAATGTAGCAAAACTCTTGTATTCAGCTCCTGAAAATCCATTTACTTGTTTTTTACACTCATCCCATGTATCATATATTCCAATTTTTTTGCCCTTTTTCACAGCATAAAACTTTTGTTTTGCCAAATATATCACTCCCACCATTAGTTTTTATGTTTTTCTCTCATAAATACATCTAGATTTATCAAATAATTTTTATCGAAATATTTTACTTTCATATCTTTATTTTCAATATCTATATGATATACCTCTCCTTTTACAGCTCTTTGCCTTATATTTTCATTGATATCTTTTTTTATAGCATTTTTATCAACGTCATCATTATCTATTTTAGTATTGACCTGTAATGCTTTTATAGTATCAAATATAACAGATTTTAGTATTAGGCTTCTAGATTTATTTAAGTGTTGTTTTGCATAAGTATAGAAGTCATTACTATTCATTTTTAAAATTTTACAACCATGCAAATCTTGCTCTAGCCTTTTTAATGTGCTTATATTAGTGCCAATATCAAAAATCACAAAGCATCCATAATCATATTTACTTCTTAAAAGTCTTCCCATAGCTTGCTTTACTTTTATAGTCATCTGCGGATAATTTATACTATAATAATCTATATTATACTTCTTCATTATAGTATAATACAAAGGGTCTTTAGGGTTTAAATTAGGAAGTTTGTCCAAAGTTACACATACCAAACCATCGCCTGGAATATCAACTCCTTCAAAACAGCCTTTTGAACCAAGTACTACACACTTTCTATTTAAATCATTAAGATGTCTAACGCCTTTTTTATTAGCATAAATTTCTAAATTTAAACCATGCAAATATTTTTTTAATATCTCATAAGTTTTTTCTTGTCTATTTTTACTATTAAACAGAGCTAATGTATGCCCTTCTGTAATTCGTGATATATTCGATATAATTTTACTTATCTCATTTGGAAATTCAGTATTCTTATACTCACAAATATCAGAAAATGCGACTACAGAAACCATATTCTTATAATCAAAAATTGGTTCTATAATTTTTTCTATATTCTTAACCCTATCTATTCCCAATGTATTTTTAAAATAAGACATATTTTCAGATAAACTTAAGGTTGCTGATAAAAATATTCCTTTCTCTAACTGAGATAAAATATTTTCTTCAAACAAATCTGCTATTTTTAATGGAACTACTCTAAATTCAAAATCATTATAATTCTTTTCAATTTCAACTATTCTTGCATAGTCATCATTCTCATCATATTCCAAGAAAATTTCAAAAACAATTTTTATATCCTCTAAATCTCTTGTCTTTGCTTTTCCAAACTTATATATATCTGCTTCTTTATCTATACTATCATCATCAATATTCCTATAAATTACAATTATTATTGAAACTAAATTTTTTATTATTTTTTCACAACTTAGTTTTATCTTTTCACTATATAATCTATAGCTAACTTCAGTATCTATATCATCTTTTTTTATTTTTCCTGCAATTTCATCTATTTGTAAATTTAATTCCCATCTTAGGTTATAATTGCTTACATTATTATATTCACTACAGTTACCAAATGATAATATTGAATCTATTTCTTCAATAATAAGATTTATACTCCTAGCAATTTTTTGTTTATCTTTTCTTTCAATTTTTAATATATGATAGAATTTATCAAAAGCCTTTATTTTCTTCATGTTTCTATTAGTTTTTTTATACATAAAACTGCTATCTTGTATAAATTCATAAGGATAAATTTCTTGTAATAAGTATCTTAAAGACTTTGAATTTATGATACTTGAAAAAAAATCATATCCTTTTTCAGTTAAATTATGTGCCTCATCTACTATTATATTTTCTAAAGGCTTTTCATCTTTATATGGCCATTTAGCTAATAAGGAGTGGTTTATTACTGTTATATGTTCATCTTTTAACTCTTCTGTCCTATTTTTATATAGACAATCTTTTTTACATTTTTTAGGTTTACACATGTTTGGGTCACAACTTATATTTCTTAAGTGAGTATTTATTTCCTTGAAGTTATCCAATACCCAATAGTTTATTTCTTCTATATCTCCATATTTGCCACCTTCAACTAATCTTTCTAAAAATATTAAAGATAATATTTCTTCTTTAGTAGGTTCTTGAGACTCATAATCTACTATATATGCTTCTAATCTGTCTATACATATATAGTTGTTTTTTCCCTTTATATATCCATAACTTACTTTACCATTTAACCCTAAAGAATTTAACACATTTGGAATATCTTTATTTATCAATTGTATCTGCAATTCTTTTGTATCAGTAGAAATTAGTAATCTTTTTTTATTAATTCTGGCTTCTAATATAGCTGGCAATAAGTATCCAACACTTTTTCCTATCCCTGTTGGTGCCTCTATGCACGCAATTTTTTCGTCATCTTCATTATTTCTAAACAATTCTCGTATTGCCTTAGTAAGCTCATACTGACCTGGTCTATATTCATATGTAAATCCTTCTTTACTTTCCCAGATATGCTTATATTTTAATAATTCTTCATATTTCTTTTCTTGCTCACGTAAAATTTTTAAAGTTTCTTTTTCCTTTACATTTTCTCCTTTTGGATTAAACTCTTCATGTTCTTTTATAATACTTACATCATGAAATAAATCATATTTTGCTTCTTCTAAGAATTTACTCCATTCCCATTTTCCAAGATTAAACTTATTTAGATAGGAATTTATTTTAAAACTTAATGGCTCTAGACTAGTTTTCTCATGATTATTAAATCTTATTAAAAGAGAATTTACAATATTTATAGTATCAATAGCATCTGATAAAGCTCTATTCTTGGTCTCAGATTTATCGCTAGTTAAAGTACTTTTTAAATACCCCAAACTATAATCCTTATGATATGGCTCTAAAATAACTGCTAACTCAATTGAATCAATCAATTTATTTTTTAGCTTTGGCATATAGTACTCAAAAAACTTTCTTTTAAAACTTAAATCATGACATATAATCAGACTATCTCCTACAAAATTTCTTAACTCCTCTTCTACCCTTTCTAGATTAAAAGCGTCTTCTAAATCAATTTTCTTAAGATTATCACATAGAGAGAATACTTCTATAGGCACTTCAGCTTTATTTTTTATTAACGATTGATATGTCTCAGCTTTCCAATCTTTAATTTTAACAGCTCCAACTTCTAAAATTTCTGAATTTAAATAGTCTATTCCACTAACTTCTATATCTAAAAAAACAACATCATTCAATATACTTATTATATTATCCATTTTTATATCCCTTCAAGTTAAACCAATTTAACTTCTACACAATAATTGCTCCTTATATTTTATCATTTATATGTATTTTGTTTAAGATAATTAATATTATTTTATATATCTTAAAAGAAACTTCTTTAATTTATTATTTGTATATATGAATATTTTTAACTATAAATATTCAAACTATATTGTAAGAAAGATTTACTTGAAATTTTAAATAAGAGGTGACATTGTGAAAAAAGATAGCCTAAAAAAATACATTATGATAGGGGCATTTGCTCTAATACTTTTTGGAATTGCTAGTATGAACTTTAAATCGCTAGATAAAACAAAAACTCAAATTTCTAGTCCAACACTTGATACACATGAATACGATTGGTATTTTAACCCTCGAGAGGATGGTAAACAACCCTCCCCTATAAAAGAAGCCAATTTTTTTAAGAAATATGACTCATATTATGTAGGAAACCCTAATGAAAAAGTTATATACTTATCATTTGATGCTGGATATGAAAGTGGGAACACTCCAAAGTTACTAGATACACTAAAAAAACACAATGCAAAGGCACAGTTTTTCGTAGTTGAAAGTTATATAAAAAGTAATCCAGATTTAATAAAACGTATGGAAAAAGAAGGTCATTTGGTTTGTAATCATTCAAAAAGTCATCCATCAATGGCTGGAATTACAGATTTTGAAAAATTCAAAGAAGAAATTGTAAGTGTAGAAAAAGCATATAAAGATGTTACTGGAAAAGAAATGCCTAAATATTTTAGACCACCAATGGGTAAATTTAGTGAACAATCTCTAAAATACACACAAGACTTGGGTTATAAATCTATATTTTGGAGTTTTGCTTATGTAGATTGGTATGAAAAGAAACAACCTACTCATGAGTTTGCTAAAAACAAAATTTACTCTAGAACACATCCTGGTGCAATAGTTCTATTACATCCAAATTCTTCAACTAATACTGAGATATTGGATGAAGTACTTACACATTGGGAAAAAGAAGGTTACAAACTTAAAACACTTGACTATTTAAGCAGTAAAAAATAACATTTTAATTAAAATAAAACTCCCTCATGAATTATAGTAAAAATAAATCTATTTATAAATACTTTAATTCTTGATGGAGTTTTGTGTTTTTAGAATTATTTAAAAAGTATTGTCCATTCATTTGTCTCTTCATATCCTATATTATGATATATTTTTCCTGCTATTTCATTATTATAAAAAAGACATGGTATTTTCCCTTCTGACAATAGTTCTTTACTTAAATTGTACACCATATAACTAGCAAGCCCTTTTTTTCTATGCTCTTTGTCTGTACTTACAGAAACTATCATTGCCAAAAAACTAGTTTCCATACCAGTTGATACAGTACTAATCATAGTATTATTATCTTTTATGAAATATCCTCTTACATTACCTTCTTTTAAGTATTCTTTTCTTGCTTCTATGTATTTTGGACTTACCTTATATCCTGATTCATTTAAAAGTTTTCCTATTTCATCAATGTCTTTTTCATACGCCTTTTCTATCCTATATTCATTTATAGTAGAAAAATCCAACTCTTTTATTTTCTTTAATATACAAAATTTATTATCCAATTTTTCATAAAAATCTTTGTATATACTCACTAGTCTATCTATTACACACTTTTTTCCACTTATACTTTCTATATCTAATCCTTTTATATGGCTTTCCATTTCTTCTACATCAAAATTATTTTCTAAACTATAGATTATAAGTGTTGATTTATTTTTTAATATTATAGAAGTTATACTTCCTTTTTTTGTCTGAGACCACACTTCTTGAGAATCAGAACTAAATCCATAGTTTTCAACATATCCAATTATAAATAAGTTTAAACTTTCTTCATGTGATACATATTGCCAAAATTTTTTTTCTAAAGTATTATCTATTTTTACAATCAAGTGTACATCCTCCTTTTGTGTTAATAATGATATACCTTATAATTTATAGTATCATTTAAAGTTATTAACTTCTACTAAATATTCTAAATTTTTTAAAATAATTTAAATTTGTAAATTTATAATTTTTTCAGAAAAATCAATTATTGATTATATGATATTTTCTACTTTACAAAATTGAACTATATTTTTAAATTTCTATGCAATATGTTGGTATTTCTGTTTATATTCTTTTAATGCCTCATCCCAAGCTTCCTCTACTGAGATACCTTTTTTAGTTGCAATCCTTTGTGCTAATTCTATTATTCTCATAGCTTTTCTTGATATATTCATATATTTTCCTCCTCTAAATTATCATAAATTATTTTAAAATTATTTAATTTATATCAAATATATTACTTACTTATATATTACTAACTATTTATGTACTAAGTGTGAACTATATTAGAAGAAATTTAGAACTTAATAAAACACAAATTTTATATATACTTCATATAGATTTGTCATATTATAAAAGCAGTGATATAATTTATTATCATTTTATGGAGGTGATATATTATGAAAATAAGAGATGAATATACATGCCCTCTTGAAATTGTACATGATATCATTAAAGGAAAATGGAAGACTATAATTGTATTTAAATTGAGACAATGTAATAAAACATTCTCTGACTTAGAGCATAGTATAGATGGAATAAGTCAAAAAATGTTAATCCAACAGTTAAAAGAACTTCGAGAATTTGGTATTGTTGATAAAATCAGTTCAACTGGATATCCATTACATACTGAATATTTTCTTACTAATCGTGGCAAAAAAATGTTACAAGCTGTAGAGATAATGCAAGAAATAGGTATAGAATATATGCTTGAACATGGACAACAAGAATTTTTAGACAATAAAGGAATCTATTATAATAAATAGTTCTATACATACCAAAAAGTAAGTAATTTACATTTCATTTAACAGTATTATAATAAAAATATAAAAGGAGGTATAAATATGTCTATAGCTTTAATTTTAATTGATATTCAAAATGATTATTTTAAAAATGGGAAATGTGAATTATTTAATACAGAAAAAACTGCTGAAAATGCTAAAAAAATACTGACACTCTTTAGAAAAAATAACTTACCAATTATTCATGTACAGCATATATCAATGAGTTCAACTACATCATTCTTTCTACCTGACACTTATGGTTCAAAGATAAATAAAATTGTTTTTCCACTTAAGAATGAAGAAATTATCATTAAACATACACCAGATAGTTTTTTTAAAACGTGTTTACAAAGTTGTCTTGAAGAAAAAAACATAGATAAATTAGTGATTTGTGGAATGATGAGTCATATGTGTATTGATACAAGTGTAAGGACAGCAAAGAAACTTGGATACGATATTACTCTTATAAGCGATGCTTGCACAACAAAAAATTTATTTTGGGATGACAAAGAGATTTCTGCTGAAACTGTACATCAAGTATTTATGGCATCTTTACAACATAGTTTTGCAGATATAAAAAATACAGACATTTTTTTGTCTAATTATTGTAAATAAAAATATTTACCATTATAAAGAGTAATCTTAATTAATTTAAGTTTGCTCTTTAATTATATAATCTTATATATCCCTTATACCATTTTTATATACATAAAATACTTTTTCATATTTTAGATTTAGATGCAACAATCATATAATTTTCAAATGTTACTATATCCACATAAAAAATGTAGTGTTATAGTATATATAATATTACATAAAAGGGGGTGCTAGATAGATGAATAATCATATACTTATTCAATTTGAATATATAGCAAGAATCATTATTGCTGGTTTATGTGGAGCTTTGATTGGATATGAAAGAAAGAATAGGCTAAAAGAAGCTGGAATCCGAACTCATTTTATAGTAGCACTAGGATCAGCACTTATAATCATTGTTTCCAAATATGGATTTGATGATGTAGTAGGTACTCCAGGTATTGGTTTAGACCCTGCCCGTGTTGCAGCACAGGTTGTCAGTGGAATAGGTTTTTTAGGAGCAGGATTAATATTTATCAGAAATCAATCAGTAAGCGGACTTACTACAGCTGCTGGTATATGGGCGACAGCAGGTACAGGACTTGCAATTGGTTGTGGATTATACTTACTTGGTATTGTTTCAAGCATTATTATCGTTATCACTCAAATACTACTTCATAGAGATAGGAAATGGATGAAACTCCCTACAGCAGAACAGGTTTCTCTTAAAATTTCTAACAGCACGGATTCAATCTCATATATTGAAGAAAAATTTAAACAGTCTAAAATTGAAATTATAAATATGAATATTAAACGCATTGATGGAGATTGGCTAGAAGTAATTATCTATACTAAATTACCTAAAGGATATAAAAAGACGAATCTGTTAAAGTTGTTTAGTGATAATCCTCTTATAGAATCTTTAGAGATATAATATAAGAAATAGACTAGCTAAACACTAGTCTATTTCTTTGTTACTAATAACATGTTTTACAAGCTACATATCCATTTGCTTCTGCTTCTTCTCTACTCATTGAAATTGCACCTTCCATATTATGTGCAGTAGGAGAAGAATGATATTTATTTGATTTAGATTTTCCTCCATTTGCATATACAGTTTCAGATGTTTTTTGGTTGGTTGGATTTGATTCTTCAGTCTTAGGATTTGGAGCTTGAGCGTTTTCTGTTGACTTGTCAGCATTTTCTTTAGCAAGTTTTTCTGCTTTTTCCTTTTCTTCCTTTTTATTCTGAGCTAACTCTAAATCCTCTTGTTTTTTCTTTTCTTCTAACTCTTTTTTCTTTTGTTGCTCTAATTTATCTTTTTCTTCTTTTGCTTTTAATTCTTGTTTTTCTTTTACTTCATTGTCTTTTATATCCTGTTCTTCTTCTTTTCTTTTTATTTCTTGTTGCTCATTCAAATTAGGTTCTGTTGCTACTTTGAGCGTTGCTCCCCACCATACCCAATTGAACATTAAGAGTATAAATACCACAAATAAGCTTATAACAACTTTTAATGTTTTTACTAATTTATTACTATTTTTATTTATACTTTTTACTAAAAATAAAATAGAAAATAATAATAATGTTAATGGTAATAATAAAATTCCTATAATAACAATTAATATCTTTTGCCAACTTTTTAATACTTTAAACTTCTCAAACATAAATTCCCCTCCAAAACATTAAGTTAACTACTTTATCATCCATAACTATTAATCTAATAAGATTTATGTCTGATAAATGTTGATATTAATTTTTAATAATTCCTTAATTTTCATCCTATATCCCCCTCTTTATACATTACTAATTAAATTATATAGTAAACAAATAATAAATGTTGTCGAAAATCAAAATTATATATTCTTAACTGGATATAAATATAAAGATAATTATTACTAATTTTCAATCTAAGCACTATATACTTATACTTTAACTAATATAAAATATAATTAAGACTTACTCTTATGTCACACATAAAATGAAAAATGAAACAGTAAATATTTTAGAAGGTCTTAAAATATAATTTGCCACCGATTTTATAATACGGTGGCAAATTAGTGGTAAATTTACATTTTTTTATATTATTTATTGTCTAATCCATTAAAATTTAGCTATTTAGTTATAGGAACTTGAATTTCAGTTACAAATTCATCTACAATTCCAGTTTCATGTATATCTATTTTATATATCTCTATTGGTGCCGCATTTATTTTATAATTATTTTCTTCTATAAATCTAAATACTTTTTCCATATATATTTTATTATTGGAGTTACTTCCAGTATAATTTAATGTTACATAATATCCTTCATCAAAAACTATATTATATATCTCCTCATTATCTTCCAAAAAACAAAATACCGACTTAAACTCATTAAAGATACCATTATTGATTGCTTCAATAGAAAAAGCAGAACCAATATTATTATTTCCAAGTATATTAAATCTGTCTTCATATTCTTTTTGAAGCTTTTGAATTAAGAAATCAAAATCTTCATCTCTTTCTATATCAGCATTTAATTCTAAGGCTTTCCTTTTTTCTATATATACAACTTCTATCTCGTCTATTTTAGTATTTTGAATCACACTTTCAATTGAACTTAATCTTGTTATGATATTTTCCTTGTGACTTACAAGCTCAAGCATCTTTTTGTCAATTAAATCAAGTTCTTCATTTAATATAGTTTTTGTAGATTCTATACTTCTATCATCTAAATATTCTTTTATCTTTTTCATTGGAAAATTCAAACTTCTAAATTCTTTTATCAAATTCAATTTCCATATATCAGATATATTATACATTCTATATCCATTAGTATCTCTAAATGGTTTTAGAATTCCTATTTCTTCATAGTACATTAAAGAATCTCTACCTATACCATATATTTTAGATATTTCTCCTATTTTATAATAATCTTTCATTTATATAATAAAGTCCTCCATAATTATATTTTTTCTTAAAAATAAATAACTCGTCTATTTTCCTAAGTCTATTTTAGAATATACTAAAAAATTTTCTAAAACAAGGTTTCAAAAATAAATTGTATTTAGTTAACTATCTAAATATATCTATACTTTGTTCATTATTCTATTATAATATTGATTATGACATTTCTGACTTTAAGCTTTTTAAAAGATATATTTGACTTTATATTTACACCTATGCCATTATATTTTTATACACTATTTTTTATTTCCGAAATATCGCTTTATAAATTTAATGATATTAATATATTATTTCAGTATATTGTTCAAATATTAATTAACATTTAAATATTTTTAGTATAAACACAGTTATTATCAAAAAATCAAAGTATCTTATGGGGGAATACTATGCCAAATTATGATTATATAAAAATGTTAAATAAAAAAGTAGAACTATTGTCTAAAGATTTAGAGAAAAGAAATTGTAAATTAAAAATCTCAAACGAAATAGATTTTTTTACTAAAATACCAAATAGAAAATTTATATATCAATATATTGATAATTGTATTTCAAAAAATACTTCTATTGGAATTATGTTATTAAATATTGATAACTTTAAATTATTCAATGATATATATGGATACCTAGTTGGAGAAAATTTATTAATTAATCTTACTCAAAAACTATTGTATTATGTTCCAGAATCTAAAGGAATAGTTGGCCATTTAAAAGGAGAAGGATTTTTAATTGCTATCCCAAATGTATCGAAGGAAGAATTAGATGACATGGGAACATCTATTATAAAATGCGCTAGGGAATTAAAAATACAACTTCCTAATGAAAAAGAAATCTATTCTAATGTTACATTTAGCATTGGTAGTGCAATTTGGGATGGTAAATCAGATATAAGTACTTTAATACTTTTAAATCAAGTATATAGCGGTTTAAAAAAAGCTAAAAGTGAAGGTAAGAATAGATACATTTCATTTGATTTTAAGGATAATAATTTTTATAATAAATTAGAAAATGATAAAGAATTTTTATCAGAAATATCATACGCTTTATTGGATAAACAAATTGAGGTATTTTACCAACCACTTTATAATATAAAAAGTAATACTATAGTTGGATGTGAAGCACTTGCACGCTGGAGACATCCTCTTAAAGGGCTTCTCACTCCAGATAAATTTATACCTTTATTTGAACAATCTGGATTGATAATAGAATTAGATTTATATTTATTCGAACAGAACTGTAGAAATATAAGAAGATGGATTGATAGCAATGATGTGTTTGTTCCAATTTGTTGTAATTTTTCTCGTCTTCATTTTTTTAGCCCTAATTTTCCAAGCACTTTAAAAAGTATTGCTGAGAAATATAATGTAGCTACATCAAATTTTAGCATTGAAATTACAGAAAATATATTGATAGAAAATACAAATACAATTATTCAACAACTAAATGAATTACGTTCTTTTGGTTTTTCTGTATCAATGGATGATTTTGGCTCTGGATATTCATCTTTTGGTATGTTACAAAACCTTCCTTTTGATGTAATAAAAATTGATAAAATATTTTTATCTCATAACTTAAACGATTTTAAAAATACAACAATTTTGTATTCTATAATAAATATTTCAAGAGCTCTTGGTATACTTACAGTGTGTGAAGGTGTTGAAACAAAACAACAAGTAGAGTTTATCAAAAGCATAAACTGTGACATTGCTCAAGGTTTTTATTATGCAAAGCCTATGGAATGTAAGCAATTTGAAAAGTTACTATCTAAAAAAAATACTTCAGGCAAAATGTCTATTGAATATTCTGATATAGGAAAATCTTTAATAGAAAAAATCTTTGATGCATTTTTTATTATGCAAGATATGCAAAAACTAAGAGCAAATGTTATTGAAAATATTAAATGGTTTGACTTTTATAACAAAAAAGAACTTACATCTTTTCCTGAGGTAATAGAATACTTTGAAAAACATATCAAAGGTAAAAAATTTTCTATTCTTTATAAAAGTATAACTCCACATGATGTTAGTTCAGATTCATTACTAATTAGTGGAGAAGCTGTTTTATCTGATGAAACTACAGGTTGTCAAAATTATAGTAATTTCTATTTTAGTGCAAATTGTATTATTTCAGAAAATAAATTAATCTTAACAAAAATACATTTAGATTTAATTAAAACTGCTGGCTATATAAATGAATTTGAATCATATTCAATACCTAAAATGACAAATACTCATCTAGATGAAAGTAGTACTTTATCACAATTTTATTCAATGCTACCTGTAGGTATCATTCGCTATGATTTATTTGGTGATATGATTATTACATATATGAACGAAGAAATGTTTGATATTATAGGTTATACAAAAGAACAATTTTTTGGTGAAATGAGTGGCAACTTAAGAGCAATTGTTCATCCAGATGATTTAGACTTCGTTTATAAAAAAAGCTTAGAAATGATTGATACAAATAAGATTGAATCTTTTTTATACAGATTTATAAAGCGTAATGGTCAGATTGTTACAGTTATGTATAAACAATGTAATCTTTCTGCAATTGATGGAAGGTCTATTGCACAAGGTATGTATATAGATGTTGATAAAATAAAAAATTTAATAGATATTTAATTTAAAATGTCTCAACTATAAATAAATTATAAGTACCTTTATAGATTTATTAAATTAAAACTCCAGTTTATGTATAATTAATAACAAGCATTCTACTATATAATTAATCACAATCGTTCGACAAATTAATGATAAAATTCCCACTATGTGCTATAAGTTAATATATAATGCAATAAAATTAATTTAATTTTAGGGCACTAAGCTATTTAGAGTAACTACTTTTAATTTATTTGTGTTTTTATAATAAAATCATTTGATTCTATAAATCAGAGTTAACACAGATAAATTAAGTTTTTATATAAAAAACCTACTTTTACTTAAAATATTGCATAAAATTTTCTTATTTCATAAAAAGGTCATAGTTCAACAAAGTTTTCTAATTTAAAAGTATTAATGTATAATATAATTAATTTATATAATAGTAAGAAAGGAGAATATCATGAGCACACTCTCAAAAAAAGCACCAGAATTGGTAAGACATATTTTAATGAGTTTTTATGTAAATCGAGATATTAATGAGGTATTAAAATATATGTCAAAAGATATTACTTGGATTGGTCCAGGAGAACAAGAATTTCTCACTTCTTTTAATGAAATAAAAGACTATTTTTATGCTGGTCAAAACGAAGTTCCTTCTTGTGATATGAATAATGAAATATTTGAAGTTGTAAGTGAAGATAAATATAGATGTATCGTAGTAGGAAAATATACTATTCGTACTAAAGAAAATGACCAAATGATTTTAGAGGTATGTCAGCGTTGTACATTTGAAATAATTGAAAACAATGGACAATTATTGGTGAGACATATGCACATATCAAACCCATACAGTGAAATGCAAGTTGATGAATTCTTCCCTAATAAAATAGGAACACAAAGTTATGATTATTTGCAAAGATTACTAAAGGAAAAGACAGAAGTAATCGAAATGATTACCAATAATATCAATGGTGGATTAAAAGGAAGCAATGATGATGATACATATTCATTTTTCTATGTCAATGAGGGATTACCTAAAATATTAGGATATACATATGATGAGTTTATGGAAATGAGTGGTGGCTCTGCAGTAGGTGCTGTATACCCACCAGATTTACCTAAAGCACTAGAAGATTGTGAACGATGTTTTGCAAAAGGCTCTACCTATTCATCTGAATATAGAATACGTAAAAAAGATGGAACATTAATGTGGGTATTAGATTCTGGAATGAAATCATTAAATAGTGATGGTATTGTAAAAATCAATAGCATTATTACAGATATCACTCAACTAAAAAATATAGAATCTGAATTAAAGTTAGAGAGAGAACGATATCGTATTGCTTTACAAAATATTACAGATATTATGTTTGAATATGATATTGAAAATGATAATTTTGTAATATATCAACGAGTTGAAATAGACCGAAAAATTGAACTAGAAAATTTTGAAACAAGAAATTATTCCAACATATTAAAATATGGGCAAAGTATTCATCTTGATGATATTGGTAAATTATTAGAAGTACTTCGTGGAAACCTTCATGAAACAATTGAAATACGAAAGTTAGAATCATTAATTAGAGATGAGTGGAGATGGATTCGTGTTCAATGTTCAGTTATTTATGATGGTGATCATAATCCAATCAAAACAATTGGTGTTTTGAAAGATATAACTGAAGATAAATCTAAATTAGAAAAATTAATTGCTCAAACTCAACGAGATCCATTAACACAGCTTTATAATCAAAAAGCATCAGAAAATTTTATAGATGAGTATCTCATCAATACTGAACAAAAAAATAGTGAAGCTTTAATGGTTATTGACATTGATGACTTTAAAACTGTAAATGATACTTTTGGACATTTAGAAGGAAATGAAGTTTTAGTTGCTGTTTCAAAAATATTAATGCAAAATACAGATGATAAGGATATAGTTGCTCGTATCGGCGGAGATGAGTTTATGATATTTATGAAATCGCTATCAAATGATTCTGTAATAAAAAGCATTAATGATATTTTAACTGATGTAAGTAAAATAAAGGCAAAAAACAATCATCAAATAACATTGAGTATTGGCATTGCTTTTGCTACAGATTCAAGTAAATCATATAAAAGCTTATTTTCTAAAGCAGATGAAGCTTTGTACTTAGCTAAAGCAAGTGGTAAAAATTGTTACAGAATATGTGAATAATATATTTATTTAGTATATTCCATATTAATATAAACCTAACTATTTTTATTACAATATTACATTATAAACTATTCTATTATAATTATATTTTTTTATTATTTTTTTGAAAATGATAATATAATTATAATAATCTCAAATAACAAAAAGGGGTTATCTCAAAATGAAAATTTGAATCATCTCCTTTTACTTTTATAAAACCTTTGAAATTACTATTATTTAATAAAATTTATAATTATTTACTATTTGCTGTTGACATTGGTACTATACCATAGTTTATCATCTATATTAGTAATAAATAAAATTATTAATTAATAGTTTCATAATTTTTATAATAGCTTTACAAGGAGTGATAATAAATGGATACAAAAATATCTATAGACGAAAACATAAGTTTGGGCAAAAGGTTTTTTAAATACTTAGCTCCATCTGTAGTTGCAATGTGGGTTTTCTCATTGTATACAATGGTTGATGGAATATTTGTAAGTAAAGGAGTTGGAGAATTAGCCTTAGCTGCTGTTAATATATCTATGCCTTTTATTAATTTTATATTTGCAGTTTCTTTGTTATTTTCAACTGGTGCCTCTACTATAATTGCAATTTATCTGGGCAAAAAAGATATCAAATCTGCAAATGAAGTTTTTTCATTTAACTTAGTATCAATAATTATACTATCATTAATTATATTGGCAGTAACCTTTTTTAACTTAGATAGATTGGCACTATTTTTAGGTGCCACAGAATCTACAATCGGTATGGTTAAAGACTACCTAGGAATAATAATATTTTTTAATGGTTTCTTTATAGTTTCCTATTCTTTAGAAGTTATAATAAAAACTGATGGATTCCCAATATTGGCTACTGTTGGTGTTATAATATCAGCCCTTACAAACATCATACTAGATTATTTATTTGTAATAGAGTTTGGATGGGGCGTAAAGGGTGCTGGGATTGCGACTGGTTTGTCTCAAGTTTTTTCTACTGTTTTTTTCTTAATACACTTTTTGAGAAAAAACTCAACTTTGAATTTTTCTAAATTTAAGGTTAATTTTAAGACACTTAGAAAAATTCTATTTATAGGTTTCCCTGATTCAACTACTGAATTAAGTTGTGGTATAGTTGTTTTACTTTTTAACTTGAGCCTTACTAAATATATAGGAGAAAATGCTCTTATTTATTATAGTGTTATAAACTATATAAACACATTGGTTCTTATGACTATGATGGGTATAACTCAGGGTATGCAACCACTTACTAGTTTTTATTATGGTGCAGGCAACATCGATAATGTAAAGAAATTATTGAAGATGGGAGTAAAAGCTACAATAATAGCTTCAATAGCTGTATTTGCAATCTGTATGACTTTTTCAGAATCAATAGTTTCTCTGTTTATTCACCCAGAAGAGACTCTATTATTCAATGAAGGAGTTCGTGTATTTAAAATATTCTCCATATCATTCTTATTAGTTGGATTTAATGTAATAATTTCAGGATTCTTTGTTTCAGTAGAAAAACCATCAATTTCTACAGTTATATCTCTTGGTAGAGGACTTGTAATTGTCTCTCTAAGTTTAATTGTAATGATACTAATGTTTGGTGGTCAAGGAATATGGATGACTACTATTGTTTCTGAATTTATATGTCTTATTGCATCAATGATTTTCCTAAAAAAGAATTTTTCTACACTAGATTCTAGTCTAAAAAAAATAGCTTAAACAAAAGTAATAATAATATATAAAATAAAGAATACCTATTATACAATCTTGCAAATATCGATACTTTGCATACATTAAAATTGTATAATAGGTATTTTATTTATGTACTTATTTTATTTCTAAATAGCCATAACCATCTTTTATTACATTTCCTTTTACTTCATATTCTACAGGAGTTCTAAATACTGGTCCATCTACTACAAATGTATGATATTCTCCATGCTCTCCACATGGGTCTGACCCTGTTTCTTTTATCTTTTTCACAAGTTCTCTAGTTAATTTTTTTCCTAAAAATTCCTCTCCTAAATGCTTTAAGTTTACTTTTGTTATGACACTACAAAATCCACTATCTATAAATTCATATACCAATTCCTCTCTGCTTTCTTGCCACAATGGTAGTTCTACCTTCATACCAACTGCATCACATCTGTCAGAGTCCCATTTTTTGTGACTTTCTATATCTATATCTCCATATGCACATATTGTTGCTCCCATGTTTTTAGCTTTTATTAAAGCTCTCTCAAAACTCTCTTCATACCCTTCTACTCCACATTCAGAAACTAACAGAGGTAGTCCGATACTATCACTTACTTGTTTAAGCATCTTATGCTCTAAGTTATGAGTCCATGATTTTCCATGTTCTTCACTTATAGTTGTCAAGAGTGCCACAGGCTTATATCCTTTTTCCAACATTCTATTTAATGCTAATATACTATCTTTACCACCACTAAATGACATTACAAATTTTTCATCAGCCATTCCTAACACCTCTTTCTTTTAACTTTACTTGCTATCCTAATTATACCAAATTTTTAAGTTATATAGCAAATTATATGGTATTTTAAATCATTAGTTTACTATAAAGAATGTACCTAAAATTAAAAGTATAACCCCTATGTATTTGTATAAATGCATTGTTTCTTGTCCCAAAATCACGCTATCAATAAAAAAGCCGATTAGAACCTGAGACACAAGTGTTAATATAAGTGTATTTGATACCCCTAAGTTTGGAATTGCTTTTACTGTAAAATATATTATTAGCCCTCCAAATACTCCTCCTAACAATAACTTATAATTAAAATCATTTAAAGATACTAAACATTTTAAATCCCCAGCAACTATTATGCTTGCTAAAAAAAATATTGCTCCTACAGTCAAACTTATAAAGGTGGCAACCAATGCTGTTGTACTCTTACCTAGTTCTCCATTTATAAAAGCTTCAAGAGCAGTAGACCCACCTGCCAATAATGCAAATATTATTGCCCATAATTTTGTCATGGACAAACCTCCTCCTGTATAATTCTATTAATAAGAGTTTATGATACAACCTATTAATTAATTACTAAGTAGAGTTTTATTTTTATACTATGTGGCTTTATTTGAATATAAATTTCTGTTATAATTGTTCTATTGATTTTGGAGGTGATTTTATGTATACAAATTTTAATATCAATTTTGATAACTTTAATAAAAAAGAAAATGCTACTAAATTTATGATAATGGGAGTGTTACTTGTTATATTGGGATTCTTGTGCCTTACGTTTAAGACTCTAGGTATAAAATTAATCTCTTGGACTTTTGGGGTTGCACTTTTATTCTTTGCATATTTAAATCTTAAAAACATCAATGAGTTAAAAAGATATGCTACTAAAGAAGAGATTAAACCATCTACCAATGTTCAATGGATTCTAATAGTTACATGTATACTACTTTTTGTATTTCCTCAAAAAATACAAAGTATTTTCTCATTACTTTTGGGATTTTATTTAATTTTTAATCAGCTTGTAGTATTTGTAAATAGTAAAAATAATCCATATTCTAAGTTTACAACTTGGAATATAGTTAAAACTTTATTTGGTATATGCCTTATATTGTCACCACTATTTTTATCTAGATTTATAGTCTCAATAATGTCATTTTTCATAATATTATTTGGACTTGCTCTATTTTTTTCTGGAAACAAATCTAGAAAATATTAATTATTTTATTGCTTTATTTTGCCTTACTTAAAATAGAATTTGTTTAAGTCACCTATTTGTGGTAATATGTTTTTTGTACAAATTTAATGTACAATTTTATTAGAAATAGGTGATTACTTTGGATAAATTTAAATATGCTTTTGATAATAAAAGATATCATACTTGGAATTACTACCTTAGAAATACATTTGGAGAAAAAGTCTTTAAAGTATCAATAAATGCAGGATTTACTTGCCCAAATATTGACGGAAGTATTGGCTATGGTGGTTGTACTTATTGCAGTAAAGAAGGTTCAGGCGACTTTGCTGGAAATCCTAAGGATAATCTTATTAATCAATTTTATAATATAAGAGAAATGATGTTAAAAAAATGGCCTCATGCTAAATATATTGGCTATTTTCAAGCTTATACAAATACTTATGCACCTCTTGAGATTTTAAAAGAGAAATATGAAACTATACTATCTCTTGATGATGTTATAGGTCTTTCAATCTCAACAAGGCCTGACTGTTTGCCAGATGATGTAGTCGATTATCTATCTGAACTTAATGAAAGAACTAATCTATGGGTTGAACTTGGACTTCAGACAATTCATGATTCTACATCTAAAATTATAAATAGAGGACATGATTATAAAGCATTTGTTGAAGGTGTGGAAAAATTAAAGGCTAAAAATATAAAAGTAGTTGTACACATTATAAATGGTCTACCTGGTGAAGATTATAATATGATGATGGAAACTGCTAAGGCAGTCGGAAAAATGAATGTAGATGGTATAAAAATACATCTATTACATGTTATAAAAGATACTCCGATGGAGAAAATGCTTCAAAATGGGATGTTAACTCTTATGAGCCAAGATGAATACATTAATCTTGTTTGTGACCAACTAGAAATATTACCTGAAACTATGATAATTCATAGACTTACTGGTGACGGTAAAAGAGATGAACTTGTTGGACCTTTATGGAGTTTAAAAAAATGGGAGATTTTAAATCAAATTGATGATACATTAAAATCTCGAAAGTCCTATCAGGGATGTAAATTTATTCAAGATTAAATAATGATTAACATATTAAATAGTGATTAAAGATAACATAATAACTATAGATATATTTATAGAAAATATAAATCTATCTATAGTTATTTTATTCTATAGTTATTTTATTGTTCACAAATCAAATTTCATGTTAAAAATTACAATAAAAAATACCCCTATACAAATGTACAAGGGCAAAATATATAGTCTTAAATACTTTCTGTTTTTTCAGTTTGTTTTAATTTATTAGACTTATAAAACATTTTTATTCCATCATAAGAAAGATTAAGTGCTGTTACAGCTGATATCAACATTAGCATCACTCCAAACAGCTTTCCTATAGAAAAACTTTCTCCTAACATAGTGCATCCAATTATAACAGAACCAACTAATTCTACTGATGCTACAACACCTGCAACAGATAGCTCTACACCTTTAGATATGCCTGCTGCATAAAAAATATATGCAAGTGCTGCTGGAACAACTCCTAACATCAACATACAAGATAAAATATTTAAATCTTTAGCATAATTTAATATTTCCCATGGTCTAGCAGAAGGAATCATAAATATCGCTCCAAATAAAAAGCTGTAAACTAATATTGTTGAACTTGAAAATTCCTTTAAAGCATTCTTACTAATAGTTGGCATAAGTGCATACGCTATTGCAGATAATATTCCAAGTAACAAGCCCATAGTACTTAAGTTTTGAAAATTCAAACTTCCACCAGTTACTGCCATAATAGCACCAATAAAGCAAAAAATCAGCGAAAATATTTTACTTTTAGTAATACTCTCTTTATAAAAAAATTTTGAAAATACAGCTAAAAACAATGGCGATGTATACAATAAAACTGCTGATACAGATACACCTACAGTATCAATAGCTTTAAAGTAACATAAATTAAACATAGCTTGACATATAATTCCTATTATTACTGAATAAATAATTCCTTTTTTGTTTATTTTTAAAATATGTGGTGTTCTTATAGCTGAATAAACACCTAAAACTATAAATCCAAAAAATAATCTTGTAAATGCTACTTGTTCTGATGTCAGTCCATTTCCCATCAAAAACTTTCCAAACAACCCAAGTGTAGCCCATAAGATTCCTGCTGTTGCTATAAATACATACCCTTTACTTTTTTCTCCCATCTTAAATACCCCTCTACTATTATTTAGTCAATACACATCATTTTTATCAAGCAAAAAACATGCCAATTTTATTTTATTTATATCGACACTAAAAACTTAGAATTTGCAACAATATTACTAGTTTTTCAACTTTTCTATAGTAATTTCAAGTATATTTTAAGTTGATTTAGACTCGTTTTAACTGTAAAATAAGTTATATATAACTTATTTAAAGTTAAAATAGACTGAAATTTATGTATTATATAAAGATTATACTTTTAATTATATTTAATAAATTAAACCTATTTTAATATATCAGTAAAAGTTTAGGGGGTAAATAGGGAAAATGGATTTAGATTTAGAGTTTTATAAAAAAATATTAGAGGCTTCTCATGATGAAATATGTGCATCTGATGATAAAGGTATAATAATATATTGTAATAAGGCATTTGAAGAAAATTATGGTCTAAAAAAAGAAGATATTTTAGGAAAAAATGTTTCTTTCTTAGAAGAATCTGGATATTCAACAAAAAGCCCCATACCAGTGGTATTGAGAACAAAGTCTAAATTTTCACTTGAACAGGATACTCAAACAGGAAAAAAACTTATTATAACTGCAAGCCCTGTATTTGATGAAAATGGCGAGCTAGAATTCACTGTTGAAAATTGTAGAGATATAACCGAGCTTAATAATATAAAAAATAAACTTGAAGACACAAAAAAACAAGTAAAAAGATACAAATCTGAGGTGGAAACACTATATAGAACAGCTCTTAGGATTGAAGATACAGTAATTATGGATGGTGTAGTTATGAGACCTATTATGAATACAGTTAACCATGTTTCTAAAACTGATGTAAGCGTACTATTATTAGGAGAATCTGGAACAGGAAAGAGTTCACTTGCTAGATATATACATCACAACAGCAACAGGGCAAGTGGTTCATTTATAACTATAAACTGTGCAACCATATCTCCACAACTACTTGAATCTGAACTTTTTGGATATACTTCAGGTGCTTTTACAGGTGCAAGTACCAAAGGTAAAGTTGGTCTTGTGGAATTGGCTAATGGAGGAACTCTTTTTTTAGATGAAATAGGTGATATACCACAAAATCTACAGGCAAAATTTTTACAATTGATACAAGATAGGACTTTTACTCCTGTTGGAAGTTTAAAAAATAAAAAAGTTGACATAAGAATTATATCTGCTACAAATGCTGACTTAATTTCTAAAGTAAAAGAAAAAAAATTTAGAGAAGATTTATATTATAGATTAAATGTTATAGAAATAAAACTCCCTCCACTTAGAGAAAGAAAAGATAATTTAGTAGAGATTATAAAATATTATTTTAATAGATATTCAAGTGACTTTAATCTAAACAAGACAATTTCAAAAGAAGCTATAAGTATTATTGCAAACTACAGATTTCCAGGTAATATAAGAGAGTTACAGAATATAATTCAAAAAATCTTACTTACTTGTAGAGATAATCATATAACAACAGACGATTTACCAAGTATACTCACTAAAAATGTAAACACTGTCAATAGTGGAAATAATTCTCCAACATATACAACTGATGTAGATAATTCTCTACCTATTGATTATAAAAACAAAAACTTTAACACTTTAATTATGGAGTATGAAAAAAATGTAATTTTGGATGCTTATGAAAAATTGGGCAGTTCTTATAAAGTAGCTAGACTCCTTGAAATTTCTCAATCTAAAGCTAATAGACTAATTAGAAAGTATACTAATACTTAATTTTAAATTTGATAAATAAAAACTTAACATTATTTACATATTGTAAATTTCGCCAATTACTGGTATTATGAATATGGTTGAAATTATTTAAATAAATGTGATTGACTTAATTTCATATATTTACCATTAAACTTTTATCATAAATATCATATCATAATAATATATTTAATAAGTCTAATAAACTATACGAGGTGTAAATATGTTAATGAATACCCATTTTATTATGGCAAAATCGATACTTAATAATATAGATGAAAATAAAACATTCTTTATAAGCGAAAAAAATTTTATATATGGCAATATAAAACCAGATGCTTTTTCTAAATACAAATTAAAAAAACATTACATGGATGAATCATTTAATATGGTTGCTTCTAAAATAAAATATCTGTGCAGTCTTACTATAGACAGCGTTTCTAAATATTTTTCAGTAAGTAGACTTAGTCAAGAACTTGGTGTTATCTGCCACTTTTTATGCGATTTTTTCTGCTTAGCTCATAGTGAGCGCTGGGAATTTAAGCATAGTTTGAACAAACATGTCACTTATGAAAGAGAACTTGGAGCATTTGCAAAGGATGTTGATTTATCTAAAATTAAAGGTAGTACTATAAATAACGGATTTGAAAAATTTTTTGTTAAACTTTACAATGAATACAAAAATAAAAGCGACTATATGAATGATTTAAAATTTTCAGCATATACTTGCAATAGTGTTATAAATTATATATTAGATTCTATTTTAGCTAATACAATAAAATCATACCATATAGCAAATTGTGGTTAACTTAAGAATTTTAAACTGACAATTAATACAATCAAAATGACTGCTCTACAGAATATAAAATCTAGTTTTATAATTCTCTTGAACAGTCATTTTTTTATACTGAATAGGTAATACCTTATAAAATTGATTACTTAGTAAATCAACATACAAAAATAACTTACTAGTTTTTTATTACTTAACATCAATCTTATATCTAATTATTTATTTTTATTATAGCATCTATAGCACTTTTTACACTATCTACTACATAATTTGCACTTTGTTTTACTTCTTCTCTTGCCTTTGACATTACAAAACTGTATTTAAAGCCTTCTAACATACAAATATCATTTGGAGAATCTCCAATAGTAGCAACTTCATCTGGACTTACATTCAGAGTTTTTATTACATGTTCTATACTACCTCTTTTTGATACACTTTTAGGAACTATGTTTAAAGTATAAGTACTAGAAAAATATATTTCCAACACTTCGCTAAACTCACTTTTTAAATATAACTCTATTCTAGACAACTCTTCTAAATTTTCAGAGCATATACCAATATTACCTATAAGATTATCAAAACTATCTCTTTTCTCAAAATCAGGGTCCACTATAAAATCACTAGAATAATGTCTAAAAGCTGTCGTATCACTATCTACAATTACATCTCCTTTATATTTAAAATACAATTGTGCATCAGTTGATTCAAATCTATCAATAACTTTTTTTACTAATTTATCATCTATAGTTTGCTTAAAAATCACATTATAATCTTTATCGTGTATAAATGCGCCATTTTCACATATATAATAGCCATTCATATCTAAGCTCCCTTCAATAATATCACGAGCTTGCTTAAAAACCCTACCTGTAGCAACATTAAACTGTACTCCGCTTTTTTCTATTTCCTCAATTGCTGTTATGTCCTCTTTTGTTATAGCTCCATTTTCATATAAAGTTCCATCTAAATCACAAAATATATGTTTTATCATAAATTAAAAGCCTCCAAAAATGATTTTATATTATACCAATACTTTAAATATGCCCAATATCATAATAATTTAAAGTTTTTCTAATTGTATTCTCAGTTCATTAAGTAAATCTCTAGTAGCTCTTAATCTTATCTTTCTTCTATCTCCATTAAATATATTTTTTTTCACTATTATCTTTCCATTTATATATATTGCAGTATAAACCAGTCCTACAGGCTTTTCCTCAGTCCCTCCACCAGGTCCAGCTACTCCAGTTGTAGATATGCCTATATTAGCTCCAAGCCCTTTAGCAATGCCCTCAGCCATTTCTATTGCTGTTTGCTCACTTACTGCTCCAAAGTCTTCTAAAGTTTCTTTTTTTACTCCCAATCTTTTCATTTTGGCTTCATTAGAATATGTTACACATCCTTCAAGAAATACAGAAGATATTCCTGGATAGTTTATAAGAGATGAAGATACCAAACCTCCAGTACAAGATTCAGCCACTGCTATTGTTAAGTTTTTTTCTACAAGAAGCTTAGAAACAGCATCCTCTAATGCAGACTCTCCTTCAGATACTGAAATATCGCCTTCAGTATATACATATTTCCCTACTCTGTCCTTTATCTTTTCTTCTACTGGTTTTATCAATTCAAAAGCTAGTTCTTCATTTTCAGCTTTTGCAGTTATTCTTATTGTAACTTCTAATTCCTTTGCATACAAAGCAACTGTTGGATTAGTTTGCTCATCAATTATATCTAAAATTTCCAATTCTAGATTTGACTCACCTATTCCATACAATCTTAAAGTTTTTGATACTAGCATTTCCTTTGTAAATTGTTGTAGGTAAGGTTTGACACTCTCATTAAACATTGCCTTCATTTCTCTTGGAGGTCCAGGTAGTACTATTATACTTTTATCATCTTTCTTTAAAATTGCTCCTGGTGCTGTTCCATTATTATTTTTTAATACTATAGCATCCTTTGGAAAATATACCTGTTTCATATTATTTTCAGCCATTGTCTTTCCTGTTTTAACAAAGAATGATTCTAAGACTTCTAATGATGGTTTATGTAATTCTAATTCTTGTCCAAAATACTCTGCTGCAGTTTCTTTTGTCATATCATCACCAGTTGGTCCAAGACCTCCTGTAGTAATTACTAAATCACTTCTTTTTAAGCTTTCATCAAAACATTCTAAGAGTCTCTGCTTATTGTCTCCAACTGTACTTTGATGATATACTTCTATTCCCAATGCTGCAAGTTCTTTAGCTAAAAATTGAGAGTTAGTATTTACTATATCTCCCAACAATATCTCTGTTCCTACACTTATTATTTCTGCTTTCAAATTTTATCACTCCTTGATTTATAGCCATTAAGACTAGTCTTAAGTTCATACCACTAATTTTAGCAAAAATAAGAACATAAATAAAGTTAAAAAATCATTCAACTCTATCTGTAAGTTAGATTATCACTCTAAAACCACACATAATATAAACTTAGCATATAGTGGTACTTTCATCATCAACCATTAATTCATATAATTAAGTAAGTAAATTAAAAAATTTAATTTAAAAATAATAAAATTTAAAATAGGAGTGTATAATATGAAAATAGCAGTTATAATGGGTGGAATATCATCAGAGAGAGAAGTTTCTCTAAATTCAGGAAAAGAAATATATAATAACCTTGATAAAAGTAAATACGATGTTGTAAAGGTAATAATAGATGATAAAAGAGATATATTTACAAAAATACCAGAAGATACAGATTTTGCAGTACTAGCACTACATGGAAAATTTGGTGAAGATGGATGCATTCAATCAGTACTTGAGACTATGGATATACCATATTCTGGATGCGGACCTCTTTGTAGTGGAATGTGTATGGACAAAAATATCACTAAAAAAATGCTTAGAGATTCAAACCTTCCTACTGCTCCATGGGCTTTAGTAAAATCAGTTGATGAAATAAATTATGATGAGATAGATAAAATAGGATATCCAGTATTTATAAAACCAAATTCAGGAGGTTCAAGTGTTGCTACATTCTTTATTCATTCCAAAGATGAAGTTGAAGAAGCAGTTCGTAAAGGTTTAGAAGTTGATGAGTTTGTAATGATTGAAAAATATATACCAGGTGGAGAATATACTTCATTTATATTAAATGGCGAAGTATTTCCTACTATATCTATAAAATCAGACTCAGGATTCTTTGATTACGAAGCTAAATACTCACTTGAAAAAGGAGCAAAAGAAGAAGTTGTTTATTTAGATGATGAACTCCAAAAAAGAGTAAATGAGATTTCTGAAACTTGTTGGAAAATTTTTAATTGCAAAGCATATGTAAGAGTTGATATGATTATAAGTGAAGGTATTCCTTATGTTCTTGAGCTAAATACTCTTCCTGGCATGACTAAAACTAGTTTAATACCTAGAAGTGCTGCTGCTAAAGGTCTTGAGTATAGCCAATTATTAGATAAACTTATAGAATACTCTTTAAATTAGATAATACAATTTGAGGTGGTAATTTGATATTTTCAAATCTAAGATTAAATGATAGTGAACCAATTTATATACAAATTAAAAATTATATAAGTGATATGATATCAAAAGGATTAATTCCAGACAATAGTAAGCTCCCTTCTACAAGGGAGCTTAGTCAGCTTTTACAAGTTAGTAGAAATTCCATAGTCTTAACTTATGAAGAACTAAAATCAGAAGGCTTAATCTACTCTGTTTCAGGAAAAGGTACATTTGTTAATTCAAAAAATAAATCTTCAAACACTACATGGTCTTTAAATTGGGATTGTTTAGAGAATACATACTCTAAAAAAGCTAATGAATTAGATATTATAAAAAGCGAAATACCTTGGAGCTCTAACCTAATATCATTTAAAAGTATATCTCCCGATGGAGATTTATTTGATATGGAGGAATTAAAAAAATCTTTTTTAAATAGAATCTCATTAGAAGGTCACAAACTACTTAACTATGGATATGCACAAGGTTATAAACCTCTTATTGACTATTTGCTGGAATATATGACAAATAAGGGGGTTGATATTAATAACAAAGATATATTAATTTCAAATGGATTTACAGAAGGCTTTGATATTATTATGTCCTCTTTCACTCAAGAAAAAGACTATATAATCTGTGAAAATCCTACTCACAACACAGCTATAAAAATTATGAAGTCACACAATCTCAATATTTTAGGTGTGGATATATGTGAAAATGGTTTAGATTTCAATATTCTCGAAAATCGTTTAATTGAGTACAAAAATAAAATAAAATTTGCATATATTACGCCTTCTTATCACAATCCAACGGGAATTGTAATGACTCCTGAAAATAGATATAGATTCTATAATCTTATGAAAAAATACAATATAGCAATTATAGAAGATGGCTTTAATGAAGAGTTACTCTACAATAGTTCTCATATATTTCCCATCTGCTCTCTTGATAATATGAATAATGGTGTTGTGTATATTGGTAGTTTTTCAAAAATTTTATTTCCTGGAATGAGGATTGGATGGATATTTGCAGATAAAAAAGTTATAGATAAGTTAGAAAGTGTAAAAAGGTGCAGAAATATACATGTATCTTTTTTAGACCAAGGTATTTTATTTGATTATTTAAGTAATGGGGGATTTGAAAAATACGTAAAAAAAATACGTAAATTCTATGGGGATAAATTTAACTTCGCCTATGAATGTGTAAAAAAATATATACAAACGGAATATATCTTAGGTGATGGTGGCTTGCATATATTTATAAAGCTTAAGAATATAGATACTAGAAAGTTACTAGAAAAATGTTATAAAAAAAATGTTATCTTCATGCCTGGAGATTTATTCTTTACAGATGGCTCTGGTTCTGACACTTTAAGACTTGGATTTTCGAGACTCTCTTTTGAGGATATTGAAACTGGTATAAAAATAATAGGAGAAACTATAGATGAAATGTCCTAGGTTAACTAAATATTGTTAGCCTAGTTTATTTTTATGATGTATAATATATATAGTTTATATGAATCTAACATGGGGGATAATATGAGTAAAAAGTCAAAACGAAAGAAGATTAATAAATTAAAACTAACAATTGTAATAACTGTATTATTTCTTGCCTTACTATCTATATATGAGATATTTTTCTCTAAATCCAACAAAGAAGATAATATAAAAAGTCAAGAAACTATGCAAGATAAAAATAATACAACAGATGATTCTAAAAATAATCAAAACTCTATCAAAAAGCAGGAAGATAACAATATTAAGCCTACTTTTTCATCTTCTTCAATACCAGATAATATAAAAAACAAAATGATTGGTAAATCTATGCCTTCTGATGAACCTATAAGCTTTGATAGTTTATCTTACTTGAAACTTACCTACTACGGATTTGATGAAAAAACTCATCAAGGTGAGATGATAGTAAATAGTGAACTAGCTCCAGAAGTTGTCGATATTTTTAAAGAATTATATGAAAAAAAATATCCAATTGAAAAAATTAAATTAATAGATGATTATGACGCTGTAGATGAAAAATCTATGTCTGATAATAATACATCTGCATTTTGTTATAGAACTATAGCTGGTACAAATACTGTCTCAAATCATGGTAAAGGACGTGCTATAGATATAAATCCATTGCAAAACCCACATGTTTCTGGAGACAATGTTAGCCCTAAGGTAAGCACTGTTTATGCAGATAGGTCTGCTTTAAAATTTGGAATGATAAAAAAGGGTGATGATTGTTATAATGCTTTTGTAAGCAGAGGTTGGAGTTGGGGTGGATATTGGAAAAACCCAGATTACCAACATTTCGAAAAATAATAGATTAGAAATAAAGGTGAATTATATGAATTTAATGACATTGGAAAACATAAGTAAAAGCTATTCTGAAAAAAAATTACTTGAAAATATATCTCTTGGTATCAATGATGGAGAAAAAATAGGACTTATTGGTGTAAATGGTACTGGTAAATCTACTTTACTTAAAATCATTGCAGGAGCTGAAGAAAGTGAAACTGGCAATATAACAAAGGCTAATGGTACTAGAGTAGAATACCTTCCTCAAAACCCAACTTATAATGAAAATTCAACTGTTATAGAACAAGTATTTAATGGAACTTCAGAAGAATTAAAACTACTTGGTAAGTATCAAGAAACTTTAGAAAAACTTAATTCTAATTTTACAGATGAACTAAATAAAAAATTATTATCTATGCATGAGAAGATAGATGCTTTAAATCTTTGGGATTTAGAAAGTGAAGCCAAATCTGTACTTACTAAGCTTGGTATAAATGATTTTAATCAAAAAATAATAGAGCTTTCTGGTGGTCAAAGAAAAAGAGTTTCTCTAGCCTCAGCTCTTATTACTCCTTGTGAACTTTTAATACTAGATGAACCAACAAACCATCTAGATAACGATACCATCGATTGGCTTGAAGAATATCTAAATTCAAGAAAAGGTTCATTGCTTATGATAACTCATGATAGATATTTTTTAGACCGTGTTACAAATAGAATAGTTGAATTAGATAAAGGTAGATTATTTAGCTATGATGGTAATTATTCAATATTTTTAGAAAAGAAAATGGAAAGACTTACATTAGAATCAAGTATGGAAGATAAACGACAAAATTTAATTAGAACAGAGCTTGCTTGGGTTAGACGTGGAGCTCAAGCTCGTAGTACAAAACAAAAAGCTCGTCTACAAAGATTTGATGAACTCGTAAATAGAGACTCTTTCAAACTTGATGAAAATATCGATATATCTGTTGCCTCAAGTAGACTTGGAAATAAAATAATAGAAATACACAATATATCTAAATCTTTTGAAGAAAATATAGTTATAGATAATTTAGAATATACTTTAGCACGTACAGATAGAATTGGTATAATAGGTAAAAATGGTATGGGTAAATCAACTCTAATAAACATAATAAATGGGAAATTGGACCCTGATAGTGGATATATCTCAATTGGAGAAACTGTAAAAATAGGTTGCTTTTCTCAAGATGATTCTCATATGGACATTAATATAAGGGCTATAGACTATGTAAAAGAAGCTAGCGATTATATAGAAACTTCTGATGGTACTAGGATTACAGCTTCTCAAATGTGTGAAAGATTCCTTTTTAATGGTACTATGCAGTATACTTTGATAGGTAAACTATCTGGTGGTGAAAGAAGAAGACTACACCTTCTTAGAATTCTTATGACAGCTCCTAATGTACTTCTTTTGGATGAGCCTACAAACGACTTAGATATTGAAACACTAAAAATATTAGAGGAATATCTTGATGAATTTAAAGGTGTAGTAATTACAGTATCACATGATAGATACTTCCTAGATAGAATCTGTAATAAAATATTCGCATATGAAGGAAATGGAAAAATTCATATTTATACAGGTAATTATAGTGACTATCTTATTTATAGAGAAATTCAAGGAATTGAATTTGAAGAATCTAAAAAAGAATCACTTAAAAATGATGATTCAACTGCTCCAAAAAAAGAAAAGCCTAAAAATGATAAAAAACTTAAATTCTCATATAATGAGCAAAGAGAGTTTGAAAATATTGATTCTGACATAGAAAAACTTGAATCTAAAATTGCAAAACTTGATGAAAGTACTTCAAAATTTGCAACTGATTTTACTAAACTTCAAGAAATTTTAGATGAAAAATCAAAACTGGAAAAAGAACTTGAGTGCAAATATGAAAGATGGGAATATCTAAATAATTTAGCTGACGAAATAGCTAATAATAAATAATATTAAAACATCTAAGTTTAGTGACCTTTACTTTAAGTTTATAAGTTATAAATATTTAAAAGAGCTATATGTTTTTAAAAACATATAGCTCTTTTATAACTATCTTCTAATTTTTATATTCAGATATATCCTATAATAATTCTTTCTTATATGTCTATATCCATTCTTTCAACATAGTGACAATTGACATCAATATGATTAAAAAAAACCAACAACCTTTCATAAAGTGGATGAGATTCTTCTCCATATTTAGATTCTAAGTTTTCACCTATTTCTCTAACAGTCTTTTGACCATCAATTTGTAAAAATACGAAACTAGAATATTCATCTAGCTCTATTTTTTTATATTTAGGTATTCTAGCTTTTAACTTTCTAAAAAATCTTTGAATCTTATGGTCCTGTTTTTCAAGTATAGTTACAATACTATTTTCATCTACTTCATATTCAAGTCCATCAGTAATTTTAAATACAATATCTAAAACATCATTACTCTTGCTCATTATTTTTTACTTTAGATAAAATAATAGGTAATGCTGTAAGTACAACTAGAACTACTAGTAAAGCAATTGCCATTGAATTTGTCGCAGCAAATCCACTTGGTACTTTTGGAGTTATAACTCCAGTTACTTGTAATATTATACCTATTAAACCAATGATAGATCCACCTGCAACAAGACCAGAAGATAAACTTATACCATTAGAAACTTTAGCTTCTTTTTCTTTTTCAGATTTAGATACTAATTCAACAAATAGACGAATTAACGCTCCAACTAATATTATAGAAGTTGTTGCTATTGGTAAATAGAATCCTATAGCTATAGTCATTATTGGTAATTTTAATGCATATAACACAATTGCCATAAATACTCCAACAATAATCATAACCCAAGGTAAACTACCTGACATAATACCAGAAGTTAATGTTGACATTAAGTTTGCTTGTGGTAGTGCAAATTGTACATTATCACCAGTAGCTTTAAGTTGGTCAGAAAGTAATAAGATTACTCCTACAACAACTATAACACCAACTATACTTGCAATTGTGAAGTAACGTTGCATTTCATTTTTGCTACCACCAATGATGTAAGTTACTTTTTGAGATTGAGTATATCCTCCAGCTATAGCAATAGCAACAACTATAAATGACCCAAATAAAAGTAATGATTTATTAGCTTCTAAATCAGTCCATCCCATTACAACAAATACTAATGTTACAATAACTAAAGAAGCTATAGTCATACCAGAAACTGGAAGATTTGATGTTCCTATTGTTCCTGTTAAACGTCCAGCTACTATGACGAATAATAAAGATAATAAAAGAGATATGATAGCTCCAATAATTGCCATAGCAATGTTACCAGAAATTAAGAACGCTGCTAAGAATCCAACTACTACTCCACCTAATAAAAGTATCATTTGTATAGATGAACCTTCTTCTGCATCTCCAGTACTTGATTTAGCTTTAAGTGTTTCTTTTATAGAAGCGATTATAGTTGGGATAAGTTTTATTGCACCAATAATACCTCCACAAAGCATCATCCCAGCACCTATATATTTTACATAACTACTAGATATAGCTCCAACATCCATTTGGTTAAGAGGCATTGCAGTATTATTCCATACCATAGCTCCATCTTTAGCCATATCAGTAAAGTAACCTATTAAAGGCGCAATACCAAAGTTTGATAAGATACTTCCTGCAAACATTGTTAAAGAAACTTCAAGCCCTACTATAAACCCAATTCCTAAAAGTAGAGGGTTTACTTCAATATCAAATTTCCATTTGTAGAATTTACTTCCTACAAGACTCATTACGTTGTTTGCTACATTTAAAAATGAACCAGTTAATACAGTGATAAATCCACTTATTACAAATCCAATTCCCATGTATTTAATTGAGTCTCCACCAGCCTCTGAAGCAACAAGTGTTTCAGATATAGCCATTGATTCTGGATACATAAGTTTACCATGTTCTTCAACTATTAAATAATTGTGAACTATTGCTGCAACTCCTATACCAAATAAAACACCACCAACTCCAACAGCTAAGCCTTCTAAAAATGTAATTTGGCTTCCAATTAAGATAACTGCTGGTAATACGAAAATGAATCCACTTGCAACAGATTCTCCACCACTTGACATACCTTGGATTAAATTCTTACCAAGAATACCCTTTTGACGAGCAAATGCTCCAACAAAAGCAGAACCTATTATAGCTCCTGGAATACCTGCTGCAACTGTAAGACCAGCTTTCATTCCAGAATAAGTTGTAGATGCGGCAAAAATGGCAGCTAAAATAATACCGATAATCAGTACAGCTACATTTCCACCGGTTCTGGACTTATCTGTGATGTATGGAACGTAATCTTTTCCACTAACCTCACCATAAGCTCCCTTAGGTAATTTTTTGTTCATAAAATTTTCACCCCTTTTCAGTTTGTATATATTATAACATATATACATATAAAACTTAACTTTTTATTATTTTACAAATAGCGAGTAAAAACTACTAAAATTTAATCTCATATTATTAATTTCTACTTTTAGATATTTTTATGCTAATTTTCTTTTTATTTTTCGATTATACTAAAAATGATTAAGATAAAAAGTAAAAAAAAATTTTATGTTAAAATTAAATTTGTTATAAAAACACTTTAAAACACGGAAAAGTATAAAAAATACAATAATCATCCTTATAAACATATTTTCACCACAGTAAAAATGTACAGAAAATTCTTTCTTTTATGTCAATTGATTAATTCTTAAAAATAGGTGTCATAAAGAAACTTTTATAGTACCTTTATAACACCTGTCATAATACAAAATCACTCTGGCAATGCCCTTTTATTTACTTTTCCAATTGGGGTAACTGGTATTTTATCTATCCTCATTATTATCGTTGGAATCATATATGGAGGTAAATGCTCATTTAAATATTCTCTAACTGTTATGTCATTTATTTTTTCGCTATCATCATCATCAATCACATAATATGCACATATATACATATCTCCGTCCTCATTTGTTCTTGATATACAGACAACACTTTTAATTTCTGCAATATTGTTTATTATGTTTTCAATCTCATACAACTCTATTCTAAATTCATCAATTTTTACTTGATTATCCATCCTACCAATATAATCTAAATTTCCATCATCTAACCATCTTACCAAATCACCAGTTCTATACATTAATTTATTATGTTCACAAGTTTTGTAAGGATTTTCTACAAATACTTGCTCTGTTAACCCTTTTTTATTTAAATAGCCTCTTGATATTTGGATTCCTGATAAACAGAGTTCTCCTGGAACTCCAATTGGACATAGTTTATTTTTTTTATCTAATACATATGCATAAGTATTAAAGATTGGCTTACCTATTGGTATTTTCCCATACTCTTTATCCACATAAAAAGAAGTTGATACAACAGTAAATTCTGTTGGTCCATACTCATTATATAACTCATAGTTACGTTTTCTATATCCTTTTAATCTTTCTCCTCCAGTCTGCACAACCCTAAGTGAACTATTGTTACAGTTTTGTATAAATAATCTTGCAAACGCTGTTGGTAATGCTAATATAGTTATATCATTTTCCTCACAATACTCATTTACTGTATATTCATCAAATTTTGCTTCTTCTGGCATAATGTTTATTGAAGCACCCATCAATAGATATGGAAATAGTTGTTTCATTACAGCATCAAAACTAAAACTTAAATATATTCCACATCTATCATTTTCTGTAGCACTTATAGCTTCTATACTATAATAACACATGTTTACTAAACTCTTATGCTCTATAGCTATAGTCTTTGGCCTACCAGTTGACCCTGATGTAGATATTGTATATGCACAGTTTGATGGTGTTATTTTTTCAGTTAAGTCATATCTGTTTTTAAATATGTCTTCATCATTTATATCAATTACTATTGTGTTTTCATTTATAACCTTACATCTAAGTTCGTCTGTAGTTATTACTACTTTTGCATTACTGTCTTCAAGAAGGTAATTTAATCTTTCTTCTGGATTACTTGTGTCTATCGGAAAGAATGCTCCTCCTGATTTCATAATTCCTATGGCTGTAACAATTATATTAATGTCTCTTGGCAACATTACAGCTACTATATCTTCACTTTTTACCCCTATATGATTTAAATAACCTGCAAGTCTATCAGTTAATTCATCAAGTTCTCTATATGTCAAATTTCTATTTTCATCTCTAGCACCTACATTATTAGGTGTTCTCTCAACTTGTTCCCTAAATAAATCAATATAACTTCTGTCATATGGTATCTCACATTTATTATCATTAAAATCTTTCAATAATATTCTTTCTTCTTTTTTACATACAAATTCCAAATCTTCTATTAAAATATTGTTATTCCTTATTATCTGTTCTATTATATAATCAAATTGATTTAATATTCTTCTAATAGTTTCTCTTTTATATATAGATGGCTTATATTTTATTTTTATTTTTAATGCCCTTTTAGTATAAACTATTACAGATAAATCATATCCTTTTTTTTCTATGTCATAGTCATATGATAAATCAAAACTTTTAGCTACAAATATTGTATTTATAAGTTTAGTGTTCAAATGATTTTTATTCTCTATATCTGATAGTAAATAATATCCATATTCTAAAGACCTACTCCATTGCCTTTTCAATTTTTTTACAACATCTATAAATTTTTCGCTTTGTCTAACCTTAACTCTTATTGGAATTATATTTATTGTTTTTCCAAAAACTACATCATCTTCATATGTATACTTTTGTAATATCAGTCCATAGATAGTTTCTATAATAGAACTTATGCTTATATTATTCATTTTAGAATACTGAATTAATTTTTCATATTTTTCAATATCAATCTTAAAAATTTCATCTACAACTTCGTCAGAACAATCTTTATAAAAAAAATCATTTGGAATTTTTGCTAGATTGGTATAATCATCTAGCAAATCCATCCAATAATTCATAGCTCGTTCTAAATTAACTTCATACATATCAAAATTCCCCCTTACTACTAAATCTATAGAAAAAATTCTTTTGGAATTTTATTTTTTTAAGTACAGAAATATATTAATAATACATATGCAAGCTCTAAACACATGAGCTTGCATAAACTTATACTTATATATTATGACTATTAAATTCGTAATATTTATAATGTTTAAAATATATTATAACACATATATGATTTTATTTTCTTACATTTATATAATATATAAATTATAAATTGTTATTTAATTAATGCATAATTATATTGTTTAGAATATGATATATTATATTAATTAAAATTTTATAAGAAGAAGTTATATTTATTGAAAGGAGTTTTACAAATGAACATTTATGCTCACAGAGGTTTTAGTGGAAAATATCCAGAAAACACTATTCTCGCTTTTAAAAAATGCTTAGATATGGATATATACGGAATAGAACTTGATGTTCACAAGACTAAAGATGGAAAAGTTGTAGTTATTCATGATGAAACAGTCGATAGAACTTTTAATGGACATGGTTTTGTAAAAGACCTTACTTTAAGAAAACTAAAAACCTTAAACTCATCCTTTGAAGGTTACCAAAACAATAAAGAATGTAAAATTCCAACTTTAGAAGAAGTATTAATTTTAATTTCGCCTACAGACTTAATCTTAAATATAGAACTAAAAACTGACAAAGTAAATTACACTAACATAGAAAAGGATGTTTTGAAACTTATTTTAAAATACAATATGAAAAATAGAGTTCTTATATCTAGTTTTAATAGTAATAGCTTAAAAAATTTTCATAAATTAGACCCCAGTATAAAAACAGCTTTATTGTGCTACTTGCCCATAAACAATGTAGTTGAATTTGCTAAATTTCTAGGAAATAGCTATCTTCATCCTCCTTTAATTCTAGTAAATGAATCTCTAGTTGAACTTTGTCACAAAAACTTACTAGGTGTCAATGTATATACTGTAAACGAAGAAGAAGATATGCTACACTGCCTAGCCCTTAATGTAGATGGTATTTTTACTAACTATCCAGATATAGCTTTAAAACTTTTACAATCAAAGCAATACAGCTAGTTATATAGTAGTTTATACTCCTTGACTTTTATATGATTAATATGTACAATTTTATTAAATTTAGCTTGGAGGTATACTTATGGATAACTTATTAAATGAATTTGAAGCTTTAAAAAGTAATTTAGATAATTTACCAATAGAAAAAATAGAAAATTACGATTTGAGTAAGACAGCTTTATTTATAATTGATGTAAATAATGGTTTTGCAAAACAAGGTGCCTTATACTCCCCTAGAGTAGAATCTTTGATAAAGCCAATTGAAATTTTCACAAAAGAAATATCAAATAAACTAAATAAAGTAATTGCATTTACTGATTGTCATACCCCCAAATCTATAGAACTTTTAAGTTATCCAGTTCACTGTTTAGAAAATGATGTGGAAAGTGAATTGGTTGATGAACTTAAATCTATAGAAAATCTACAAGTTCTACCTAAAAACTCTACTAACGGATTTTTCGCACTAGAAAATCTGAACTTTGATGGTATAGATAATATAATTATAGTTGGTGATTGCACAGATATATGTATATATCAATTTGCAATAACACTAAAATCTTATTTTAATCAATATGATATGAAAAAAAATATAGTTGTTCCTATGAATTTAGTAGACACTTATGACATTCCCAATGTTCATCCTGCGGAGATTTTAAACCTAGTATTTTTTAATAGTATGCTTCAAAATGGAGTTAATGTATTAAAAGAAATTCGTTTATAATAAATACTTTATATATTTGTATAGAGATACAGTTTTGATAATAAGATTATTCTATACAAATATTACTTAATACAATTAATTTAACATAACTAAAGTATGTAAATATAAAAATCGCAATTTAAATATTCTTCTACACATCTTCTGTAAGAGAAATTAAATTGCGATTTCTATTTTTTACATAATACTAATCAACTATACTGCTTCAATAGTTAAATTTATTTTTTAATAATCGTATTTATTTGTAGTTTCACACATAACTACTTTTATCTTTTTATTAAACATATTCTTATATTCTAATAAAAACTCATTTAATTCTGAGTCCATAAGATTTATTTTTTTATCACTACAAAGCATTATTTTTTCTTGATCTATTATTACATTAATATCATTTAAATCATTTTTTATGAATGTTGTTATACAACTCTTCGGTTGAATTTTCTCACCATATTTCTCATAAAATCCTGCACTCTTTTTAAACGATTCTAAATCTTCTGTAGATACTTTGCTGGAAGTATTATTACTCATAAAACCTGCTGTAGAAGGGTCGATTCCAAAGTTTCTAAGTTGTTTTTCTACTTCTTCAGTGTCCATACCATATCTTTCCATGAACTGTTTTTGTATTTTCATAAACTTTTCTTGAGATATGTCATTATCTTTCATATAATCAAATATTTTTCTTGAAAATTCAGCCATCGACATCTTTCCATCCATAACAGAAAAATATAAGTTATATATGTATTGCTCAAATTTATCTACATCAGAATCTTTAACTTTGTTTTTTAATTCGTTAAAGTCAATTATTCTATCATCAGACATTTTTTATCCTCCTAGCTAAATTTTTACTTGTATAAGATTATACCATACTTCTAATATATTTATATACACACTATTTTTTTAATTTAACCATTTTTTCTGTTGCATCTAATTCACACATTCTTCCTAAAGGAATAGTTATCATTGGTATACAGTGCCCAGATTGTAGATTATATATAGCTGGCTTATTAACCTTCTGTGCAAATTCTTCCAATAGTTCTATTAAATCATCTTCTTTGATACAGTTTTTAAAATCTCCAAAAATTATACCATTACATTCATCCAGTTTTCCTAAAGAATACAATTGAGTTAACATCCTGTCTAATTTATATTGACATTCTCCAATTTCTTCAATAAATAAAATTTTATCCTTTGCATCTATTTCATATTTAGTTCCTATTGTAGAAATTATTAGAGATAAGTTTCCTCCCATTATTATTCCCTCTGCTTTGCCTTCACATACAGTATAAATCTTTTCTTCTTTTGGATTTTCTAAATATAGCTCATCTTTAAATTCTAAAGCATCTACTAGAGATTTATAAGTAAATTCATCCCATTTTGCTACATCTGCTGCCATTATTCCATGATATGGTAAAAGACCACAATTTTTATAAAAAGCTAGATTTAAACCTGTTATATCAGAAAAACCTATAAATGGTTTAGGATTTTGTTTTATTATTTCATAATTTATTTTATCTAGTATTCTTGTTGTTCCATAACCTCCTCTTAAACACATAATCATATCTACTTCTTCATCTAGGAACATCTCTTCTATATCTCTTACTCTAATATCATCATTCCCAGCTAAATAACCTTTATAATTTAGTCCACAACTTTCAGAAAATTTAACTTCATAACCATACTTCTCTAAATTAAATTTTATTTCTTCTAGACTTGTATTTCTCAATGGTCCAGAAGGCGCAATTACTCCTAACATCTAAACACCTCTTATTCTAAAATGATATATTCTAATTTATGCTAAACCTCTCTACTATAATTATAAGACATTTTATTTATACTTGATACAGAATAATGATTTATATAGAATAATATAATTATAATAATGAAGAAAAATAAATTTTTAATATAGTTAGGATGTGTTTTATGATTAATATTAAAGCTCTTTGCCATGATATAAATGATTGGGTTATAGATATTCGAAGAGATTTACACAAAACTCCAGAACTTGGATTAGAAGAATTTCAAACTAAGAAAAAAATTATTAAGTATTTGGATGAAATAGGTATAAGTTATATTGAATATGAAAATCACACAGGAATAACTGCATATATAAATGTAAATCCAAACTTTGAGACAGTTGCTATAAGAGCTGATATAGATGCTTTACCTATAACAGAAGAACTCAATCCACCTTATAAATCCATTAATCTAGGTAAAATGCACGCATGTGGCCATGATGCACATACTGCTATTTTACTCGGTACTTGTAATATACTATTTAAATTAAAGTATTATTTAAATGTAAATGTAAAGTTTTTTTTCCAACCTGCTGAAGAAACTATTGGTGGTGCCAAACTTATGATAGAAGATGGATGTATGAAAAATCCAGATGTAAATTATATATTTGGTCTTCATGTAAATCCCAATATTGATAAAAGTTTAATTGAACTAAAATACAATACTTTAAATGCATCAACAGATACACTTTGTATAACTGTATATGGCTCAAAATGTCATGGAGCTTATCCACATCAAGGTGTTGATGCTATAGTTATCTCTGCTCATATCATAACTGCTTTGCAAACAATTGTTAGCCGAAATACAAACCCTACTGATTCTGTAGTTATTTCTTTAGGAAAAATTGAAGGCGGAATTAAAGAAAATATAGTTTGTGATAAAGTTATTATAAAAGGAACCTTAAGAACTTTAACCCAAGAAACCAGGGACTTTTCAAAAAAACGAATCAAAGAAGTTTGTTATTTTACTTGCAAAACATTTGGAGGAAAGATTGATGTTGAAATTGAAGAAGGTTATCCTGCCCTTATAAATTCAAATTCTCTTGTGGATTATGTTAAACAAAATGCAGTAGAATTATTTGGAAAAGAAAATATTTTGATTAAAGATACACCTACTCTTGGTGCTGAAGATTTTTCATATTTTTTGAAGTATTGTGAAGGTGCTTTTTATCACCTTGGTTGTGCAAATCA
This sequence comes from Clostridioides sp. ZZV15-6388, assembly GCF_020657755.1. Taxonomy (NCBI): domain Bacteria; kingdom Bacillati; phylum Bacillota; class Clostridia; order Peptostreptococcales; family Peptostreptococcaceae; genus Clostridioides; species Clostridioides sp. ZZV15-6388. The sequence continues at coordinate 155,448 of NZ_JAGWCU010000001.1, read as the reverse complement.
GGAAAAAAATATTAATTCTCCTCTTCATACAGCTACCTTTGATATTGATGAAGATTGTCTTATTACTGGCGTTATGCTTCATGCTAAAAATGTATTATCCTTTTAATCATATACTTCTGTCTCCTTTTTATATTGACTCTCACATGGTGTTAGGGTTTACTCTAAAATTACAAATGACAAACCAAATAATTGGAGGTAATATTATGAAACAAATTTTAGTAAATCCTATAGGAAAAATACGTGTTCAAGGTGAAGAAATTTCTATCGAATTGGATAAAAAGTATATACCTGCATTAAAAGAGCTTGATGAATTTAGTCATTTAAATGTAATCTGGTGGTTTGATGGATTTGATAACGTTGAAGCAAGAAGTATCTTAGAAACTCCAAAACCTTATAAAAAAGCACCTGATGTTATGGGAATATTTGCAACAAGGTCACCTATTAGACCTAATCCAATAGCATTAACTACTGTACAAATTATTAGCATCGACCATGAGCATGGTACAATAAAAATTCCATATATTGATGCTAATGATAATAGCCCTGTTATCGACTTAAAACCATATACTCCAAGTATTGATAGAATTGAAAATCCATCAGTTCCTGAATGGTGTAATCATTGGCCTAAATGTGTAGAAAAATCAGAAGAATTTGATTGGGAAAATGAATTTGAATTTTAGTTTATTTAAAGTAGAGTATTAAATTAAGAGATTTTAATTTAATACTCTACTTTATTATATTTTAATTCTATAAAGTATTCGTTGTATTTAATTTTCTTGAATTATATAATTGCTTTTATCCACTTTCATATTGGCAAATTATCTTGTATACTTAATGTAAATAATTATAAAGGAGAATACTCATGACAATATTTAGTCTACAAGCAGCAAATTTATTTGGATGGATAGCTATGGTTCTTGGCGTTATTATGTCAATTAATGATAGTAAAAAGCATTTGCCAAAATTTAAGAACTTAAACTATATTTTCTTTGCTTTTATGGGCTTATTCTATGCATTTACTTTATTTGCACTTGCCCAAAGTTTTACATCACATATATTTAGAATAGTAAATTGTATCATTTATATAATAGTTTTAATTGCATGCAATAAAGTTTCTACAAATAAAAATCTCAACAGTAGTTTTTGGACATTAGTAGGATTTTCAATAAATCCTATTTTAGCAATAATCATTGTATTTTTTATAAAAAACAAAAAATATAATTAGAACAAAATATTTTATTAAGGGTTATTTGATAACTACAAGATATACTTGAGTATATATTATTAGTTTATTATAACCCCCTAAATATCTTCTTTTTACTAATTCTATAGAATAATTCTATAACTCAACTCTTTCTACTAATGTTAAAACGCTACAATCATTAAACAAACTTAAAAATAATATCTATCAATGTTTTAAGTATGTTAAACTAGTAAATGTAACTACTTCTATGTTACAATCTTATATAAATATTGTATATAGCGAAACTGGTCTAATAGATACTAATAGTGTTATATTTTTAATATCAGTTATTTTTCAGTTACAGATTTAATAATAATTAATAATGAGACATAATATTTTTCTGCCTTTTATTAATTGTATATTTACTGTTATCTATTGTTATCATTAATAATAAATTTAAGGGGGATTATATTATGAAGTTATATTTAAGTGCCGATATAGAAGGTACTTGTGGCATTGTAAATTGGGATGAAACAAAGCTTGAATGCGAATTTTCAGAGCACTATAGAACACAAATGAGCAAAGAAATAGCTTCTGCATGTAATGGAGCTACTCAGTCTGGTATGCATGAAATACTTGTTAAAGATGCACATGATAGTGGCAGAAATATTAATCCAGATATTTTGCCTGAAAATGTCAAAATACTTAGAGGATGGACTAAAGACCCACTAGTTATGATGGCTGGGATTGATGAAAGTTTTGATGCATGTGTATTTACTGGTTATCATTCTGGAGCTACTTGTAATGGTAATCCACTTTCTCATACTATGGATATTGACTATGACTACTTTAAAATAAATGATGAGATAGCATCTGAATTTACTATAAATGCTTATGCTGCTGCATACTATAATGTTCCTGTGGCATTTTTAAGTGGAGATGAAATGCTTTGTGAAAGTGCAAAAAAACTAAACCCAAATATAATCACTGTTCCTGTTTCAAAAGGAATTGGAAATGGCTCAATTTCAATTCATCCAAATCTTGCACTAAAAAAAATAGAAGAAGGTGTTAGAGAATCTTTATCTGGAGATTTATCTAGACATTTAATAAAATTACCAAACAAGTTTAAAATTGAAATAAAGTTTAGAGAACATTACAAGGCTTTTAAAGCTTCTTTCTACCCAAATATGAAGAAAATAGATTCTCAAACAATACTATTTGAAACAGAAGATTATTATGAATTTTTAAGAATGTTGTTATTTATATAAATTTCATGTTATACATAAGGAGTTGATTGAGATAAGTAATAAAAGAAGGATTCCTTTAGGCGAATTTATTTCTGTATTTTTATTTTTTGCTGTTTTTTTTGGTATAACTTTTTGTATTTTCACTGTTATAGGAATTGGCTTCTTATCATTCTTAGGTTTTGAATATAAATCTCTTGGGTCTGTACTAATTTTCTTTTTAATATATTTTTGTATAACTATGCCAATTGATTTTCTATGCACTACCATTTTAGATATATTTAGATACGTAAACAAATTGCCGTATTCAATTTACAAATTTTGCGAATTTATAATTGATTTTATACTAACTTTTTTAGCTATGAACATAATTGATACATTTATGGGTTCAATAACGATTCCTTTAAGTACAGAAATTTTATTTGCCTTACTTTCTTATCTCTTATCTGAATGCATGGATTTTTTTGATAAAGATAAGAAAAAATCTTAATAAAAAGATAGATTACTTAATAGAAGATTTATATATTCCTATTATCTAATCTATCTTTATTTGTGTAATCTTTTATATTTAAAATATAGTTTCTTCTATTTCTTTAGTCATCTTTATAGCATCATCGAAAAATTTATCTATATGCACCACTTCATCACTCACTCTTGAATACTCTGCTGCAAATGCCATTATATGACTTTCTATAGCATCTTTTGCTGCTACTTTTCCTTTTTCTAAGTTTTTACTTGAAACTAATTTAATGAACTCAGCTATGAGATTTCTATCATATTCTTCTACCATATTTTTCTTATTTGATGGATTTATAACTACTTCTTCATTTTTTCCAAATTCTTTAATTCTTATCTCATTTTTATTTAAATCTCCACCAACTTCTCCATGACTAAACATCATCTTTATAGTTCTTCCATTTTCTTTAGTAAATGCACATAGATTAAAAGTAGCTGTTACTCCATTTTCAAATTGTAATATATTTACCATGTTATCTACAACATTATTATCACATCTGTAAACACATCTTCCATATGGGCTTGTTTCAAGTATCTTTAAAAGATTCTCTTTTGTAGGATTTATATGTACAGCTCTATTTATATTTCTGTCATTTTCTAGGTAAATTTGTTTTGCAGAATATGGACATTTCTTTTCTACTAAACATTGAAGGCAATTCTGTGCCATTTCTCCCCCAGCACTTTCATTATTAAGATGCTTTAAACTTCCAAATGCAGAGATTTTTTTACATCTACTACCTACCAAATATAATAGAATATCCATATCATGACAACTCTTCGCCAAAATCAAAGGGCTTGTCTCATTACTATTTCTCCAATTTCCTCTAGTAAAACTATGAGCAAAATGCCAATATCCTATATTCTCATTATATTGTATACTAACTAACTCTCCTAATTCTTTGCTTTCTACAATTTCTCTTAATTTATTGTAAAATGGAGAGTATCTAAGTACATGACAAATCATAAAAATCTTATCTTTATATTTATCACACAGGTCATTTATATGTACTAATCCATCTAAACTATTAGACATTGGTTTTTCCAATAATATATGATAACCCTTTTGAAGAGCTAAACTTGCTACGTCATAATGTCTATCATCATTTGTAGCTATTATGACTGCATCTGCCATTTTATCCTGTTTAAAGAATTCTTCTAGACTTTCAAATACATTTTTGCTATTTAAGTTATACTTTTGTGCAAACAATTCACGTCTTCCTTCTTTAGGTTCTGCTACAGCAACTATCTCACATATATCAGAATTTTCATAAACATATGGAGCATACGCATATGTACCTCTATTACCTGCTCCAATCACAGCAACTTTTACTTTTTCCATACTTTAAATTATCCCCTTTATATTATTTCTACTACTTTATTATATTCTATTTTTATATATATTTGGATATTTTTGATAAAAGAAACAGCAGTTATAGTTTTTTACTTTTAACTGCTGTTTTGACTTAATATGCTATACCTTTTTAGCTTAATATTATTTATTTTTAATATAAACTTTGATACTATTTGTTCATTTATTTTGCTTGTCAATTTCTTTATCCAATTTGTCTAATTTTTTATTGTATAAAAACATATAAAATGCTGCTGAAAATACTATTACATATCCCACAATACTTAGTGTATCTGGATAAACATTAAACAAGAATATACTCAAGATTGCTGAAAATATTATATTACTATAGTCAAATATAGAAATTTCTTTGGCTGGCGCATACTTATATGCTAAAGTTATACCAAATTGACCTAAACTTGCAAATACTCCACCCAATAACAAATACACAAGTTGCATAAGAGTCATTGGTTCATACACTGCAAAAGCTATTGGTCCTACAGTAACTAATGAAAAAACTGAAAAGAAAAACACAATTGTATAATAATCTTCTCTATCTCCAAGAATTCTTAAACAAGTATATGCCATTGCTGCAAATACAGCTCCTGCGACTCCTCCTAGATATGGAATTACTTCAACACTAAATGTTGGTTTTATTATAAATAAAGCTCCTATAAATGCAATTATAATTGCCCCTATCTGTTTTATGTTTATTTTTTCTTTTAGAATAATTGCACAAAATATAACTACGAGAAAAGGACTCATTTTATTTAGCATATTAGCATCTGAAAGCATCAACTTATCAATTGCATAATAATTAAATATAACTCCTAAAGTTCCAAAGATTGACCTATATAAAAGAACCTTCATATTTTCTTTTTTACCTGTTAAACTTCCTTTATGTTTTATAATAAGCCAAAACGCTATTATAGCCGATACCAAGTTTCTAAAAAATACTTTTTGAAAACTTGGCAAATCGCCTGCCAGTTTTACAAATGCAGACATCATTGCAAAACCAAGAGCTGATGCCATTATAAACATTATACCTTTTATTCGATTTGATTTGATTGTACTACTCATATTTACCTCTTTTCTATACAAATACATAAACCTATATTTAAAAACCACTTAAAAACTAAAATTTATAAATTGAAATAATAATTATCTAAATATTCCAATTTATACTATAATTAAAAGTATAAATTATGTCAAGTAACTAATAAATCTTTTCAATTAATAACAATAATAATTATAAGTAAAAAGTTATATCTTTTTATAGATTATTCTCCAAATATATAATATAATTCTATATAGTATAGACTTTTTTTAATTTATTATTTAGATTTTTAGTGGATTTTTTAATTATGGAGGTATTTAAAATATGGAAATAAAAAGATATGAAGGAACTGGAAGAATGAGTAGAGCTGTAGTTCACAACAATACAGTTTATTTATGTGGACAAACTCATGCTGAAGGAGGAGTAGTTGAGCAAACTACTGAAGTTTTAAATAAAATAGAAGATTTATTAAACAAATACGGTTCAGACAAACAACATTTACTATCTGTTACTATTTATTTAAGAGATATGAAAGACTTTGAAGCTATGAACTCTGTATGGGATGCTTGGGTTGAAAAAGGATTTGAACCTGCTAGAGCTTGTGTTGAAGCTAGACTTGCTAGAGAGCACTTATTAGTTGAAATGAGCGTTGTTGCAGCTACAAAATAATTTCTTTAACTTTAATAAGTAAATATAATCACTTTAACCTATAAAGAGATATAGTATTGATTTATACTATATCTCCTTATTATTTAATTTATTAATTTAATTATTTTCTATTGGCAATATCAATCTAGATGGGTATTTACCTCCATGATAAATTGTATTTTTTGCTTTTATATACTCAATACTGTTATAACCATCTTTAGTGTTACTATTTGGGAATATAAAGTTTTTTGCACTAGATGTTATATCTAACCTAATTCGATGTCCAATTTTAAATGTATTTGATATTTTTGAAGTTGTTATTGTGAACTTATAAATTTCTCCTTCTTCCATAAATTCTGACTTATAAAAACTATTTCTGAATCTAGCACTTAGTATACCATCAGCTAATTTAATTGAGTTTCCATCTGAATCCACATCCATAATTTTTATAACCCAATCAGTATCTCTTGCAGAACTTGATGCAAAGAATTCCAACTTTATATCACCTGTTATAGTAAATTCTTCACTAAAAGCATCTGATGTATAACACAACATATCACTTCTTTTCTCCAAATCTTTATAATTATTTGGAACTCCCACTTCATTTTCTGACATATCAATCAACTGTATTGAAGGGTCTTTTGGATTATATATGTAGCTATCATAACTATATTTTGAACATTCTTCAAAAGATAGTTTTCCATCCCCTAAAGATGTATTAGCATTTCCACCACTTATTAAATAGATACTTTTATCTATTTTATTTTCTATTGGCCAATTTTCTGCCATCTTCCATTCATTCGAACCTACTGAATAATACTCTATTGGAGCAGTCTTATCTATATCATTTTCTATTCCTTTTAAGTATTTATCAAACCATAATAGATAGTTATAGTCTACATCATACCTCAATGAATTATCTCCAAAAGGAATATCATTTATATCCCTTATAGTGTTTGAATTATGCATCCAGGGACCTAATATAGCCTTTCTCTTTCCTCTTTCATAATTTTTTATTACATCCAAAGCTTCTGTAGTACCCATACCGTTATCATCATACCATCCAGATATGACTAATGCAGGCACATTTATTTTATCTTTTTTTAGATGCCAATCTATCCTATCCCAATATTCATCCTTTTCTACTCTTTTTATCCACTCTTCTAAAAATTCTATTCTATATCCAAGTGCTTCAATAGGTATATTTTGTATCGGTCTTATATTTAAAACATCATCCCAGTCATCTCTTATCATTTTACTTCTATCAACTTTATTTCTTGATACCATAAATGCCCATGCAAGCATTCCAGATACAAAAGCTCCACCTTTTCTTGGTATATCAATGAAAGGGCTACCTGCTGTAACTATACTAATTAAAGCTTTTAGGTGTTTGTTTCCTGAAGATGCAGCTGCCCATTGAACATAACCAAGGTATGATGCTCCCAGCATTCCAACAACTTCATTTGACCATTCTTGTGCTACTATCCAATTTATAGTACTATCTCCATCTTCTCTTTCATATATCATAGGCTCCCACTTACCTTCTGATTCATTTCTTCCCCTGACATCTTGTATGACAACAGCATATCCCCTTTGTACATACTTATAATATATTTCTTTATCACTTTCTTTTCCATATGGAGTTCTCATAAGAATTGTGGGTACTTTTTTAGTAGAGTCTTCAAACTTAGGAAGATATACATCTGTAGAAAGTTTTATTTCATCTTTCATATCAATCATGTAATTTCCATCAAATTTTATAGGATATATCTCTTCATTTTCATGTGTTTTTTTCCACTCTTTTAATATCGTATAATCCTCATATCCATCCATAATTAATATAGTACAAGTTTCCCTAGACAAACATATAAATCCAACTACTTTATTATCCAAAACAATTACATCTAAAGGAAATTTTTTATTTCTTTGAACCCAGATATAGTCATTAAACTTAGAATATGTTTCTCCTAACTCATTTACAACTATACTTTTGTCTGTGTTTATTAAACTATTGCTATAAACATTGAAATTTTCAAATAAAAATTTCAAATCTATTTTTGTAAGATTTAAATAATATGTGCCTTCCTCTTTACTCATAGGTTTTATTTCTTCTATTTCATTTGTAAAAGGATTCAGCTTTTCAATAAGTAAAACTTCGTCAAATACTACATTACCACTATATAAACCAGATATATATAACTTAAACTTTCTCAATAAAGTCACCTCCTATAGACCAAGAAACATTTTTATTGCATATGCCACCGATATGCCTGCATAATTTCCTAATACTCCACCAATTACCCCCATAACTACAGCTACACTTACAAGCGAATTCCATTTTGCTGAAGCAGCTACTAAAGCTGATGTTGGACCATCAGCAATTGCTCCTACTATAGAAAGTATTACATATTGGTACTTTATCTTTAACATTCTAGTTACAAATAGATGGAAGGCAAATGAAGCAAATATTATGCTAAAGCAGTAAAACGTTATAGTAAAAGTTGAACCTAAAAACTCTTTTATATCTACTGAAAATCCTATTGTACATAAAAAGAATAATGCAACAAATAATCCTAAATCTAAATTACCCTTTAATTTTTTTACTGGTTTTAACTGAGCAATTATAATCGAAATTGTTGTAACTAAAAGAATTCTTGCTGCACTACTAAAACTTGAACTAAAATATCCTGAAAGTATTGTTGCAATCTCTGTAACAACAAAACCTATAGCCAACATCCAAGCAATATCTTTTATACTCCACTCTTTTGATTGCATAAATTCTTCGTTCTGGCAATCTTCTAATTCCGATTCTTCTACATGATATGGCCAAAGCTTTTGAAATTTCTTTGAATTTTTTAATACTGCTGGAAGTGCAAACATAAATATTAATGTTGGAACTCCAATTACATAATCTGCTGCATTTGCTGCTGCTAGAGTCTGCCTACTTACATTAAGACCAGTTCCAATAGCTGTAAGATTAGCGCTTCCTCCAGTATATGTACCTACAAACATCCCTGCGACTTTCCATCCTTCTGATATTTCGCCTGCAAATACCAATCCAAATAAAAACGCCATTATACTTACTGTCAATACTGCCACAAAAATTGCTATTAAAGGCTCTCTTGATAGTTTTGTCATTTCTTTTAAGTCAACACTCATCAACATTATAGTCATGGAAACTGGTATAGCATATGTAGAAATAGTTCCATATAATTCTGTACTTACTGGAACTACTTTTAAATTTGAAAGTATTATTCCCATTATGATTATTGTAAGTGCTGGCCCTAAACTTTTAGTTACTTTATATTTTTGTAAGTAAAGTCCAAATGCAATCATAGCTGTCATTATTGCAAGTATACTGCCTGTACTTGAAAAAAGTGTATTCATATTTACCCCCCTAATTTCATCATAAGTTCACTTCTATTCCTAAACCTGGTTTATTGACAAGATTCATAATATCTCCATCCATTTCAAATCCTCCAGATATACTTTCTAATTCTTCACAAAACATAAAACTATCAAGGTCAGCTTCTGTTATATTCTTCTTAGATGCTATTAAATTTGCTGCTGCTGTTATACCAATCCTTGTTTCAAGCATACATCCTAACATACAATTAACCCCACTTGCTTCAGCTATATTGTTGATTTTTATTGCAGGATAAATTCCGCCAGATTTCATTAACTTGATATTAAATGTATCAACTGCATTTTTCTTTATAGCTTTAATTGCATCTATTGGTGAATGCAATGACTCATCTATCATAATCTTGGTATTACTCTTATTTCTTATGTAGGAAGTTCCATCTAAATCCCAATGTGGAAGTGCTTGTTCAATCGCATCAACACCAAATTCTTCTAGTTTTTTGATAGTATTTATACTACTATTTACATTCCAACCTTGATTTGCATCTATTCTAATTCTTATATTATCTCCAACAGCTTCTCTAATTAATTTTACGGCTTCAATATCTTCTTCAGGTCTTATTCCAGCTTTAAGCTTCAATATTCTAAAACCTTCTCTAACTCTTCCCAGTGCTTCTTCTGCCATTTTCTCTGGTTTATCTATACCTATAGTTACATCTGTTTGAACTTTGTTATCATATCCTCCAAGAACCTTATAAAGAGGTACATTCATAATTTTACCTTTAAGGTCATACAAAGCTATATCAATTGCTGCTTTAGCAGAAGTATTACCTATTATGATTCCATCCATAATTGTATGTATAGTTTCAATATCTAATGGGTCTTTACCTATAAGTTCCTTCTTAAACATAATTAATATAGAAAGTACAGTATCTAAAACTTCACCTGTAACTGCTGCAAGAGGAGCAGCTTCTCCAAATCCATAGTAACCTTCATCAGTCTCAATTTTTAAGATTATGCTCTCTCCATATTCAATTGTTCCAAACGAAACTACAACAGGCTTTCTTAATTTGATTCTTAATTTCTCAAATTTAATATCTGTTATTTTCATGTTAACCTCCTTATTTTTGAAGTAATAATTTAATTTTTTTACTTTTATACTTTAAATTATATTATTACTTCAATACTTCTGTCAATATAATTTACTGAAAATTTACTTTTTTCTAAAATATTCTACAATAACACCCTTTAAATTAATAATCATATATTAAATTCTTCTGCATTATATTAATTCATCAATAATTTATTTTTATAAGATTTTATTTGCATCTCACTAATTGCTAATTCTTAAAATCTTCAATACATCTTTCTTGCTACTACTTCTATGTTATGCTATAATTACTTTGTTTTAATCGAATATTTTGTATAAATTTTATTATTTGGAGGTTCTTATGCTAGGGGAAAAGATGAGAAATATAAGAAAAAACAAGAAAAAAACACTAAGTGATGTTTCCAAATTGACAGACTTATCTATAAGTTATATATCTCAAATCGAAAGAGATGCTATCGAACCATCCTTGTCTTCATTAAGAAAAATCGCTGAAGTTTTAGATACTCCTTTATATATGTTTATGGATGATAATAATACTGATGATTTAGTCATCAGAAAAGAAGATAGAGTTATGATGAAGTTTCCAAAAAGTGAAATGTTTTATGAGATAGTATCTCCAATGCCAACAGCTGATTTTGCACCTTCAATTTTACTTGTAGAATTTGAACTTAATCCAGAAAGTGAAGATGCTAAAGATTGTATCTATCATGCATCAGAGGAAATCATGGTAGTAACAAGTGGTGTGGTTGATATTTGTATGGGTGAAAAGATAGTAAGATTAAATCCAGGAGACTCAACATTTATAAAAGCCAATGTACCTCATAAAATCATCAATCCAAGTAAAGATACAATAGCTCGTGGATATGGTGTTATATCACCTCCCATTTGGCCGATAAAGTCCAAGTAAATATCTATAATACAATTGTTTAATACTTAAAATGTTTAATACATAAAACCAAAACGTAAGCTCTTTTAAAATTAATGTATCTACTCAAACAAAAATAGCTATTTGACTAATTCAAACCATTTTAATAATGGCAAATAGTAAATAGCTATTTCTAAATTGTATTTTAAATTGTAACAAAAATTAATATTAATTAAATTTAAATTAAACCGCTATATCATTTAATACTTTGGCTTTAACAACTCTTATATTTTTCATACTTTTATATATATCTTGAATCTTATCTTCTTGTTCTCTCAATAATCTATGAGCTTCATATATATCTACAAATTCAAACTTTACTACATCATTTGGTTTTGCTTGTGCCAACTTATATAAATCTACACTTATAACATTCCCTATTTTAGTATATCCACCACTAGTCTGTCTATCTGATAGCATTATAATAGGTTTCCCATGTCCAGGTACTTGTATAGCTCCATAAGAAATACCATCAGAGATAATATCTGCTCCATTAAGGTGCTTTATACTCTCTCCATCTAGTCTACAACCCATTCTATCTATTTCATTTGTAACTTTGTATTCATTTGATAAGAATTTTTCTACTTCATCTTTAGAAAAAGCATCAAATTGAGGACCTTTTACAATTCTCAGTACTATTTCTGAACTATAATTTGGAATATATTTTGAATTTAATTTTTTATTTATTGTAAAATCTTTTTCCTGAGCAAAAGTATTTATATAATCACCTTTTTTAAGTGCTCTACCTTCAAATCCACCAATCTTAGCTCTTGTATAAGTTGATTTACTTCCCATTGCAAGCGGCACATCTATTCCACCAGCTATTGATACATATGCTCTAGCTCCTGATTTTACACCTCTAAATGATAATATGTCACCAGGATTTATTTGATATGACCTCCAATTTTGAATCTCTTTTCCATTTATTCTAGCTCCTAAATCTCCGCCAGTTACTGCTATTTGTGTATATTCATCAAAGGTAATTGTAGGACCTAACATTAGAACCTCCAAAGAAGCTTCATCTTCAGAATTTCCAACTAATATATTTCCTACTCTATGTGCATATTCGTCCATTGCTCCACACCCAGATACACCATATTGTCCATATCCAACTCTACCTCTGTCTTGTATTAATGTTTGGAAACCTCCTAATTCTACTTTAAATCCCATATATACCACTCCCTGCATTATCACTATTTTTAAACACTTAAATTATTTTTTTCAATTTCTATAAATTCATCTAAAGTTATTGGAACAAACTTTATAAAATCTCCAGCTCGAAGTAAAATTTGCTCTTCTCTATTTTCATCATATAGTTTTAAAGGTGTTCTACCAATTATTTGCCATCCACCAGGGCTATCTATAGGATATACGCCTGTCTGAGAACCAGCTATTCCCACACTTCCACCGTAAATTTTAGTTCTTGGTACTTCTAATCTAGGTGTAGCTATTCTTTCATCCATTCCACCTAGATATGGAAATCCAGGAGTAAATCCTAACATATATATTAAATACTCTCTGCCTGTGTGTATATTTATGACTTCATCTACAGTCAGATTATTGTAGCTTGCAACAGTTTCAATATCTATACCAAATACCTTATCATAACATACTGGAATTTCATGTATTTTAGGTTTTGGTAGCTCTATACTTTCTAAATTATTTTCTATTTTTTTTAAACTCTCAATTAAACTATCAAAATCTATTTTCAAGGGATTGTAACTTATCATAAGTGACCTGTATGTTGGCACCATTTCTGTGACAATACCTTTAAGATTGGATATTTCTATCGCTCTCATAAACGAAATTACTTTTTTATTTATATCTTCTGATATCTCATTTCCAAATTCAGCAACTACTGCTTTGTCTCCTGATAGCAAGTATCTAATTTCCATAAATGTCACCTCTTCTAAATTAAGCAAATAAAGTACTTAGACTACTAAGAGAAGTTATTCCTGCATAAGCAGATATTAAAACTACTATTAATCCAAATATCAAAAGCCATGTAGGATGTTTATAATCACCAACAATATCTTTTCTCTTAGATGCTATAAGCATTATTCCTAAAGTTATTGGAAGTATTAAACCATTTAAAGCACCTGCTAAAATTAATAAAGTTGCTGGTTTACCTATAAATGCCATTATAAGTGTTGATATAGCTATAAATGCTATTATAAAGTACTTTTCATTTTTTGCTATAAAAGGATTTAGCGTCTTTAAGAAAGAAACTGATGTATAAGCAGCTCCTATAACTGATGTAATTGCAGCAGACCATAATACAAGCCCAAAGAATTTATATCCTATCGCTCCTGCACTAAACTTGAAAGCTGAAGCTGCTGGATTTTCTGGGTCAAGTTGAAGCCCTTTTGAAACTACTGCTAATATTGCTAAAAATAGAAGTACCCTCATCATAGTTGCAACTAATATCCCTAAAAGAGATGATTTAGTTATTTCTTTTATATTTTCTTCACCTGTTATTCCAGCATCTATTAATCTATGTCCTCCAGCAAATGTTATATATCCTCCAACACTTCCTCCAAGTAGAGTTATTATTGGAAATATCAATATCTTTGGATTTTCTGGTTTTACCATTCTATAAACTGCTTCTCCAACAGGAGGATGATTTGATATTGCTACATATCCAACTATAATTATCATGCCTAATGCTAAAAACTTAGTTATCTTATCTACTAAAGAATTTGAATTCTTTGACATAAATACAAATATTGCTATTAATCCACTTAATATAGTTCCTAATGTCATATTCATATTAAACATTACATTCATACCAAGTGCAGCTCCACCAACATTTCCTATATTAAAAGCTAATCCACCAAGACCTACTAAAAAAGCTACAAAGTAACCCAATCCAGGTACTATTTTATTTGCTATATCTTGACCTCTAAGCCCTGATACACCAATTACTCTCCATACATTTACTTGAGCTCCTATAAAAAGGATAGTTGTAATTAATACTACAAATGAAAAACTTGGCCCAAAATCTTGAGTAAACTGTGCTGTCTGAGTTAAAAACCCTGGCCCAATTGCTGATGTTGCCATTATAAATGCGGCTCCTATAAGTGCCCCAACGTCTTTTTTACCTTTTTCGTTATCAGTAATATTTTTTGTACTCATATTTTATTTCCCCCTCATATTATCAACCTTACAATATGTCCTCTGATGAACAAACTTCCATATTTTCTAATGGACAAACTTCTATACTTTCTAATTCAAAACGTTTTCTTATTTCTTTAACAAACTCTATTGCTTTTGGATTGTCTCCATGCACACATATAGAGTCTGCTTTAATATGTATAATTTCACCAGTTATGGTTTCCACTGTTCCTTCTTTTACCATCTTAACAACTCTATCTATTGCAGTTTCTGTATCATGTATAACGGCTCCTTCTACATTTCTTGGAACCAAAAAACCGTTGCTATCATAGGCTCTATCTGCAAATACTTCATTTGCAAACTTAAGTCCAATCTCTTTAGCTGAACTTATCATTTCACTATTATATAGCCCTAACAAAGTAATATCTTTATTAACTTCATATATAGCTTCACAAATAGCCATGGCCAAATTTTTGTCTTTTGCAGCCATATTATATAAAGCTCCATGTGGCTTTACATGCTGTATATTACATCCATTTGAACTTGCAAATGCCATTAATGCTCCCAATTGATACTTTGTATAATCTTTAGCTTCTTGTTTTGTTATTTTTATCTCACGTCTTCCAAATCCTATTAAATCTAAAAAACCTGGATGTGCTCCTATTTTAACTCCATTTTCTTTGGCAAGTTTTACTGTTTTATCCATGTGACTAGGATCTCCTGCATGAAATCCACAGGCTATATTAGCTGATGAAATATATTTTAAGACTTCTTCATCTAAACCAATCTTATATGTTCCAAAACTTTCTCCTAAATCGCTATTTAAATCTACTTTATACAATTTATGACCCCCCTTGCTAACATTTTGATAGAATAAGTAGTTTTAATTTTTAAATTTTGTTTATTATATATATTGCATGAAATATTTTATTACTTGTATGCATTTTTATTTTTCCAACTATTTCAATACATTTAATTAATATAATTTTACCATTTAAGGAATTTTTTTGCAATTATTTTAAATCGACATTCATTTGTAGTTCTTTTTCAAAAAACATTTTTCCTATTTTTTAGTTAATAATTAATTATTTATAGATAAATTATAGCTTTTGACTTTCATTTTTAAAGCATTTTTCAATTTTAATAACTTTATATGCAAGACAGAAGTGTTTTTTTTCATTCATTTGTTTATTTCATCTATATAATTATTTATTTTTCTCCATAGAATGTCTTTAAATTCCCTTAAATACTTCATTACATACTTTGAAGAGCAAAATAAAAATATGTATACTAAATGCATGTTAAAATATTATTTTAAAAAAACGACAATATTTGTACATAATGTAGACATATAAATTTATAAATTATACAATAGTATTATTAAGATTATATATTTTTTAACATAAATTTTATATTGGAGGAAAAACAATGGAAAAAAACTATACTATGCCAATATACCAAAAGATAGCTTTGGATATTGCAAATAAAATATATACAGGTGAAATACAGGAAGATTCAGTATTGTTTGGACGCTCTGTTTTGGCTGGTAAATACAACGTATCACCAGAAACTATAAGGAGAGCTGTTAAAATTTTAGAAGATATTGGTGTTGTTAAAAGCATAAAAGGTAAAGGTGTTATTGTATTATCACCAGGCAAAGCTTCTTCTTTTATAAAAAAATATAGAGACATTACAAATATATCATCATATAAATCAACACTTTACAATTTAATAGATACTAAATCAAATCTAGAAAATGAAATCTTAGATACTATAAATAAAATTATAGATTATTCTAATAGACTCGAAATAATAAACCCCTTAGTGCCCGTTCAGTTCACAATAAATTCTAATTGTAAGTACATTGGCCAAACAGCTGCACAAACTAAGTTTTGGCAAAATACAGGGGCTACAATCGTTGCAATTAAAAGAGGTGAGGAACTTATAATCTCTCCTGGTCCATATATTGAATTTTTAGAGGGAGATATTCTTTTGGTTGTTGGGGACCAGCATATTTATAATTCTATACCAATGTTTTTATACGAAAATGAAAAATAGATTATACTACTTGGTTACAACTATACAAAAATATAAATTTGAGAATAAAAAAGTAAAAATAAAAAAGTAGAGCTTTACAAAAGCCCTACTTTTAAATTCAAATGCATCTAACCTTTAAAGGTCTTGCTCATCTTCTTTTTCCCAACTTAAAGCTCTTGACACAGCTTTCTTCCAACCTTTATATAATCTACTTCTCTTCTCTTCACTCATATTTGGATTAAACTCTTTTTCGACTGACCATTTTGATGTAATTTCATTTCTTCCAATATAGAATCCTACACACAATCCTGCTAAATAAGCAGCTCCCAAAGCTGTAGTTTCTACTATTTTAGGTCTATCTATATCTACATTTAGTATATCTGACTGGAATTGCATTAAGAAATTATTATTACTTGCTCCTCCATCAACCTTTAATGACTTTAATTTTAATTTTGAATCGTGTTGCATTGCTTCTAATACATCTTTTGTTTGGTACGCAATTGATTCCAATGT
This sequence comes from Clostridioides sp. ZZV15-6388, assembly GCF_020657755.1. Lineage (NCBI taxonomy): Bacteria > Bacillati > Bacillota > Clostridia > Peptostreptococcales > Peptostreptococcaceae > Clostridioides > Clostridioides sp. ZZV15-6388. Next base: position 138,389 of record NZ_JAGWCU010000001.1, on the reverse strand, counting down.
TGCTCTAATTATATGCTCTTTTTTTGCACCTCTTGTAATACCCAATATTGACCCTCTAGCATACATATCCCAATATGGAGCACCAAGACCTGTAAATGCAGGTACTACATACACACCATTAGTATCTTCTACTCTATTTGCATAAATTTCACTATCGCTTGCAGATTCAATCATTTTAAGTTCATCTCTAAGCCATTGGATAGATGCCCCTCCAATAAATATACTTCCTTCTAATGCATAAGTTACTTTTCCATCAACACCCCAAGCAATTGTTGTAAGCAAACCATGTTTAGATTTAACTATATTGTTACCTGTGTTCATAAGTAGAAAGCAACCTGTTCCATAAGTATTTTTTGCAGTACCTTCTTCAATACAATTTTGACCAAACAAGGCTGCTTGTTGGTCTCCTGCGCATCCAGCAATAGGTATTTTAGCTCCTGATAGCATACGTTCATCTGTATGACCATAGACATAGCTAGAAGGTTTTACTACTGGTAACATACTTATTGGTATATCTAGTTCTCGTAGTATGTCTTTATCCCACTCTAAGTTATTTATATTGTACATCATCGTTCTAGATGCATTTGAATAATCTGTTATATGTACTTTTCCACGCGTTAAGTTCCATATTAACCATGTATCTATAGTACCAAATAATAATTCGCCTTGTTCTGCTTTTTCTCTAGCACCTTCTACATTATCTAGTATCCACTTTATCTTTGTTGCTGAAAAGTATGCATCTATCAAAAGACCCGTTTTTTCCTTTATCGATTCCTCTAATCCTTTACTTTTGAGTACATCACAGATTTCTGATGTTCTTCTACATTGCCATACTATTGCGTTATAAATCGGTTTCCCAGTATACCTACTCCAAACAATGGTAGTCTCTCTTTGATTAGTTATACCTATTGAAGCAATTTCTTCTGGTCTTATACCTGCTGTTTCTATGACCTCTCTCATTACCCCACTTTGTGAACCCCATATTTCCATAGGGTCATGTTCTACCCAGCCAGCTTTTGGATAAATCTGTTTAAATTCCTTTTGCGCAATTTTTACTATTTCACCTTTTTTATTCACAGATTTCTGATGTTCTTCTACATTGCCATACTATTGCGTTATAAATCGGTTTCCCAGTATACCTACTCCAAACAATGGTAGTCTCTCTTTGATTAGTTATACCTATTGAAGCAATTTCTTCTGGTCTTATACCTGCTGTTTCTATGACCTCTCTCATTACCCCACTTTGTGAACCCCATATTTCCATAGGGTCATGTTCTACCCAGCCAGCTTTTGGATAAATCTGTTTAAATTCCTTTTGCGCAATTTTTACTATTTCACCTTTTTTATTAAATAATATAGCTCTTGAACTAGTTGTTCCTTGGTCTAGTGCCATTACATACTTCTTTTCCATCATTTTACTCTCCTTATCATATAATAATATTATTAACTTATTAAAAAGAAAAATCTAATATTACATAATTTTAGTACATATTCCTGTTTAAATATAAAAAATATAAATTTAATTAGATTAAATACTTATATAATAAGACATTTATTTTACATCATATCTATATATTAATATTATACATTATAGCTTTCATATTGATTAATAAATTTTAAAGGTTTATAATAAACAGTGTTCATAATAATTTTAATAGAAGAGGTGGTCATATGCCTAAGATTTTAGAAAACGTAAAGGAAGATATACTAAAAGTGTCTCGAGATATGATTTTGGAAGAAGATTACTCAAATATTAGTATAAGAAAAATAGCTCAAAGGTGTGGTATAAGTGCAGGTACAGTATATAATTACTTCAAATCAAAACGAGAAATAATAGAATATATTACAAAATCAGAATGGGATTTATTGATAAGGCGAATTGAATACTCTAATAAAAATAGTGATAATTACATTGAAAAACTAAATATTATCTTTACAGAAATAAGAAATTTTATAAACAAGGTTCATAATATTCAATATGATGATTTTTTAGATACTTTTGGAATGGAAAGATTTATCGAAATGAAAAAACATAAAAATGATTTTCATGAGCAACTTTCAAATAAAGTATATGAAGCTTTAGAACAAGAAAATTTCTTTAATAATGATAAATTAGTATGTAATATCATAATCAAAATGTTTTTTTCATACTCAACATATCTTCATATAGAATTTGAAGATTTAAAGCCGTATATTGAAAAATTAATACATTAAGGTGGTGTTTACCTTGAATTCTAATACTAGTGTTCAAAGCAAAGATAATAATCCAAAGTTATTTTTAGTACTCACTCTTTATCTTCTAGGTATATTTATGGGAGCTATTGATACTGGAATAGTATCACCAGCAAGAACAATTATACAAAATAGCCTAGGTGTAAATGAAAAAACAGGAATTTGGATGATTACTATATATACACTAACATATGCGTCTGTAATCCCTATCTCTGGTAAATTAGCAGATAAAATAGGAAGAAAATATGTATATTTAGTTAGTATATTTCTATTTGGTAGTGGCTCATTAATCTGTGGATTATCATCATTATTTTCCAACTTTTATATTTTACTAATTGGCCGTGTTATACAAGCTATTGGTGGAGGCGGAATTATGCCAATTGCTACAGCAGAATTTGGAACCACTTTCCCAGAAAACAAAAGAGGCATGGCTTTAGGTTTAGTTGGAGCAACCTATGGTATTGCAAATATTTTAGGCTCAAGTATAGGTAGTACAATACTAAGTATATTTGGAACTCAAAATTGGAAATGGTTGTTTTTTGTTAATCTTCCAATATGCTTGGTTATAATTATTGGAGGAATACTATTTATTAAAAATAATAAGTCTCCATCTACAGAGAAAATAGATAAATTAGGAACATTAATGTTGATATGTATAATAGTATCTTTGTTATATGGTCTTATGAATATAGACTTTTTTAATTTTAAAAATTCTATACAAGATACATCAGTTTATCCTTATTTATTGACATTTATAATACTTATACCTATTTTTATATTTGTTGAAAATAAAGCTAAAGACCCTATTTTGAATTTCGAATATTTTTTAAATCCAAGAATACTAATAGTACTCATTCTATCTTTAATTGTTGGCATTGGAATGATGGGTATGGTATTTGTTCCACAATATGCTGAAAATGCATTAAAAATAAATGCTGGTTCTGGTGGATATTTTGTTGCCATATTAGGATTGTTTGCAGGTATCGCTGCCCCTCTGAGTGGAAGACTTATCGATAAATTTGGTGCAAAAAAGATACTATTACTTGGATTTTCAGTATCTATGATAGGCTCTCTTTATCTAATTTTAATTGCACTAAAAACCAATACAGTATTTAGTGTATGTGTAAGTCTAATATTTATGGGATTAGGAATGGGATTTACTATGGGAACACCTTTAAATTACATGATGCTTTCAAATACAAAAATAGAAGAATCTAATTCTGCACTTGCAACACTATCTCTAATACGCTCAATTGGAACTTCAATTTCGCCTGCAATAATGATTGGATTTATAGCACATGCGGGATTATCTGTACAGGATAATATTATGGATATAGTTGGTAAGCCATCAACACCTAAAATAGTTCAACTTGAAGAACTTGAAACTATGATAGATGATTTAAAGTCAGACCCAGAAATGGCTAAGAATTTAAAAAATATTTCTATACCAAATATGAACGATTCATCAAGTATTAATATGGATATGACAGATGGCAAACTACCAAAATACTTACTAGACAAAGTTCAATCAGCAGATACAACCAATATTACCAACATCACAAAAGAAATATCAACAACAATGTTTGATGAAAAAGTTCCTTCTGTAATTACAAAAATAGAATCAAATGTTCAAAAAGGAATAGATGGTACTCAAAGTGGAATAAATGGTATTGAGGAAGGCGAAAACAAACTAAACAGTGGCATCAAAGGAATTCAAACTGGTATTGACAATATGGTAAAAGCTAGAACTGGTATTAATCAAGGAATAGCTGGAATAAAAAAAGGTATCGCTGGAACTGATAAAGGCATAAAAGGTATGGAACAAGGTATAAAAAAACAAGATAAAGCTATAAATGAAATGACACTTGCTTATAATAAAATACCTACAATACCACAAGGTACTACTCCTCCTGATAACGAAAATTCATCAAATAATCAAGAACAAAATAACACTAGTAATTCTGACTCAAACAGTAATAAAAATGATTCTACAGAAAATAAAAATAATAATTCTAGTGAGAATAAACCAAATTTAAATGAAAAAAAAGAAGCTCTAAATGCTCAAATACAACAACTTAAAAAAGCAAGAGCTGAGTTAAATACCAAATTACAAAAAACTAAGTCTCAAAGAAAACAATTACGTAAAAAACTTAAAAACATGGAATCTCAAAAGAAAGAACTTCAGACAAAATTAAATGATTCCATGAATAAAAAACAAGACATGGAAAAAGGTTTTGACACAATGGAGCAACAAAAAAAATCGCTTCAATTAGTTCTAGCAAAGACACAGGAAGTAAAAGATGAAATCCCAAAAGCTTTTAATAAGTCAAAACTCGATTATATAAATTCTATAGAAAACAATAAAATAAAAATAGAAAATACACTACAATCTACTCTAAATTTAGGATTTAGACAGATGTATATAACAGTTTTTTGTGTAAATTTACTTGCATTCATAATATTGTTATTCTATAAAGAAAACAAAACTAGATAAACAAGTCCAATAGTATTATATTGTAAGCCTATATTATATTTTAAACATTTGAAATTCTTTATCTTTAACTAATATAAACTACAATATAATACTATTCTCTTTCTAATATCTATTCTTAGTATAATTTTTATATATTCTTCATTATTAGAAAATTATATTTTCATACCCAAGTATACTTTAAAAGTAATCTATAAAATATATTATTGAAACTACTTTATTTTCAATATCTACTTTTGCCTATTAAAAGATATCTATAAATCAAAATAAACCATATATTTTCAATTATAATATGTTAAAATCATAGTATGAGTATATTAATTTAAGCAAAATGTCATTTAGACTTTATTTTAGTAATTTTATAGAACAAAAGGAATATACCTCGATTTTTAATGTCATCTAGACTTTTATTTATGAAAAGAAAGGAGTGTGTTTCATGGATACTTTAGGAAAAAGAATTGCTTATTTGAGAAACTCCAGAAAACTTACCCAGCGTAAACTTATGGATATTTTAAAATTTGAAAACTTAGGTAAGTTTGAAACTGGAGGTAGGAAGCCTAATTGCGATATATTAATGTCAATAGCTGATTATTTTGATGTTAGCACTGACTGGCTTCTATATGGAAAAGAAAAAGTAAACTCCAATAATAGTGTTGAAGAAAATAAGGAAGATTATTTGTATAATCTACATGTAACTGATGATGAAATGATGATATTAAATCTCTATAGGCAATTGAATGAACGTGATAAAATAAAAATAGAAGGAATGCTAGAGTTTAAGATATCTGAATATAAGGAATTAGAAAAACATTCTCCTACTGATAGTAACGATAAACCAGTTTAAACATACATAATTTGATACGAATTTACATCATTTATAAAGATTCTTTTTTTGTGCTAAATTAACAACTAAAATATGGATATTAAGTTGCTCAAATAAACTATAATTTAATTACAAACACATTTATTGTAGTTAGATTAACATATCCATATTTTAGTTTATATGTTTTTTATATATTTTTAAAAATATTCTATCTCACTATGTAATTCTTTCTATCTCTAATTAATATATTATTTATGTCTTTAATTCTTCCAACATCTTTTTATATACAATTGTACATCCTTTGTAATTTTCCTCTCTAAGAAGGATTGAACATGAAGTAGAATATTTAGTTAAAATATCCAGTTTTTCCATGTTTAAACTTCGTACACCATTGAGAGCCGTAATAAAATCATCAATTGCTCTACAGCACTCTATTACTCCTTCTGAATCTAATTTACACATAATAATATGCCCCTTCTTCATATATTAGTTATTAATATTAATCTTCTTCTGAATATTCTATATTAAGCAATTGATAAATTGATGATTTATATTTTTTTCCTGTTCTTCTGCCATTTAAAATAGCTGACAAATAGTTTTCATTAACACCGACTTTTTTTGCTAATTCCCTTTGAGTCATGTTTAATTCAATAAGCCTTTGCTTGACCTGTATTCCCAAAAAAGGTATCCATTTTTTTCGAGTATCCATTTAATCAAGTTTCCTTTCTAAGTGGATTTATATTTAATTTTATTATTAAATTTATACACCTCCCTCTGTTTAGTATATTTTTTAAATATGTACAAATATTAAGTACATGAATTTATTTAATACTAAATAAGATTTTTTGATTACTTTGTGCTAAAATTAGGATGTAATTTCGTATCATTAAATTAATTATAAAGTCATTTTGACCTTAAGTCAATATTTTTATGTCATTTTGACCTTAAATTTGCAACTATTTATATTTTAAAAAGTCTTTCTGACATTAATTGAATGGAGAGTGTTTATGGATACTTTAGGAGAAAGAATTGTTTATTTAAGAAAAACAAAGAACCTTAAGCAATATGAATTAGAAGAAATGTTAAACTGTGATAATTTGAGTAAATTTGAAAGAAATATTAGAAAACCAAATTATGAGATATTAAAATCCATAGCTGATATATTTAATGTTTCTGTAGACTGGCTATTAAATGGAGATAATATATCACAAGAATCAAATTTAATTTGCGATTCCTCACCAAACTATCCATTTAATAGCATAAGTTCTGATGAAATAAAACTTTTAAAAAACTTTAGAAAACTAAGTGATTATGATAGAGCAAAAATAGAAGGTATGATTGAATTAAAACTTCATGAATATGAAAAAGAGAAAGACTTTGAAAAAACTGAGTATAATAAAAATAAAGATAAAAAAATAGATAAATAATTTTTATGTTGCTTTTGATACGATTTTACATCATTTCTTTGCTCTAATATTTTTATTTCATTTATTTTCTTTTTTATAGTTTTATGATAAAATAATTAGTATATTTTGCTTTACTTGAATGTAATTATTTATACAAAAGTCAAACATAATATAAATGTAGTAAATTTTTAGTTTCAAGTAATCTCTCGTTATTATAACTAAATATTTATTAAAATTAGGAGGATAAAATGGGCTTAAAAGACAAATTCGCGCAATCATTTGCTAGATCAAAAACTATGAGTGGCCCTGAGAAAAAGGCTAATGAAATAATGGGTAAATTACTTCTTAAGAAGGCTATATTACCTATCGTTTTAATGTTCGTGATAATAATCGCTGGAGCTATGCTGAAAATCAATTCTTGGGTTACACTTGGCATAAATTTAGTTATTGCTGTTGGTGCTTTCTTCTACATAAGAAATTCTAGTAAAAAGTATCAAAACTTTAAACCTTATGTTGGCAATTTGATTAGTTTAGAGAAAAAAGGTAAAAAAGAGTATGTTGCTATTATAAAACAAGGTAAATTACCAGTTAAATTACAAATTGCTTATGGTGGTGAAGACCTTGAGCATATTAAGAAAAATCAAATGGTTCAAATAAGTTATAATCCAGATGCTAAGATAGCTATTTTAGTTAACAGACAATAATTTTATAGTTTAATTATAAAAAGAGGTAGCATTTAATGCTACCGCTTTTATATTTGTTCATTTTTTTAATTTGTTTCGTTTTATTTAGTTTTCTAATTAAGCTAATTTATTCAAGTTTCCTATCTATTTGTTTTACACATTTATTTATATATATTTCTTTATTTATATTTTAATTATGCTTTTCTAAGTACTTTAACACAAGCTCAAAAGTTTCTTTTCTATCATTCCCAACAAATTCAATATATTTATCAGAATAATTTTTTACGACTTCAGTAGATTTTCCACCTATAGAAAAAATGTTTTTTGCCATTTTATTTTTATAGTCCTTTATATCAATTAATAAGCTTTTTTCTATATAAAATGACATTATGGTTGCAATTGCTTTATCAACTTCTCCAGAATATACTATTACATTTTCATAAGATTCCTGTAAGTTATCTTCTTCTTTTATATTTTTATTTAAAATGCCCTCTGCTATTAGTTTTGCAATTGTGTGTTTGCTTCTAATATAATAATCAGTGTCTACTTTACTGTCTACAAAACAAGTTTCGATTAGTATTGCTGGTGCTTTTGTATGATTAAGCCAGTATAGGTTTCTTATATCTTCTTTCGCTCCTCTATTTTTAAACACAGTTGAAAGTTTTGAGTTTACTCTTTTTGCATATATTTCTCCGTTATTTGTTTTATATATTGTTTCTGTTCCCATAGGATTTAGAGTTGTTTTATTTGCATTAAAATGGATTTGTACTGCTAGGTCTACATCTTGTTTGTTGGCTATTTGACATTGTTCTGATAGATATTCATTTGATTTGTCTATTTTACCAGTATATGTTGTTGCTCCTCCTAGTTTTAGCCATTTTACTATTAGGTCTGTTAGGATTCTGTTTTCTTTTCCTTCGTCTATATAGCCAACTGCCCCAGTTCCTTTTCCTGACAATGTGTGACCTGGTACTATTGCTACTTTCATATTATACACCTTCTTTTTGTAACATATCTTTTATATCAGTTACATTTTCTTTAATTTCCTCTACATCTATCTTCATTATTCCCATCTGTACAAGTATATTTTTATTTATTTCTTGTTGTTGAGTAGATAATTCTATAAAATTCTCTACAGTTTTTTTGTACATATCTCTATCTTCTTTTTTCTCTTCCATAGTGTTTTTAAATAGAAGAGCACATAATATCCCTATTGCCCCTAGACTACTCAATTCGGTTATTAACTTATCCATTATAGTCTCCTATCATCTAATTTTTTTATACTTACATCTTGAATTTTTACTATATTTTAATATCATATAGTACTCTATATTTTGACACTGCTACTTATATATTTAGTGTTTTAATTTTTTATTTCTTTTATAAATTAATTAAATCTATAAAATATTAATATAGCAAAAAATAAGTACAAGGTCTTGACTTTAGTAAGTAAGACCTTGTACTTTGCATAAAAAAAATAACTACTCTATAGTTATTCTAAGTTTACTATTCAACTGGTATTTCTAGTTCTTCACATCTAATTCTAACTTGTTCTCTAATTATTGTTGGTACCTCTTCTATAGTTTTCTTTCCTCTTAAAATTAATGCTACATATACTTCTACCATTCCACTTTCACCTCCAGATTTTGATGTATTAAATGCGCTTATACTGCGAACTTCATTGACAGGATTTTGACTTAATAACATCTCATATATTTCTGCATTTGCTATAAAGTTACTTGTTATATCATCATCTTGCTTTACTTGACCTGCACTTATGTCTGAAATATCTTTATATTGCATTTCTACTTTTCTACCTTGTTTGATTTGCTCTATTTTGTTTTTATCAAATTTAAACAATTTTTAACACCTCCATTTTAAGCTTCTGATTCGTTGTTTTCTGCATCATATCTAAAAATCATAGATGGACGTTTTATAGCTGTCCATTTATCTCCTTTTTCTACTATGATTTTGGGTTGAGCACTTTTTATGTTGGCTTCTTCTAATTCATAGATTTCTTGATAGCTTGAGTCTGATTTTTTGATTTCAACTAGCTTCATGTCTTTAAATAAATCAGATTTATTTATTTTTACTTGAACCTTGGTTTTATTTATTAATTGATATATAGGGTCTCCAAGATTTAAATCTTCTTCAAGCCCTCTATCTAGTGTAATCGTAATGTCTTGTTCATTAGATGTTGTATTGACTACCTTGTATATTCTATTACCTATCATAACATAAGAATCTTTAATTATAGAATTTCCAGTGCTCTCTTTAAAAATAAATAAAGAGGCATATAAATCATCACCTTTACAATAAGCTCTAAATAGTATCTTATTCTCTCCTATTTTAATTTTATCTGATGGCACTTCAAATGATATTTTTTCAGTAGTTAAATCATTTACAGATTTTACACTTTCACCATTTATAAGCAATTCTATTCTACTTATATCTTTATTAGGATCTTGTATTTTTATCTTAATTGATGAAATCGACTTTTCAGTAATTTCTATAGCAGCATTTGTTGTTCCTACTTCTGATATAATATATAATGTATTGTCTGTTGCAAGTACATCCTTTACTGTATTTACATCTTCAGAAATAGGTACTATAGTGAATTCTTTTAAAAATTCTACTGGTTGCTCAATTTTATATACATCTCTATTTTTTCCAGTAACCCATACTGAATTATCATTTTTAAGTACTAATATATGGTCACTTCCATAAGATTTTATTTCTCTTATGTCTGTCAATGCTTTTGTAAAGAATTTAATTATAGTATTTTCACTATCACTTCCTAATCCTAAAGTACCTTTATCATTATACCCTTGTACAAATAATTCATTGCCTGTAGTTACTACTAAAGTATAGTTTTTACCACAATGTACTTCTTTACAGCTAGATACAGTTGTAATTCTTTGTAATTCAGTAACTGGATTATTATGCCCTATACCTAATTGATACTCTGAGTTTTTACCAATAGACCAAAGACTATCATCAGATTTTATAAAGTAAGTAAAATTATCTCCACATGAAATATGTTTTACATCTGATACATTAATCTGTACAAATTCATCTACTTGATTTATAGATAAGTCTTGTAATAGTTCTCCATGATAGTTTGTACCACATCCATACATTGTTCCATCATTAAGCAATACAATAATATGAGTTTTAGAAATAGATACTTCTTTTATATTTTCATATGGAAGTTCAGTATAAAGGTCTCCTTTATATAAGTTTCCTAATACTAAGCCATAGTCTATATCTTTTGTAGTAGGTATAACTATCTTATTGTTTAGAAGTATAAAATTATGTCTATTTTTAATAGATGTTAAATCTCCCATTACAAAATTCATATGCTTATAATTAAATATTCTATTATCATTATTTCTACTATCATATCTATTACCAACACCTAATTGCCCATAATTATTTAATCCACAAATATATATATCATTAGTATCTTTTATTGCTATATTAGCATACTCTAGAGGAAGTATTTTCTTTACTCTTGTATTGGTTTTTATAAATGTATCTCTTTTTGCTACATCACCAAGACCTAATTGTCCATAATCATTAAAACCTGTACCATATAAGTCCCCATTATCACTTACATAATATCCACATCTATAATTCATTCCAATATCTTTTGCTTTTGATGCTATTTTTTTAATCTTCTCTGGAGTCTCACTTCCTGTACCTGCACCATTACTACATTTACCTGCAGTATATACATCCCCTTCACTTGTAAGTAAAAGTACTGCATTATTTCTGTTTGGTGCTACCTTTACCACATTTGAAATTGGAATTTCAGAAAATGCACTTTGGTTACTATTACTATTTAGTCCTAAGCAATAATCAGTATTTAGCCCTGTACTATATGCAGTATTATAGATTGTTATTATATAAGTATTTATTTCATTTGGTATAACTTCTTTTACATTTTCCATACATTTTATAAAACTATACTGGTCAGTAGTATTTCCCATACCTAGCTGTGAATTATTATTGTATCCACAACAATATGCAATATTTGTGTCTTTTACAATGAATGTTGTTGTATCTGAGCAGTATACATCTCTCACATTAGTTATGTTATTTACAGTAAATGTCAATACATCTGGATGATTACTTTCACTTCCCATACCTAGTTGCCCATGAGTATTTTCTCCACATGAATATAATGTGTTATCCTCTTTGATTGCATGTGAGTGAGTAGTTCCCAAAACAACATCCCTTATATTTTGTATATTTACTTTTGTAAATGTATTTCTATTTACTATATCACCTAGTCCCAATTGTCCTTTGGTATTTAATCCTGTAGAGTATAGTGTTCCATCATTTTTAATTGCAAATGTTGTGCTACCATCTATACTTGTTGATATTTTCTTTATATTATCAAGGTTTATTTGAGTAAACTTATTTCTATTTATTGTATCTCCCAAACCTAATTGTCCATAGTTATTATTTCCTGTGGCGTAGGCTGTACCATCATTTTTGACTATAAACATTGTATTTCTTGATGTTGTAATTTCTTTTATATCATCCATAAATATAAATGAGTTTGATTGTTCAGTTATATTTGTGAATTTTCTTATTGGTTCATTATTATATTCTCCTATGCCTAGTTTATTAAATTGATTTGCTCCTGTTACATATATATTGTTATTTTTATCTACTACTACAACAGTGTTATTTTTTACAATTATATCTTTTATGTCTTTTAACCCTGTATCATAATTACTTACACCATCTAGGCTTGTTATATTTCCAAATTCTCCATTACTGGCAACACCATCTCCAAGTAATTTAGAATTAGAAGATTTAATTATAAAATTGTTTCCTAAATTTGAGTTTTCACATCCTAAACTTGAATATCCTCTGTATCCTGTAAAATTTGAACCAAATGTTTTTGGATAACCAGTGATATATGTAGTTCCTTTTTTAATATATAGTATATTACTAGGATTACCAACTACCTTTTCTATGTCAGAAAAATCTGGACTTAGTACAAAACTATAGTTATAATTATCATTTGTTCTATCAACATATTTTCCATATCTAGAGAAATTGTTTATAGTAATATTGCTAGATTGTGTATTTGAGTAATTATGTAGTCCTGTTAAATAAACCTTTCCATTTAAATCAACAATTGCGCAACCATAATCAAAAGGAAATACATTAATTATCTTTGGTAGATCAACCAACTCTTGATAAGTACTAGATTGTGAATATGGTCTATACTGTTTTACTAATGAAATTCCATAATCACTACCATAAGTGTTAACACCAAGCTGAGCATAATTATTTAATCCTCTAACATATAACCTTCCTTCATGGTTTATCATATAAATAGAATAATTATATGAAGCTATTTTTTCTATATTAGCAATATTTTGCTTATATGGATAATTTGATTTTGAATCTATATTTGTATATATACGATTACCCCATCCATACACTTCTTTTGAGTGATTTAAAGCTATAATATAATCATTTTCTACAGAAAAATCTTTTACATTTTCTAGCTCAATTTTTGTAAATATATTTCTATTAACTTCATCCTTTAAACCCAATATCCCATAAGTATTTAAACCACATGAATATAATGTTCCATTATTCTTAAGCACAAAAGTCGAGTTTCCATTTCCCTTTATATCCAAAACATTATCTATATCTACCTTAGTCATAACTGACCTATTAATAGTATCTCCCAGTCCTAACTGTCCATTATTATTTAAACCACAAGCATATAATGTCCCATCATTCATAACAATAAACATATTACTATTTGTTAATTCTATCTTCTTATAATCTTGAAAATTATCACTTAACTTTACATTTAAAAATTCACTATTATCCTTTGTAACATACAAATAATCATCATTGACCAATAGACCTGAATAATTATCTAAACTTGAAGATTGTATCTTTGAAAACTCATACAGAAAAGTTGTATGAAAAAATGAACCAAGTTGACCTGCTAAATTACAGCCAGATACAAATATCTCTTTTAAACCATTTATTAAAAAGTTAAATTGAGAACCACACTTAATATCCTTTATATTTTCTACGTTAACCTTAGCAAAAGTATTTCTTGCTGCTACATCTTTATTGGCATTTGCTAGTTGACCATAATTGTTTTGTCCTGTACTAAATAGTGTATTATCATATTTTAATATCATAGTATGGTTATTTCCACAAGAAGCATACTTAACATTATTTATACTAGAAAGAGTAAATACAATTGAATTGTTATTATTTCCTGTACCAAGCTGACCAACTCCATTATATCCTGTAGTATACATAGTTCCATCATTTTTAATAAGAATTGTATGACTACTACCACACGCTATCTGTTTTACATTATCCATACCTTCTATTTTATTAAAAACACTCTTATTTAAAGTACTATTAATTCCCAACTGCCCACTTGAATTTAATCCACATGCATGTGCTGTTCCATCCATTTTTATGATAAATACAGATTGATTATAAGTTACTACATCCTTTACACTATCTATATTCACCTTAGTGAAAGTGGCTCTGTTGTTAGTATCACCTAGTCCAAGTTGACCACTTGAATTTAAACCTGCTGAATATAATGTTCCATCATTTTTAAGTATAAAAGTAAAGTCATAACCACATGCAACAGTTTTTACATCATCTATTGGTAACTTAGTAAATTCATAATATACTGTAGACTCAATTACACCTAATTGACCTACATTACTCGTTCCTGCTCCATATGCAAATCCATCTTTAGTCACTGCTACACTATGCTTTGAACCACAAGATACATATTTTACATTGTCAATCTTTACTTTGCTAAACATCCTTCTTTCTGATGAATCTTTTCCCACACCTAATTGAAAACCTATGTTGTCTCCACAAGCATATAAATTACCATCTGACTTTAAACCAAAGGTACTATTACTTATACCAGTAAAAAATTCTGCAAAATCATAATCATTATATCTTTTATCAAAATCATCAATCAATATGTTCTTATCGTTAAAATAAGCACCACGTTGTAAAAGTTTATTTTGCTTCATTATCAGAACTCCCCCCTTTATTTATCTTATTTCATATGAATACTTATTTAGAGTTATATCTTTTTGTTCTTTTAAATAAGTATTACTAGATTTTGTCTCAACAAAGTTATTATCCATCTCATGTATATATCTAACTCTATTTGCACTAAATGGCAATACCACATCTCTAAAAATCACATTACCCATTTCACCTGTTATACATTTTCTATTTAAATCTAACTTAAGTCCTTCTATAGCTACTATGTTATTTCCATTTGCTAATGTATCATACCAATAACCAGCCTCATCTACAGTTACTTCTGACTCTAATTCTAGGTATATTAATATATCTAGCACTTTTTCAGATAATTTGTTATAGCTATTTTTTAATACTGATATATCAGTTTGTATTTGACCACTTATAACATCATCAAAAGATATGTTTTCTATTTTTTTAACTACCTCATTTATAGCTCCTGATAAATCTTTGGAATCTGTAGTTAATATATTTACATCACCAATGTTTACTTTTATTTCTTTTATATTCTTATCAAACTTATCATCTAAATCTTGAATATCCTTTTGAGTTACAAAAACCAATGTAGGGTCTACTTCTAATGTAATATTTGAAGTATTAGACAGCTGTAAAATCATCTTTACAACTAAATCTTTAATACTTCCATCTTCAGCACGTGGCTTATACGTCTCTGGATATTTGCCTATAGCTATTATATTATTTTCATTATCCAAAACAGCAGCTTCTCTTATCATAAATCCACCAACTGTTCCTGGTAAAATAGTCTCTATAACTATCCAATTAGGATTCTTCTCATCAATTCTTAGAGAATTTATATTTCCTTCCCAAACTACATTTTTTAAAGCAGTTTGCTCTTCTGTCGGCTCATAATATTCTCCATTACTATCTCCAACTTGAAACTTGGTTAATCCTACAAGCTCTCCTAGTGCAGTCGCATTTGCTATTTTTTCTCTACCAATTTTGGTTAATATTATATAAAACTTTTCTTCCAACTATACCACCTCCGATTTAGGATAAACTATTACATTTTCTACACCAGTATTATTTGCAATAGCTATATTAATCTTACAATTACTCTCAATACATTTAATACTTAAAGGATAGACCTTTATTTCTTCTCTACTTATCATTCCAGCTCCGCAATTTACAACAGCGCTACACTTTATAATTGGTTCAAAGTATGGATGAACTTTTACCTCTTCACTGCACACCATCCCTCCACCACAATAAACCATACTTTCATCTAATATTATAGGCTCTAGATAATGTAACAAATGCGCAGGCTTTACCTTTTCAATCATATCACTACAATCTAAAAGAGTTTTATAGTCACAATTATTTGCTATAAAACTCAGTACGAATGTAAACTTATCACTATAAACTTTTATATCTGTTTCTGATTTTGTATATGCCTCACAGATACTTTTTATAACCTCAATAGTACTAGTACCTCTGCTTCTCATTTTGGCTTTTATATTACTACGTCTTGTATTAAAATCAAGGTCTTTTTTTTCAATGCAGAGTATATCTTCCCACATATCTAGTCCCCATGTTGCTGTATCAACAAATAATTGGTTAAAAGTATCATCAATATCTTCTTTAAGAATATTTAATTCTGTATCATATGCACCTTGTATCTCTTCTACAATGTGATTTCTATCAAATGATGGTAGTTTATCAATTAGTTTCATTGATTTTCCACCTCACTAAAATCAACAGATGTTACACTTGGTATTTTGTCCTCATTAATAGTTATATTGTCTGTACTTCCATTTATAAGTAAATTGCTTAAATCATGTACACCAGTAGTATTTATAAGTATTCCCATGACTTTCGTATAGATTATTTCCCCTCTAATCTCTCTAAAATACGAATTTATACTTTCTAAGAAAGATTCTTTGACATTATCTAATGTATATCCATCTTCTAGTTTCATCACTGCACTTATATTTATTTCTATTGGTAATGGTGTTGTAACTGTTACAGTTGGCCCAATAGGTTTTTCTTCATCTATATGTTGCTGACATCTTTCAATTGTTTCTGTATCAACAGCCTGATTGTTTTTCCCAAATATCAAAACTTTAATTGTTCCTGGACCACCCCACCTTGGATAAACCTTAACATTATAGACTCCATCTACCTCTAAAGCCCATTCTTCATAGTGAGCTTTATTTCCACTTGTAGCTTTATTTTTCTGTATTTTATAAAATCTTTCTTTTAATTCTTCATCTGTCTCTATATCTGTACCACCTTCAAAGCTTTTAGTGTTAATAATCTTTGTTACTCCAGATATGTTATCAACTAATTTAAATTCACAATTTGTAGGTAGATTATATCTCTTTCCAACTTCTAGAGCTTGAACTGGACTATTATCACCTTCTTCACTACCAATAGTTACATCTTTTATTACTACAAATAGTAAATCTCTATATGATATTACTGTGCCATTAGTTATTACAGTTCCTTTCTCTCCAATAAATTCAACTTCCCCATTTGACTCTGTTCCCAACTTTCTATATACACCAAATTCATTAACTCTTTTATCAAGAAATTGGTTATATGTGTCTTGTATAAAAGCCATTTTATGTATTTTAGAAAGTTCTATATACATTTTTGCAAGTTCTAGATTATTTCCAGATACCATGTTGTTTATAAAAGAACCCTCACCTTTATAAATATCAAGCTTAATATTTTCAAGAGTTCTATTTTTTATTATTTCATATGTCTGGTCACTATACATTTAATTCCACCTCCCCATAGATAGTGGATACTTTTACATTTGCACTCAATATGTCTCTGTTAAAGTTAGCATTTTTTACATTTACTTCTAATATATATGGATTTATTAAAAGAGCTTCTTTTATAAATCTACTAGCTTCACTTTCTGTAAGACCTTTTGTATACTTTTGTCCTATAAGTTCTGAAAGCTCTGTACCATACTCTAAAGAGTATATCTCATGTTCATATCTATTTGTTTTTATACACTTGTATATCCAAACTTTTAAAGCTTCTTTTTTTTCAATTATTTTAAAATCACCTTTTTCTAAAATAGGTTCATCTTTTTCAAAATCCCATGCCACTTCACGAAAGATTGGTAACTCTTCAGTTTTAGGTAAGATATAATCTTCTGGGACACCTATAAAAGGGAATATTGTACTCATTATAAGCTCACCAACTTACTTACAACAGCAAATTTTTCGCCTATTCTAAACATTATTACCATATCTCCAGATTCAAAAGTATCTATAAATGGATTTTTTACTTCATGTTTGTGTTCTTGATTGGTTTCTGTATCAAATGATTCTATCTGTCTATCAAGCATCCAACTATCTATCAAAATATCTTCTTTTTCTAATATGATGTTATTTGTCTCTATTTTTAAATCTGGTAATTTATTTTCAATTTTTCCAATAAAAAAAGAAGGTTGGTTATGATACTTTCCTTCTTCTCTCATTATTCCTATAAATTCATTTATTGGATTAGCCATTATATCACCATCCTTTTATAATACTCTCCTAGCTGTATTAAAATCTTTTCTACTGCTTAACTTACTTATTTTAACTACATCACCTTTTTTTGGAGCATGTAAAAACTCTCCATTGCCTATATATAGTCCAACATGGCTGACTGGATTATGAAAAAATACTAAATCTCCTGCTTGAAGATTTTTTTGTTCTACTTTCTTGCCTTTTTTAGATTGTTGATTTGACGTTCTTGGTAAACTAACATTAACTTTTTTAAAACAATAGACCATTAAACCAGAACAGTCAAAACTACTTGGTCCATTTCCACCCCATTTATAAGGTTTACCTAGATGTTTTTTTGCTTCTGATATTACTATTTTAGCTTTATCAGATACATTACCAGAATAACCACCAATAATAATTTTTCCTTTTCTTCTTCCAAATTTACTAGCTTCTTCAACATTTCCAAATAAAATATCTATGTGGTATGTTCCATTCTTTTCTATGGTTATTGCAGGTCCTACATCATTTACTTTATAGACTCCATCACGACCAGAAACTCCTGTAATTACCTGTATTTCATCTCCATAGTTCAATAGAGGATGTTTATTTAAAAACTCTTTTGTATAATAAGTTTGCTCATATTTACCAACCATAGGAGCAGCACAAGTTTTTTTAGATGGGTCAAGTTTTTTCTTTCTACAATCTGTATCTCCACCTTCTTCTTTTCTAGGACAGTAAGCTGTAAATTCTGCTGTAAACTCTTTTCCCCCTGTATAACCTTCTCCTCCTAAATTACTTTCTTCCTTAGGTTCATCCTGTCCTGCTGATTTTTCATCCATAAGATTTTGAAAATTAAGTTCAAGTTCAATTTGATACTCTCCATTTTGCCAGGTATGCTTATCTGTATCTATATAAAATAGTCCTACAAGCTTTGTATAAGAATCTTTAACTTTTACCCCTCTACCAGTTATACAACTTACATCTCCATAACCTTTAAGAGAACAGCTTTTTTCTATACCTTTAAACTCACTATCCACATCTACATCTTGATTCTCTTGTTTCTGAATTACTTTTTGCATTATTACATTTACTTCTTTAAAAATTTCATTATCTATTTTTTCACTAATTTTACTTCCATACTGGTCTACTACTATTACCTTATTTTTTACATTTTCCATACTCTCTGAAAAGGTGGTATTTATAATATTAAATCCCTCTTCAAACATAACACTTAATGTAACAGTTCCTTTTTCAATAACATTAAACTTATCTAAATTGGCTTCTATCATATACTTTTTCTTTGTCTTTTTACTTGCCTCTGTATATGCACTCATTATCGTGTCATATCCATTTACTCCTATAAACATCTTAGTATACTTAACATTAGTCTTTGCTATTGTACCAACTGCAAGCTTATTTTCAGCAAATACTTGCTTTGCTATATCTTCAACTAACTTGTCTTTAAAATTGTATGACACTTCACTTTGTGTAAGTAGAAATCCCATATCTTTGGATACAAAACTAATTTCATTACTACTTGAATCTTTAGACCTATTAATTATCATTCCTCTAAAAAGCTCTTTCTCATCTAAATAAAAACAAATCGTACTAGCTATTGGTATATCTATTTGTTGAAAATTCACATCAAAAGAGGATTGGATTATTGAAAACTCTAGAGTTCTTGATGGAGATTTATAATCACCTGACCAAGAAACTTTATCTACTATATCAGTTATATCATATATACTTCCATTTTTTATGTGTACCCAAATTTTAATAATAAAAATCACCTGCCTTTTCATTTAACTCTATCAGCAGTTATTTACAACTTATTATCCATAATAGCTATTTTTTTGGAGTTACTTTTGGTATTTTTATTCTCTTATATTCTTTTAAGTCTAATGTAAAATACACATCTCTAGTCCCATCTCTTTCTTCATAGCTAAAACCCTCAATTATGACCTCCATATTTATATTTGTTTCTGTAATTATAAATCTTAATATAAGCCCTTCATTCATCCATTTTTCAATCTTATTTACACAGTCATATGGTGATGGAAAACCTGTATAATCACAGAAAGTATAGTCTTTATTTGGAAAAAAACTTGATATTGAAATACTTTTAAGAGCTACACCTCCAAAAGTTGCTATTTCACCTATTTTGAGTATACTAGAAGAGTTTACAGCAGCTTTTCCATTAATACTAAAGGAAGATGGAAATACTGGAAATCTAAATCTATCTTCTGCTTGTCTAAGCCATATTTCCATTATAATACACCTCCCAATTGTGCCATTTTTATACTTGAAACTAATTTTGATGTAACTTTTTCTATATCAGCTTCTTCTCTAATTACTATTGTGTCAGCTAATTTTGCTATACTTATATTTCCACCACTTTTTCCACTTCTATATTGATTGGCTTCTTGTTTAGTTAATACCATTTCTCCCTCATGAAGCCTTGTTGGATAGTCATTGTAAGGTACATAATTTAATCCAAATGCATTATTACCAGATTTATTTGCACCTGAATTCCAGTCATCAATTATAGACCTAACTGTATCAATAATTGGATTTTTATTAATTTTATCAATTAAATTTTGCCACCATTTACAAACGTCTTTTATAATATTACATATATCATTAAATAGACTAAAAATTCCCCCTAAAACTGGTTCTACAATAATCCAAGCATCCTCTAAAAGCGGTCCTATTGTTGCCCAAACTGTTTCCCAGATAACACCTAGTGTCTGTATAAAGTTATTTATTTGGGGAGCATATTCACCTAAGAAAGTAAAAATTCTTGTGATAATAGGACTAACAGCCTCAACTACAGGCCCGATTAGTTGAAATGCCGTAGTTACTATCGTTCCAAATATACTTATTAACCCTTGTGCAACTGGTGATTTATTGTTTATATTGTCTAGTAAATTATTTACTAAGTTTACTACTGGTAATAATGAATCTATCAATGCAGTAAAGTCAATATTTTGTAATAGTGTACTTCCTGTATTAACAATTGCTTTTGGAGCATTCCCTATCATTGTTGCTGCATGATTCTCAAAATTTTCTTGTTTATTTTCAGCCATCATTTTTCGCTTTTCAACTGCATTAGAAATTCTATATTCATTAGAATCAGAAAACTCTTTTCCACTTTTCATACTTCTAAACTGCATTTGGTCATATTTATTACCAATAATCACCTTACCATTCATTACATTGCCTATCTTACCAGCCATTTTTTCAGATAAACCAGCTAAATTTCCTAATCCACTCTCTATAAAATCTTTTATTTTACCTATTCCTTGACCTAAAATATCATCGAAAGGTTTAACAATACTCTTCAATCCATTATTAATACTTGTTTGAGCACCTGCTATTATACCTGGTATTGTATTACTCATTTCTTTAGCTAATCCCATCTGCTTTATACTTATACCTTCCAATGCTTCATCAAAAGTTTTATAATTTTCTCCTACCAAAGTATTAAGAGATTCCATATTACCCTTTGCTGCACTTAAAAAAGCTGCTGATACATCTTGTGTGCTACTTGTATCCATATTTAAAGCTCTAACATCTACCATAGCCTGAGTTATATCTTCTTCTTTTTTACCCCCAGTAATATTACTAATCATTTTAGCTTTAGTTCCCATTGCAACAACATCTTCAGGATCAAAAGGTGTATCATTTGCCAGATCTACTAAACGATCATAATACTTATCAACATCTTTTTTACTAGTACTCCCAGTATTTCTTTTCATTACACTTTCTAGGACAACTTTCTGATTTTGCTCTTGACCAAGTAAGTCAACACCCTTTTTCACAGCAACACTTATAGTAACACCATTCGTCAAATCTGATATCTTCCCTTTTATAGAGCTAAGTATTCCACTCGCCATGTCCTTTACAGCTATTGCACCGTTCCATACCTTACCTGCAAACAATCTTAACTTAGGAAATACCCTACTTATAATACTACTTGCCATATCCTTTATAGCTATTACACCTCTCCAAAGCGAACCTTTAAATAACATTAATTTAGGTAAAATTTTTCCAATAATACTACTTGCCCTATCTTTAAGATTAACAATTCCTTGCCAACGATTTTTAGTCAGTTGTTTTAATTGTTCTGAAAGACTATGTGCTTTATCGATAGCTTTCTGTACACTAAAACTTTCTATCTTTAACCTTATATTAGATGCAAGACTTTTTAAGGATCTTATTTTTGAATTAGTTTTTTCTATTACATTATTCTTAACTCTAAATATTAATGTAATTATAGGATTTGAATTAAACTCATTTTTCTTTTGAATCAGCTTACTAAAATAATCAATACTCATAGCTATAGTTACTGCTAGTCTCATAATACTTCCATTTAAACTTCCAATCGTTCCTGAAGTAGCATTTATACTAGAACTTAACTTTGTCATAGTGGAACTTGCACTACTAGCAGTAGTCTGAACTTTTCTTAAAGAAGAATTCAAACTATTTAATCTACTACTTGCACTTCCAATAGAATTTTTTATACTACTAGCCATCACATTAGTTGAAAGTGAAACCGCCACAGTTGCTCTTCTAAAAGTATCCGTTACTGATATAATTTGATTCATCTTTGGAGTGTAATTATCTGTAAGATACATATTTATACCTTCTTCTCTTACATTACCCACTATATACCACCTCCCGTCAAAGGACAAACTCCATATCCATGCTTCATTTTCTCAACTTCTTCCTCAATTTCTAAGGCGAAAAAAGCTTCAATAAGCTTTAATTCGCCTTTATCCATTGCATAAAAAAGGGACGGTCTAATACCTTTTTTCTTCCAATAATAATACATTATTGTAGTTTTAGTATCCGTCCCTATTAGTTTTTTACCTCTTCTATTACTGCATTTTTACCATAACCCATTACATCTTGAAGGATTCTATATAAATTAGTAATTTCACCTGGTAACAATAGCTTTCTCGCTAATTCCTTTGGAGTTGGAGCCTTAAATTTATCCATTAACTCCTTATTTTTAAATAAAAGATTTCCATCTAAATCACATATACCTTCTATAACTGTAAGCATCTGCATTTCTGGCAAATCTATATCTGTTTTCATGTTTTCATCAATTTTAAGACATGTATTTTGTATCTCTTCATCTTTACTTATTGTCAATGCTCTACACATTACTTTAAACTCTTGGCCAAATACATTAGATAGTCTTTTTAGTTCAACTATAGTACTTGGTCTTTCTAAATTTTCTGTATCTGCATTTAAAAGTAAGTCTACTATATTTATATTTTTTTGTAATCCATTTTCACTCATTGTTATTTACTCCTTTATCAATAAATTTCTATTCACTGACTATTTATATTTATTAACTATCTATACTTATCAACTCTTCACACAAAACTAAATTATATCAAGAAAGTCATACTCAGTAAATGTAAAAGGAGCTTCTATTTCTCCCTTTACTCCAACTTCCCAATCAGCTAAAGTTAAATCATCAAAAGCTATATTTTTTACTGCTATTCTTTCCGCTCCATAAGAATCTGGGTCATTTAACTTAGATATAGCTACAAATCTAGGTTCAGAACCTCTTTTTATTTTCTCTCCAATTAACTTATGCATTCTTGAGCTAACATGATATAAAGTTATTGAGCCTTTCCCTTTATATCCCATATACTTCGTATCAGTTCCCATTTGACCTGCTATTATAATATCTTCTTTTGTAAATTCCATCTTTGCTTGAAATTTCTTTACTTCCGCTACTTTATCTCCATCAAGCCAAAGTTCTCCCCAAGTACCACTCATTACATTTCTAGCTTCCATATTTGCCATATTAACAATCCTCCTATATTTCTATTGATAAATCTATATCTTCCATAGCATCTAGTGCTTTTATTGTTGCTTTTAAAAATACTTTAGAGCCAGTATTAGCTTCTTTTATTTCTTGTGAAGTCATATAAGATAAATCTATTCCCTTTGATTTCAGATACGATTTTTGTGCTTCAAAATCTATTTCAACAGTAGAATTGGACTCTATAAGAGCAGATTTTTCTAGTTCTTCTAAATAACTTTTTATAGATACTATTAATAGACATTTATTATCGTAACTATTAGTAACTTTTCCTATATAGTCATCTATAATTACCTTTCTTATATCACTATGTATAATATCCAAAGTGTCAACTATCTTGATTTTTTGGAACATCTCTCCTTTTTCTTCAGTTAAATCAGTTAAAGAATTTATTCCTCTAGCAATTCTTATAGCTCCAGCTTCTTTAATAAGGATAAGCTCTCCATTATTAACTTTTGACTCTGCATCGGCTTTAGTACTTTTAGGTATATCAACAACATCACTAAGCTTAGTATAAGTTATTGATTGACTTAAAGGTGTCCCTGTTATAATACCAGCTATCCTACTCGTAAACTCATCAGCACTATACTTCTTTGTTCCAACTAGTGCATCTTCTGTAGTAAAATTAATTATTCCCTCATGATTTCCTGCAACTTTGCCCAATATAGCTTTAACTTTAACTTTGTCTGTATCTCTAAGTTTAATTATCCAGCTTTTGATAACAATCTTATCAGCTTCTATTGCTTTAGGCATACATAAATAATTAAATTCTTTAGTTTCTAAAAAGTCTAAGGCACTTTGAACCTCTTCCTCTTCTCCTAACACATAAACTAATACTTTATTTGGTGCATTGACATTTCCCATCAAAGCCATATTTATATAGTCTTTATTTTCAGCAGATAAATCAGCTGGTATATCTTCTTTTTCATGTATCTCATTGAATCCTAGTGCTTTGGTATCTTTAAGCACTATTGCAATTATTCCTCTAGCTGAACGCTCTTTAACAGTTGTAGCTAGCTCCTTAAATGATATATTGATACTTGGTAATCCTATAGCCATACTATCACTCTCCTAAGTTTAAATTTATTTCTTCCATATTTTCATATACTTCTTCCTCATATATACTATCAAGAAAGTTTAATGTAATTGAAAAGTTCAATGTATAAATTGACTCTTCTTTTTTAATACTTTGTTCAATTTTAGTTATATTTAATTTTCTATTTCTTACATTTACAGTTCTATTAAATAGTTTATCAAGTTCATCTGAAACTTCATACATTCTTATATTATTTGATTGTGGTCTTGGTAAATATTTTATAGACATAACAACATCTTTGTTGTTTGTCTTTAACATTATGGGTGTACAAAGAGCTGATACCATACTTACAAAAAAACAAGACCCTTCAGAGCCTTGCACACTTTCATCATCAATAAAAATACTTTCATCAAAACTTTTTTTAAGTATATCAATAATTGTTTCTAATATTTCTTTGTATTTAAGCAAATAATCACCACTCTATCACTAAATATTTTTTTACTTAATGTGACAATCTTCTTATGAGTAGCATAAGTAATTTTTAAAGATACATCTAATTTCTATATTTTTAGGTAATATCATATTTTTCAATTCCTCACCTCCCTCACTATAGATTTCTTTCACAATAACATTATCTCACATATTTTAGGGGCTGTTGTTGCTATAATGTGTATAAAGTGTTGTAAAAGTGTTATGTTTTTTATAATATTTCACTTAGCTTACAAATCATCTTTTTCTTTAAGTTGTAGCAAGAAGTTCTATCTAAATGCAATTTCATAGAAATATAGGTCATGTTATTTTTTGTCTTACTATTATAGAATAGATTAAAAAATTCCATTTCCATATCATTTAGACAAGTTAAAGCATTTTCTATTTTTTCCTTTTCTATTTCTATATCATCTTTTTCTATTTTTAATTTTCTTAATCTCTCCTCTTTTTTTACAACTTCATTTTCAACAGAAGAGCTTATATTATATGTAGTACTAGTCTTTTCAGTATAAACTACAGCTCCACATCCAAAGTATTCATTTTCACATCTTTTTATATCTAGGTTAATATTCTTTATTTTTACATCCAAATACTTGTAATTATGTAATCTTTCATCTATTTCCTTAAGTAATATATCTTTTTTATTATCCATTATATTTCTCCTTTTTATATTTTATTGTCTTTAGCTTTAACTTTATAATGATAGTTTATAATCAATAGTATTATTGCAAATTCCACAATCTTTAAAGAACATTTTGTTCTATATATATTCAAAAAATTTTAGCTATATTTTGTTCTAAAATAACAGAATTTTTTTATGCAAAATGAATCATAAATTTTTATGTTTCTTTCTATTCTTGATACATAATTATTTGTAATTCCTACTTTTTTCAAGTTTAGCTTGTGCCAGACTGATAGACTCTCTGTAATCTTTTAAATTATTTTTAAACATGCTTTTCTCCTCCTAGTATAATTAAGAATATTTTGTTCTTATCTATTACCATTATATAGAATTGTTTGTTCTTTATCAATATTTTTTAGAAAAAATTATTCTTTTTTCTTTTATTAGTTTTAATTTTTAGAACAATTTGTTATAATTTATACATAAGGTGGTGTTATAATGTTTGCCAAAAGATTAAGAGAACTTAGA
Organism: Clostridioides sp. ZZV15-6388; assembly: GCF_020657755.1. NCBI lineage: Bacteria > Bacillati > Bacillota > Clostridia > Peptostreptococcales > Peptostreptococcaceae > Clostridioides > Clostridioides sp. ZZV15-6388. The sequence goes on along the minus strand of NZ_JAGWCU010000001.1, from coordinate 111,696 downwards.
AAGGAATTTGGATTTACTCAAAGAGAACTTGGTGAAAAAGTAGGAGTTTCTCAAAGAGTTTTAGGATACTATGAAACAGAAAACAGATTTCCTGATGAACATATTTTAAATAAATTGGCTGATGTATTTAATGTATCAGTTGATTACCTTCTTGGAAGAACCTTGGTTAAGGAAAATATTGACACTGTTGCGGCACATAGAAAAAATCCACATGAAGACTTGCCTGAAGAAGCTCAAGAACAACTTAATGATTATATAGAATTTTTACTAAATAAATATAAAAAAAAATAAACTATATAATGAGCAGATTTATTTCTCTGCTCTTTTAATATAACTTTTCATCAAACATACATTCTATATTAGGGGGATTTTTATGAATAATTTGGATAAACTTTTTGAATTAGCTTCTCAAGAAGAGATAGTAATTCATTATACCACTCATATTGCAGGTGACTTAGAAGGATTATATATAAACAAACATGGTACAAAAGTTATATCATTACTCAATAACTTAAAACAAAATACCAATAAACTTACATCCATATTAGCAGAGGAACTTGGACATCATTTCACTAGTTTTGGATACTATATATCCTCTTATAACGATTATTACACAAAAATCATTATAGACAAATGTGAAAATAAAGCTTTAAAATGGGCTTGTGAATTTTTAATTACAGAAGAAGATATAATAAATATAATTAATTCTGGTATTACTTGTGTTTATGAAATGGCTGACATACTTAATGTAGATATCAAATTTTTTCAAAAAAGATTGGAATTCTTATCATTAAAAAAACAAGCTTTACCACTTGGTAATAATAAATATCTTGTATTAACTAATTTGCCATATTTCTACATATTTGATCCAATTTCATAATAAAATGGTAGTGATTTTAATTGACTTAATAGCAAAAATCTATATATTTATTTTAGCAAATTTTGGTTTCTATAAACTCAATATTAATATATAATAATGATAGCACATTATTTAAAATTCTAAAAACAAATACATGCTTTTTTAAGAAAGGTTGTTTGATGAATGTATAAAGAAAAGTTTTTTGATAATTATTTTAAGTTCTTAGCACTATTTTTTTGGCCAATTATGTGGTATAAGTGGATAGTAATTTCAAATGGTACCCTTGAAAATACATTATTTACTGCTTATACAATTGTTGCAATTATTTACATCATTTTATATTCAAGATTTATAATAAAATATAAAGACATTACACAAATAGATTTCTTTTACAGGATAAGCACTTTACTTGCATTTATGTTTACTCTTTTTAGTTTTTTAATATATCCAAAGAGTTTACTTTTCTTGTATCTAAAGATAGTTTTTACTGGAATATATTTTTATTATTCAATAGTGAAAACACTTAAATTTAAACATGAAGAAGGAATAGTGGGAATTATGGGCTCAATTTTATTGACTGTAATCACCTTGTTCTATTAAATTTAAGTCTATTTGACTTAATATGACTTTAAATGTTAGACATCTACATCGTTTTCTGATATTATTTAAGTTGGTAGCTTTATATTAATAATGAAATACACTATAAAAGGAGTTAACTATTATGGAAAATATGGAAAAACAAGTTTTAGTAACAGTTGGAGAAAAAGAGATAACTAATATCGATATTGAAAATGCATTAAAATCATTAGACCCTTATCAAGCAATGCAATTTAAAACTGAAGAAGGAAAAAAACATTTATTAAATGATTTAGTAAACCAAGAACTATTCTTCTTAGATGCTAAGGAAGAAAAATTAGATGAAGAAGAAGTATTTAAATTAGAAATGAAAAAGATAGAAGCAAATGTATTAAAGCAATTTGCTATAAATAAAGTTTTATCTAGTGTTGATGTAACAGAAGATGAAAAAGTAAAATTCTTTGAAGCTAATAAGAGCTCTTTTTCTAAACCAGAAAGCGCAACTGCTAAACATATACTAGTAGATAGTGATGAAAAAGCTAAAGAAATACTTGCTCAAATAAAATCAGAAGAAATATCTTTCGAAGATGCTGCTATTAAACATTCTTCTTGCCCATCTAAAGATATGGGTGGTGATTTAGGAACATTCGGTAGAGGACAAATGGTTCCTGAGTTTGAAGAAGCTGTATTCTCTATGGCTAAAGGTGAAGTAAGTGAGCCAGTTAAAACTCAATTTGGATACCATATAATAAAGTTAGAAGACCTTCAAGAAAGTACAGAATCTACATTTGATGAAGTTGAAGCTGAAGTTGAAAAAAGTTTATTATACCAAAAACAAAATGAAGTTTATGGAAATAAAATAAATGCTCTTAACGCTAAATATGGAAATCTTGTAAAATACAACGACTAATAATAAAGCAACAGATAAAAAAAGCTGTCTTATCTATAATTCTTAGAAAAGACAGCTTTTATATTAAAGTTTAAGAATTTAATTTCACATTATTATTCTTTTATTACAAAGAATAGAAGTAGAAACTTGAAAAGTTTCAAAAATTTTTCTAATTATCATCTGCTAAATTTTTATATCCACGTATTATCTCATAGCAATAACCTATTACATCTCTTCTTTTTATTATCCCAATAAATGTGTCTTGGTCATCTATAACAGGAATAAAATTTTGATTTAAAGATTTTATTACTAAATCTTCAATGTCTGCATTGATGGAAACAGGAGAATTATCCATTTTTCTATTGATATCTGTTACTGGAACATCTTCCAATCCTTTTAGGTCCAGATTTAAGTCGTTTTTTAATGTCCATAAAAAATCACCTTCTGTTATAGTTCCAATATATTTACCTTCTTTGCTTATTATTGGAATCGCAGAGTATTTGTGATATTCCATTTTTTCTAGGGCTTGCCTTATAGTGTAGTCTTCATATATATATGCTACTTCACTTTTTGGTGTTAGAAAGAATAATATGTTCATTACACTACCCACCGTTACTGAAAACTTACAAATATTATCCAATATTCATAATGTTACTTTTTTGCAGTAACTTTCTCCTTTCTCATTTTCTAAGTATTTTTTAGATACTATACGCTGTAACAAGCGTTTTTCTTTTAATAGCTTTAAATGTCTATGCTTTATTAATATTTTTGTATGGTCTATCAGCGTCACTTATTCTTTTTATAGAAAATTAACTAGAGGTTAATTAACTTAAACTTAGCCATAATAATTTTACTCTACACTATTAATTTTAACATATTTATCTTATTATTAATGCCTTTATTTTAATAATTTTAATTTATTTTGAAATTAATTTAGTTTCCAAAAAACTGAAAAAACCGCTAAACGATTAGCGGCTTATCTGTCATATTACTAGAATACTAATATATATGAATTTTTAATTATAATCTAACTACATTAGCAGCTTGAGGACCTTTAGCTCCATCTACTACTTCGAATTCAACACTTTGTCCTTCTTCTAATGATTTGTATCCATCTCCTGTTATAGCTGAGAAATGTACGAAAACATCTCCTTCACCTTCTACAGATATAAATCCAAATCCTTTTTCATTGTTAAACCATTTAACTACACCAGTTTTCATTAATAAATCCTCCTAAAAAAACACAATTATTTAGCTACTATTTCCTGTAACCTTATTACTACTTTATCACATATAGCTATGTTTGTCAATTATTATTATTTTTATACATTAATAAGCATTTTTTTTAATTTATAATATTAAATCATTGTTATCTTTTATACTTTATTTTTCTTTATAAATTTTTAATAGTTTATTTTTATTATATGGAATCTTATAGATTTATCACTCCAACCTAAATCCCATGGCACAAGCATTCTATCAGTATTATGACAGGTTACCAAAGGATATCCTCTTGAATCCAATCCTGTTACAGTTGAAACATGCGTTATTCTACCTTTTTTTTCATATCCTACAAAATCTCCAGGACGTAGATTATAAGCTTCTTTGTAAACATCTTCGTAAGAACCTTTAGCTATTAATGAGCCTCTTCCACTATAGAGAGCATAATTTTTAAAAGCTTGTGCATTTACCCATGCTTTTGTTCCTGCTCTTTCACTATAATTCCAAATTGAATTTTTCTTAAACTTTCCACTTTCAAACATTATCTGTGATGCAAAGTTGGCACAATCTCCACCTTCTGGATTATAATCTCTATAATTTGGATTAAACTTCATACCATGTTCTTCGTCTGCTGCTGCTCCACAGTATTTATGTGCATAATCTATAGCCTTCTTTTGCTCCTCTGTGAGCTGTAGCTCTACAGCATTTTGTTGACCAATATAGCTTCTTATATCATCAGATTTTATATTTTCTAAATTTAAAGAATCTGCAAAAGGGTCTGTATACCACTCTTTAGTTATGACATATTGATTATCTATGATTTTTACATTTAGATAATGATATGTACCTATTCTAAATGAATTTTCTTTGTCCTTTTGATTTTCATATGAGTACTTATACTCAGTTGATACAGAACATATTATGCCATATAAGTCTTTTTCTTTTTCTTTTATTTTTTTAACTTTGACTCTTGTTTTTATATCTTTAAACTTTACACCTTGTTTACTAGACCAATTTTCTAAATACTTCATCTTTTTTACTTCATTTTCATAAGCCCAAAGACCAAACTTTTTTTCTGTCTCATAAAGGCCTTTTAAAATATTTTCATTTTTCTCCAATATTGCCTTATTTCTGTAGTCAAATAAATTTTCAAGCAATAGCTTATACTGGTCTTTTACATCATCACCTTCAACAGTAGCAGATTCTATAACTTTTTCTTTCATATTTTTCATACTTAAATCATTAATTAAAAATACACCTGCTGTAGTAGCTAAAGATAAAAATACAAATGCCATTATACCTTTGATGTACTTATTTTTATTTTTCAGTATTTTCAAAGCTACACCTCCCAAATAGTACACCTTACGAATAAATTCACAAAAAAGCTGTTATTATATACAATAGTTTTCATATTTAATAATTCTCTATCTTATTATGTCCAATATTAAAAATTAATTGTATTGATACACTGTTTTTTTTACAAATTTTTATTTTATAATCTACTTTTTTCTTTTTTTTATAGTAATATATATATATAAATATTTTGTTATCATTATGATTAATACATACTAATGGAGGGTTTTTTATGCAAAAAAAAGTCGCAGCAATTAATGACTTATCTGGAATAGGAAAATGTTCATTATCAGTTGCTATACCTATACTTTCAGCATTAAAGGTTCAATGTTGTCCATTTCCAACAGCTATACTTTCAAGTCAAACTGGTTATCCTGAGTTTACATTTTTAGATTGTACTGATGAGATGGTAAAATATTCAACTGTTTGGAAAAATTTAAAAGTCAACTTTGACAGTATATATAGTGGTTTTTTAGGTTCAAAACATCAAATTGAAATAGTGGCAAATTTTATAAATGATTATCCAAATGCTTTTATTGTAGTTGACCCTGTAATGGGTGATAATGGAATTATGTATCCAATCTTTACAGAAGAAATGAGACATGAAATTAAAGAATTAGTTAGACATTCAGATTTAACTACTCCTAATTTAACAGAAGCTTGTTTCTTAACTGGAAATGACTATACAAAAAAGGATTATAATAGAGATGAACTTATAAATATTGCAAAGTCTGTATCTTCTTTAGGACCTAGTAAAGTTGTAATCACAGGTATATTAGAAGATGATAATATATTAAATTTAGCTTATGATAAAGATACTGAACATATATTTTTTACATCAGTTAAATACAATAATTGCTCTTATAGCGGAACAGGAGACATATTTACATCTATACTTTGTGGTATGCTAGTGAATAACCATGACTTAGGAGTAGCTGTTAAAACAGCAACTGACTTTATATATAAAACTATAAATTACACATCTCAATTTGATACCGATAGAAATGATGGGGTTATGTTTGAAAACTTTTTATCAGATTTAACTAGTATATAAAATTCAAAAAAATTATCCATTTTGCAAATACCTATAATATAAAATTTAGGTATTTAAAAAATGGATATTATTTATTAAATTATTGGTATTTCAATTGTTACCATGGCACCACCAGTTTTTATAGAGTTTTCAATATACAAAGTCCCATTATGTTTTTGGACAATATTATTTACAATGTATAGACCCATACCGTAATGAGATTTAGAGTTCCTACTTAAATCACCTGTATAAAATTGTTCTTTAGCTTTTGATAAATCTTCCTTAGAAAAACCTCTTCCACAATCTGTAATTACAAATTTTAAGTATCTTTGATTTACTAATACATCAAAATATAAATTACTTTGATTTGTTGAATAATCAATAGCATTTGAAATTATATTCATAATAGCTCTAAATAATAATTCTCTATCTATTATTATATTCTTAGGTAAATCATCTTGCTTATAAAATTCCACACTTAAACTTTTTGTACTGGAGAGTGCTTCTATTTGCACCAAAACATCCTCTATAAATTTATCAATATTAATACTTTCTTTATTAATCATATAACCTTTATCTGCTTTAGATATGTATATTAGAGTATTAATATATTTTTCTATCTGAGTAGCGCTATTTGCTATATATTCCATATATTCTGATAGCTCAGCATTTTCATTTATTTCAATTAATAAATCAGTGTTTCCATGTATAATGGTTAATGGTGTCTTTATATCATGTGCTAATGCAGATATCTGTTCTTTTCGAGTTTCTTCCAGTCTCCACTGCTTTTCTAAAGAATCTTTTAATGCTAACTTCATTTTTTCTATAGAAAAAAGAACATTGTCAATTTCATAAATATCACTAGACTCTATTGTAAAATCTAAATCTTGCTGTTGTATTTTTTCTGTAGCATTTTTCAAAAGGTCCATTTTTGCATTAATTTTTTTACCAAAGGATTTTGATAGTATAACCATTTCAATAAAAAATGCTATAACAAAAATAATAATCCCTAATACTTCTGGTTTTGGTAAATATTTTCTTAAAGCTGGAGAATTGAATTCTGATACTATATCATATCTTATTATACAGACTTCATTTGGTCTAAAAAGTTTTATATAATTGTCTGACGAATGTCCGCTTTTTACTTCGATACCTTTCATTAAATTCCAGGTTTCTTTTGCTTCTTCATTATTAAAAGTTCCTGAAGTTAATCTACCATCTAAAGTATAGATTCCATAATCACAAAAATCTGGTATTATATCTTTAGTTACTTTTTCACTTGAAATAATTTCATCTTTATATTTATAGATTTGCTTTTCTGCATAATTGGATGGCAATACTACTCCTAATGATAATAACACAGAAAACAAAAATACTAAAAGAATTCCCAAAGTAATTGTTATAACAAAGAATACAGATAAATATCTTACAAAAATAGTTCTTAACTTTACAACTTTTTTATTATTAAACTTTTTTTCCCAAAACATTCGTATCATATCCTCCAAACAGTTTAATTAACAAATAAACAACTATGTATCTGATTATTTTTATCTCTTTTATGCTATCAAATTATACTATAATATAATAATACAAATAATCTAAATAAACAATTAGTTATTTTATTCTTCAGATTTCTTACCTTCCCATTTAGAAAACCAAATACATAAAATTACAAATGCAAAAATAGTTGCAAAACCACAAATTAAACCTATTAACTGAAACTCTTGAATGGATTCAATTTCTTTAGAACTTGAAAAAGATGCCCAAACACTTACAAATCTAACGCCCCATGCACAAGGAATATATTGCCATATACCATCTCCTAGTCCAGTTAGTAATAGTGCTGAGAGTAAAGTTTCCACTATACCTACTCCAATTGATGCTCCTTTTCCAAATCTCAAACTTAAGAATAAATGTAATATATATTCAAATAGATTACTTCCAACTAAAATTAAAATTGAAATCATATAAAAACTTAGTGTAAAAAGATTATTATTAAAAATAGTATTTATACCAAATTTAAAACCTAAAACAGAAACTAATGTTGCTCCAAAACCAAGGCATATTAAAATTATATATTTACTCATGAGTGTAAGGTATTTTGGATTAGATGCTGTTAGTATATACTTATAATTTCCTGAGTAATATTCTTGTTCAACACACATTGAACACATAATACTTGATAATAAAGGAAAAGCTATAGCTATAACTTGTAAATATGCTACTATTTTTGATATACTATCATAACCTGAAATATTGTAATATCCTAAAAATAAGCCTATTCCTACTAATACAATACAAAAGTGTATTAGTACTATGTAAGTTCTTTTTAGTTTTATCAAGTCAGAATTAAATAGTCTTATTAGTTGTGCCATATTATTTCACCTCTCTATTTTTAAACCAAACACTTGTAGCTAAAGTAAATAATATAAATAAAACAATAGATATTAATATCCCTGGTAAAATAACATTAGTACTTAAAAGTTCATTCCCTTCTGGTACAGGAAGTCCATTTGGTAAAATATGCAATACCGCAGCCATTAATCTTGATGGAATTGAATATGGAAATAAGTACCATGAACTTGTAGTTGAAAAAACAGCTACTCCAAGCACAGTGAAAAACATATTTATTAAAACTGTAATAAACAAACCAAATTTTGAAGCTAAAAACATACAAAGTGGAATTTGCCACATAAATAGTAAGATAAGTACTATAGTTCCAATAATATTTTGATTTATTAAAATAGTTTTCTTATAAACTACTCCAATAAAAACTATCCCTATCATGAAAATAATTGAAGATATACAAAGTATAATGGTACAATAAAGTATTTTTCCAGTCCAGATATTTTTTTTGTCAACTGGCAATGACAAGACACCTCGATACTTCTTTTTTTCATCTTTTTGTACTACTAAAGAACAAATTAAAGTTATTGCTCCTGGAAGAAACATAATATACCACCAATTGTAAGTACCATTTTGTCCTCCACCTAGTCCAAAACAGATAAGTATAGAAAATATTGGGGCTATCCAAGACAATCTCATTCCAAAAGTTCTTTTCATCTTTTGGAACTCTGCTCTAACAAATCTTTCCATCTTACTTACCTCTCTTTCTATTTTCAGCTACAACTTTCATAAAAAGTTCTTCTAAATTTTGTTCTTTTGATACTTCTCCTTGATACCCTATTACTCCATTAGAAATTATTCCAATTTCATCTACAACTTGCTCAACCTCAGACAAAATATGACTTGATAAAATAACTGTAATTCCTTGCTTTGGAAAAGAACGAATCAATTCTCTAAGTTCTTCAATTCCAATAGGGTCAAGTCCATTTGTAGGCTCATCTAAGATTAAAAGTTTTGGGTGATTTAATAATGCGATAGCAATACCAAGACGCTGCTTCATACCTAGAGAAAACTGACCTGAACGCTTTTTAAAAGTATCTCTTAAATCAACAATCTCTAAAACTTCTTCAATGCGAGAGTCAGGAAGACCAAGTAATGTAGTATGAACTTTTAGATTCTCTCTTGCTGTTAAATTCTCATATATAGCAGGTGATTCAATAAGAGACCCAATGTTTGCTAAGTCTTTTCTAGTCCATCTATGACCTTCAAATAATATCTTTCCAGAAGTGGGGTTTAAAATCCCTGTTATTATTTTTAATAAAGTAGATTTCCCTGCTCCATTTGGTCCTAATAATCCATAAATAGAATTATGTTTAATTGCAATTGAAATATTATTAACTGCAGCCTGCTCCTTAAATTTTTTAGAAACTCCTTTTACCTCCAAAATATAATTACTCATAATTTTCATCCTTTCTTTTGTCAAACTTATTTACAAGAATCATTTTAAATCATAAATATAAGGATTTTATAAGGATTAAAAAATTATAAAAAAAATGATGTGCTTTTAAATAAAACACATCATTTCTTATGTTAACTCTATTAATTCTCCATTGTAGTATATCTCTACTTCTTCAACCCAAATACTATTATCATCTTCTTGAATGACATTTTTGATAATATTATTTATAGTATATATTATATTTTGTTCATTTAAATAATCCTCTTTCCAAGAAACTCTCCCCTTTTCATCAGGTTCAACTAAGTTTATCTTAACTAGACTATCTTTTTCCTGAACTTCAACTTCCATATCTAAACCATTAAAATACTCATGTGATAAAGTATCTAAGATTAACTGTAGTTTATCTTTTAATGTACTTTCTTCATCTATTTGCAAGTATTTTACTATCTTTTCATCCTTTGAAACTATCTCTATAGGTATTTTAGCTGTTTTTTTAGGATTAATTGTATCAGTTTCTTCTTTGATGTCTTCACCTTTCTTTACAACTGCAGAATCTCTAGAATCAACCAATTCTACTTTGTCAACTTTATAATCCATACATGCTGTACTCAATAAAGTAGTAGCAATTATTAAAAAACTTACTGCTATTTTATTCATAAGTATCCCTCTCCCAATTCTATTTCGATACTTATTATACCATAGTATAGACTATATTTTTATACTTTTAGGTCAATTTATTAATTGTAGTAATAAATTATTTACATTTCTAATTTATTTGAATTTATTTTTATAGTATACTCTTGTTCTAAATTCGACAAGTTTTCATTTAAAAGCCCTTTTATTTCTCTTATATTTTTATATGAGTTATGATTTTCTTCACTGTGTTCATATCCATCTGAACTATCACTGTATTCTTCTGCTTCATCATTAATATCTTCTATTCTTTCTTTAGACTTTATGTCGCAATTAAACTTATACTTATTTACTGGTAGAGTAAGACTTACTTTAGAATTTGGAACATCTATATCTAAATTTTTAGCAATTGGAAAATCACAATATATGCTAAAGTTGTTATCATAGTGCGAATTCCTACCTATTTTTTCCTTTATGTTTATATTTTCAGGTATATATTGTTCTACATTATTGACAAATATGTCTTCATATTCTGAAGATATATCTAATGATTCTGATTCTATATTTACGTTTTTAACACCTAAAACTGATTTTGTAGATAATTCAAGATTATTACTAGATATTAAATTTAATGTATCTAGCTTATTTATATTATTTTCAGTTATAACTCTCTCAAATCTTCCATAAGAACTCTTATATGTTATATTATTTGAAGCTACATTATCATATACTAATAGAGATGAATCTACACTTGATACATTTATATCTACATTATTTGGTACATAGATTACTATTTCCCTATAATCTCCTGAAAACATACTATTTATAGATGTATTAAATAATTGGTCAAAATTTTTAATTTTTTTAACACGATTTTCATATTTTCGTTCACCTTTTACAACTAATGTCTTATCCTTTAAAGTTACATTATATTTGTAAAACTCATTATTTCCCCTTGTTGTCACACGTACATCTTCACTTGAGTGTCTCTTTATCGTAACATTTATATTGTCAACAGATACATCTAACTTGTCAATATTTACTTTTTCTTGATAAAGTTTATTTTCTTTTTTAAATTCAGCTTCTTTTTCGAGTCCAAAGTTTATTAAGCTTGGCATAACTAAAATCCCTGACCATGTTGTTCCAATTATACCTATTACTAATAAAACCGCAGCAAATATGGCAAGTTTCTTATTCATGTTTATCTTCTCCTTTCTTATCATCTGTCTCTTCAAAATCTTTATACATTGACTCAAAATTTATGCTATCGTCATTGTAATTATCAGATTCCCTTATATCTTCTTTTTCTATATTGTAATAATCATCATATAAATCTTCATTACTATCTTTATTCAAATCTTTCTCACTTAAAGTATCTTTATTTCTTTTTTCCATCTTTTCATTTGCATTTATATAAATGTTTTTTCTCTTTATCCAATTTATATAACTACTTAACAATTGTTTGCCTAACTTTATAACAAACAGTAAAATTTGCCATGCCAGTATCTCTAAACCTATAAATGCTATAGTCGCAAATATACAAAACATTGTAACATCTGGAACCATTGAAATAAATTTAATTACAAATGGAATTGATATGACAAAAGCAATCAATGTACATACTAACCCAATAGCAACTGAAATAATAGCACATACAAATGCAAATGCTGGAATAATCAATAATAAGGATAAAAATACTAATAAAATCTTTATAGCTTCTCTAGATACTCCTACAACACCTTCTTCTATACTTGGAGTAAGTTTATCATTTACTCTTTCTTTCGATTTATTGTATTTTTCTTTAGCTTCATCTTTTAAAATAGAATATCCCTTTTTCATATCTAACTTGAATTTACTAAACTTATCATTTAAAATATCTGTGTTTATTATTTTTTCATCTTCAATGTTTTTTTCTTTTGTCTGTAGAATAAGTTCTCTTGCTATAGATTTTGGTGAACCAAGTGATGATATTATCTCCATATCACTCTTTCCTTCTATAATCCCATCTACAAAATATTCTTCATAATCTCTCAATATATCATTAACTTCGCTCTCAGAAAAATCCTTTCTTAGATAATCCTTTAAAATTTCCAGAAACTCAGTTTTATTCAAGTTCATTACCTCCCTCATCTTCACTTATTAAAATCTCAACAGCCTTTACAAATTCTCTCCATTCTTCCATCAAATTGGATAAGTTTTCTTTTCCTAGTGAAGTTATTCTATAGTATTTTCTAGCAGGACCCTCATTAGATTCTAGTATATATGTTTCAAAATACAAATCTTTTGTCAGTCTTCTTAGAATAGGATATATCGTTCCTTCATTTACATCTATTACTTTAGAAATATTATGTACTATTTCATATCCATACATATCTTTTTTAGATATTAGCGCGAGTACACAAATTTCTAAGACACCCTTTCTAAATTGTGTGTTCATATACTCCATCCTTTCTTTAAATACACAGTATTGTGTTTTACAAGGTACTATGTTAAAACTTCTTATGCTTTCATAATAACACAGTACTATGTTTTACACAATAGTTATTTTTTAATATTATTATTGATTAAATTCTTCTGTAAATGTATAATACTCTAATCAGATATATTTTATGAAAGTGGTGATAAATTGTCTAAAACAAAAGAAGATAAAACTATATTAATCTTAACAGCTCAATTTGGTGCTGGTCATATAAGTGCTGCAAAAGCAGTTAAGGAATGTATCATTGAAAAATATAGTAATTACAATGTTGTTATACAAAACTTTATAAATGCAAGTATCCCTATGATGAATAAGCCTATGGTGAAGCTTTATGAAAACAATACAAAATATACTCCTGGATTATATAATTATTATTACTATTTTAAGAAATCGTTTGACTCAAGACATGATTTCTCTCATAAATTATATACACCTAAACTTTCTGAGTATATTTCTGATATAAATCCAGATTTGATTATCTCTACATTTCCACTAGCTGCTGCTTGTGTAAATAATTTTAAGATAAAAAATCCTGACATAAATATACCAACATTGACAGTTATTACAGATGTTGTAGACAGTATGGAATGGGTTTTTGAAAATACAGATTTATATTTTGTTCCATCTCCAGAGATAAAAAATAGATTTTTTCAAAAAGGAATAAATCCAGATTCCATAAAAGTTACTGGAGTTCCTGTAGATAAGAGATTCCAGATTGAAAGTAAAGAGCCTTGTTATGGAAAATATAGATTATTGCTTTTAGGAGGAGGAAGAGGTCTGTTTGATATAGATGAGGATTTTATACATTGGATAGATGACTTTATTGAAGAACATATTAATTCCATAGAGATTACAATAGTTACAGGTAAAAATAAAAAACTATATGATAATTTAACTCATAAAAAACCTCTAAAAAATATAAAAGTACTTGGATTTGTAAATGATATGTACAATCTGATAGAAGAATGTGACTTAATGTTGACTAAACCTGGAGGAGCAACTATATTTGAAGCAATCCAGTCTCAAACTCCAGTACTCGTTAAAATGCCAAAAGTTGGTCAAGAAATTGAAAATGCCAAATTTATAATAGATAAGGGTCTTGGAATGATTTATAGCGATGACCTAGACCTAAAAAATATATTTTACAAGTTAGTGTCAAATGAATTTGATTCTATAATAAATTTTATGAAAAAGAATCTAGAAGAATTTAAAACAGTCATTCATCCAGATGAAATTGCTGATTATATATCAGAATTAATAGATAATCAATATAATTAATTTAGATTAATTTTATTGTAAAACTTAAAATCAAAAATTAAAGGCAATTGAGTATGATTTTTACATTTGAGATTTAACTCAAAATGATTTAATCATACTTAATTGCCTTTATAATATCAAAATCAAATTATTATCATTTTATCTTAGTATATATTTTTCTTGTATTGCATATATAATTGTTGTATTTCTTCCATGCTTCTCTTTAGTTCTATTTGTAAATCCGAAGCAGTTTGATAATCTTTATTTTCTACAGCTTCTCTTACTCTAGTAAATAGTGATTCTCTAGTTAAAGTGTCTTTCATAATATTAAACTTTAAGTCTGATATTGAATTCCAAACTACTTCATCAAGTGCATCCATATTTTCTTTTGTGTGTACTTTTACAATACTTCTTATCTTTTGAATTCCCGCTTCTATTATTCTAGTTTTTAATTTTTTTTGCCACTTATCTATTGCCCCAACTTTAAATGATTCTATTATGCTATCAGTAAATACATCGCCTTGTTTTAAAGATTTTAATTTAGAAGCATATATCTCTAGATTTTTCATATTTTCATAAACTGTTGCTGGAGGTGTTCCAAATCTTGCATTTCTTTCTTCTAAATTATAATGTTCAAATACATCATTTTCATCTCTATATGCTCTGTCTTTTTCTAAATAGAAACTTTCTTCTCCCACATTTTTAGATAATTCTTTTTCTAGTTCTTTAGTACTAAGTCCACTCTTAGCTGCTGCTTTTATGCCATCTAACATTGTTTGATAACATCCTGCTATTACTAGATAAGTATTAGATAGAGGACTTGGTGATCTTAACTCAAATCTTACAGTCTTTGGATTCTTTATATCTCTTATTAACCCAACAAGTACTGACCTATTTCTAGATGGCATTTCATAACTATGACCTAAAGATGTAACTATACATACAGGTGCTTCAAATCCAGGAACTAGTCTATTAAATCCATCATTAGAAGCTGTTACAATTGGATTTAATACTTCATAATTATAAAGAAGTCCCATAAGAGCTCCATACCCTAATTCACTTAGATAATCTTCTTTTAAATCTTTTGGAGCAAATAAGTTTTTGCTACTTCCATCTTTTAATTTTGCACTTACTCCTACATGTGTATGACCACCACTTCCTGCAACTCCATGAATTGGCTTTGCTTTAAATGTGACTTCTAATCCATGTGATGTAAATACATCTTCTATAACATCTCTTACTAATAATTCATTATCTGCCGCTTGTAATGGTGTAGAAAACTTCCAAGAAACCTCTAATTGCTCCATAGCATGGTTTGTCTTTCCATCTATACTTATAGAACTTTGAATTCCCCCAACCTCTTTATGAGCCATTTCAGGGCTTACACCTAGCTTTTGAAGTATTATTAAACTTTGTTCTAGACAAGTTCTTATAATACCATGAGTTCTTTTCCAGTATTGTTCTTTTAAGCTTTGTGATACATATAATTTTTCTAAGTCAGCCTTATCTTCAGGAGTATTAACCCAAAATTCAAGTTCTGTAGCTGCTGTTAACATTATTTCTTCTATATCATCTACTGAGTTTATTCCTATATTGTTTATTACATGTGGATATTCTCTAAATATTTCAAACATAGATTTCTTAAAATATTTATCTGCTTTTTGAAGAATTCCCCTAGAACATACTTTTTTATTATCATGTATTAGAAATGCAGGTATCTTTAATGTTCCTACAGGTAATCCTGCTTCTTCATCTATGTATTCCATGTTGTAATCTACATACCAATGACAACTTTTATCTGGCATTAAGTCTACTTTTGCATTATTTAGTGTTGCTATATTATAAAGCTCAACACTTGAACCATCAGTTTGTATAGCTGATTCTAAGAATTTATCTATATCCTCTAAAAATAATTCTACAGGAATTTTTTCGTCTGTTGCATTTCCTCCTAAGTCAACACCCATTAAAGAAACGAATCTTATGTTTTTATTGCTCTTTAGGATTTCTCTTATCTCTTCATTGGTATGCTTATCTTTCTCTATTACATATAATAAACTCTCCATCTTTTCACTCTCCTATGATTTTTGTGTAAATTTTATTTTATTAAATATACAAGATAAAATTCATTTTTCCTTATGTTTATGAATTTTTCTTGCAAAATATTCGTGTTTTATTCGTGTTTTTATTTATATTATTATATATCAAGTACAAAAAGTTCGCAATATTTTTTCTTGGAAAAATATTATACATACAATAGTTTAACATTTTTATAAATATGGGGTATACTAAAATAAAAGTATTTTTGTTTAAAAATTTAATTTAGCTTATAATATAATCTATACTAGTAATAATACAAAAATTTAGGAGATAAACTTTATGGAATACATAATTTTCGATTTGGAATTCAACCAAGGCTTTGACAAAAAACTCAATAAAACTGTGTCCAATGAAAAATGTCCTTTTGAAATTATACAAATAGGAGCAATTAAACTGGATTCTAAATTTAATATAGTAGATACATTTAATAGCTATATTAAACCTACACTATACAAGGCAATGCACCCTTTTATTAGTCGTATGACTAATATTAAAGACTCTGATTTTAACAATTCGCCTACTTTTCCTGAGGTTTACAACAATTTCATAAAATTTATAGCATCACACGACCCTATACTATGTGTTTGGGGAGTTGGAGATTTAAAGGAATTATACAGAAATATCAATTATCATAAGCTAGCATCAGATATTTTACCTAAGTCTTATATTAATATTCAACAACATGCATCTAAATATTTTAATAATCCAGCAGGAAAAAGTATTGGCTTGCAAAATGCTATTTCTATATTGGAACTTGATGAAAAAATGTCTTATCACAATGCTTTAAATGATGCATACTATACATCGAAGGTTTTTATTAAGATATACAATCCAAGTATAGTACCTGATATATATGTATATACAAATATTAAATCTAAATCTATAAAGTATTCTAATAAAAAAAGAGTTGACTATGATAAATTGTTTGATGAGTTCAAGAAAATTCTAAATCGCGATTTGACTAAAGATGAGAAAAAAATTATTAATTTAGCTTACAACATGGGAAAAACAAATCAATTTGAATTAGAAAATTGTAAACAAGGAAAAAATAAGTGAAATTTATCTAGGTTAAAAACAGGCATGTAGATTAAAAGAATAATTAACTTTAAATTTACATCTACAGCCCAATTTTTATCCTTATGAAACTTCTATCTTATCTCTAATTCTACTGGACAATGGTCTGACCCCAATACCTCAGTGTGTATATTTACATTTGTCAATCTATCTTCTAATTTTTTAGATGCACAAAAATAATCTATTCTCCATCCAGCGTTATTTTTTCTTGCATTAAATCTATATGACCACCAACTATACACTCCTTCTTTATCAGGATTAAAGTATCTATATGTGTCTATAAATCCACTATCTAATAATTTAGAGAATTTTTCTCTTTCTTCCTTTGTAAAACCTGCGTTCTTTGTGTTGTTTTTAGGATTTTTCAAGTCTATTTCTTTATGTGCCACATTCATATCTCCACACACTATTACAGGCTTATGATTATCTAATTTAACCAAATAATCTATAAAGTCATCTTCCCATCTAGTTCTATATTCTAATCTCTTTAACTCAGATTGAGAATTTGGAGTATATACAGTAACAAAATAAAAATCTTCAAATTCTAAAGTTATAACTCTACCTTCTTTATCATGTTCTTCTATATTTATTCCATACATTACTTTTAAAGGCTCTTTTTTGGTAAATATAGCAGTACCTGAATAACCTTTTCGCTCTGCATAATTCCAGTATTGAAAATAACCCGGCAAATCTAACTCTATTTGCCCTTCCTGTAATTTAGTCTCTTGTAGACAAAATATATCTGCATCAATATCTCTAAAAAAGTCTAAAAATCCTTTCCCTACACATGCTCTTATCCCATTAACATTCCACGATATAAATTTCATATTCCACTCCTCATCTAAATAGTAATTTTCTATTAGTTTTTTCATTTATTTTTCTGTTTGTTTTTATTTTAACATTGATATACTATAATTTTATTTTAAAATTATTATTTCTTTAATACCTAAAAAGTACATCCTTTAATCAAATTTTAATTTTTTTGTTAATTCTTCAGGATTCATTGAAGAAACATACATATTTGTTCCAAGTTCAAATCCTCCAAGGTTATACTTTCTTGGTATTATGTGCATATGAACATTAAAGTATGATTTTGTTTCAATTTTTGTTGGATGAGTATGGATACACAAGTTAAATGGCATATATCCATTTATATTATATAATTTTTTAAATAACTTTTCGAATATCATAGAAAGCTCTTTTATATTGTTATCTGTTAATTCATCAAACTTTATGCTGTCTTTAAATATTACTCTTACTTCTCCACTGTACTTAGTTGCATATGGTATAATTACTAAAAAAGCATCTCCATTATAAACCACTCTTTTATTTAAACTTATCTCATTTTCTACCAAGTCATTATACAAAGAACTTTTATTACTATCATAATACTCTTTTGAAACCAACAACTCATTTGTAATTTCAGGTGGAATAAAAGACATAGATAGTATTTGAGCATGTGGATGCATCAAAGATGCTCCAGCCTTTCTCAAGAAATTTTTAAAAATACTCACATATTCTACTTTGTCATCTTTCGACAAATCTTTAAATCTATTTCTATACATAAAAAAAACATCTTCAAATTCTTTTTGATTCATATTGTAAAAACTGCTGTTATGTTTATTACTTTCTATCATTACCTCATGAATACCATATATATCTCTTGCCAAATCATCAATTATAGGAAATTTATTATATATAGATTTTACAAGCCAACCTTCATCACCTTTTATTTCAAATAGTGTATCCGTTGCATAAACTTCATTTCCCTTACAAAATGGGCATCCTTCATCGTATTCATTAGTTTCTTCTTCATCATTTGGTACATCAATTGTATCTAATGGCCTTTTCAACCTATCAGTAGCAAATATAACAACATCATTAGTAATTGGATCTATTCTTAATTCTCTCATAATTAACACCTCTTAGTTAATAGCCTTTAATATAATTATATGATATTTATTGTATCTGTTAAATAAATTTATAATATTTTTTATAATTTTACATATTTAGTATTAGGTATTTTAATTTTGTAATACAAAAAATTATAACTAATATATACATATATTATCATACTATAAATAAGTTTATGTACATATAATTTATTAGTATAAATACGAGTATTTCACTCTAATTTGTTAAAAGTTTATTTTAAAGCTATATTAATTTTTTTTGATGATTTTTACCTATAAGTATGTTATTATTATCTTGTAAAGATGTCTTGTATTCCAATATACAATTTACATAATACAATATACGTATTTAAATTAAATAGGGGGTATTAAAATGAATTATTCAAACAGAGTTAGTGCAATGCAAGCCTCTCCAATCAGAAAACTTGTTCCATTTGCACAAGCAGCAAAAGATAAAGGAATCAAAGTATATCACTTAAATATAGGTCAACCAGACATAAAAACTCCTCAAGGGTTTTTTGATGCTGTTAAAAACTTTGATAGCGAAGTTTTAGAATATGCTACTTCTGAAGGTATTCCAGAATTATTAGAAGCACTTCAAAATTACTACAAAACTTACAATATGGATTTTGAAAAAGATGAATTATTAGTAACTAATGGTGGTAGTGAAGCTTTACTTTTCACTATGATGGCTGTTTGTGACCCAGGAGATAATTTATTAGTTCCAGAACCATTCTATACTAACTACAATGGATTTGGTCAATGTGTAAACGTAGAAGTTAATGCTGTTACAACAAAAGCTGAAAACGGTTTCCACCTTCCATCAAAAGAAGAAATAGCTTCTAAAGTAGATGATAGAACTAAAGCTATAATTCTTTCTAACCCAGGAAATCCAACTGGTGCAATTTATACAAAAGAAGAACTTAATATCCTAGCTGAAATAGCTAAAGAAAAAAATCTATGGATAATAGCAGACGAAGTTTATAGAGAATTTGTTTATGATGGACTTGAATACACTAGCTGTGGTAACTTAGAAGGTGTACAAGACAGAGTTATAATAATAGACAGTGTTTCTAAGAGATACAGTGCTTGTGGTGCTAGAATCGGTTCTATCGCTTGTAAAAATAAAGGTCTTATCGCTCAAATACTTAAATTATGCCAAGGAAGACTTTGTGTTCCTACATTAGAACAAATAGGAGCTGTTGAATTATACAAAACTCCAGTTTCTTACTTCAAAGAAGTTAATGAAGAATACAAAAAAAGAAGAGACGTATTATACAATGAATTAATGAAAGTTGAAGGTGTTATCTGTAAAAAACCAACTGGTGCATTTTATATAGTTGCTAAATTACCAGTTGAAAATGCAGAAGATTTCACAATCTGGATGTTAAAAGAGTTCAGTAAAAATAATGAAACTGTTATGGTTTGCCCTGCTGAAGGATTCTATGCTACTCCAGGTTTAGGACGTGACGAAATAAGATTAGCTTACATCTTAAATGAAACTGACCTTCATAGAGCTGCTACATTATTAAAAGAAGGTTTAGAGCAATATGTAGCTTTACACAAATAAATTTTAAAAGTTTACCTTATGTAAATTTTATTAGATAAAAAATCCCCTTTTCAACCAATATTTGAAAAGGGGATTTTTCATAGTTTCCTATTTAAATTCATCTTTATTTAATATATACTGAAGAGTATTTATTGCTCCTAGATAGTTCTTTCTATCTTCTTCAGTTAGTCTAGAAAGCTTTTCTTCCAATCCATCACTTAATTTATCCATAAAATCAGAAGCTATCTTATCTCCTTCTTCTGTAATGTCAATTAAATACTTTCTTCTATCAACTAAATCTCTTTCTCTTGTTACATATTTTTTTTCTGTTAAATCATCTACCATACTAGTTAGACTGCCTTTTTCTATATTTAATTTAGAGCATAAATCAGTCATGCTTATTACTCCATAATTTCTTATAAATACTAATGCTCTCAATTGTGTTTTATTTACATTATAGTCTGGTGCGAATTTTTTTAGGTCTTCTAAATATAAACTAGAATAAATCTTAGGAAATGTTTTTACCAAAAAACTTATAGTATCTTTTACTACGTATTTCATACAATCACCTCGGTTGTTTTAAAATTTATTAAATTATCTAACTAACTTTATTTCAGTTTACATTAAAAATATTGCAAGTACAATAGTTTTTGAATAATGATTAAATTTAATTAGTAATCTTATTATTTTTCTTGTTTTTAATTATATTTTTCTGATTAAATATTATTTATATAGCTATTTTATTGAATTCATGATATAGTAAATAAGGAAGAACTCTTCACAGCGGTGAAGAGCAGACGCTAGCCCATTAAAATGGCTATCTTATTTATAAATAAGATAGCCGTTTTTAATTATATTTTATCTATAAAACTTACACTCTTAAATCCACATCTACTTTTCCTAAATCTTCTTTATAATCTTTTATAGCTGGTTCTACAACTTCATTTACAAATTCTACAACTTGTTCTGGAGCTCTACCTATAAAGTTTTTTGGGTCCATTATAGATAATATTTCTTCCTTGCTCATTTTAAATGAATCATCATTCATTATAAGCTCAATTAAATTATTATCTTTTCCTTCATGTTTAACTCTATAAGCAGCTTTCATAGAATATTCTCTTATTATCTCATGTAATTCCTGTCTATCTCCACCTCTTTTTACAGCTTCCATAAGTATTGTTTCTGTAGCCATAAAAGGAAGTTCTTCATTTACACGTTTATTTATCATATTTTCATATACTACTAACCCATCAGTTACATTTATACCTATTTCAAGTATAGCATCTGCTGCCATAAAAGCTTGAGGTATAGCTAATCTTTTATTGGCTGAGTCATCTAATGTTCTCTCTAACCATTGAGTAGCCTGTACCATTGCAGGGCTTATAGATTCAGATATTATATATTTAGATAAAGAAGCTATTCTTTCACTTCTCATTGGATTTCTTTTATAGGCCATTGCTGATGAACCTATTTGATTTTTTTCAAATGGCTCTTCTAATTCTTTTAGACTTTGTAAAAGTCTTATATCATTAGTCATTTTATGCATACTTTGAGCTATTCCTGATAATACACTTATTACTTGATAGTCTAGCTTTCTAGTATATGTTTGTCCACTTACTGCATAAGAAGAACTATATCCCATTTTTTTACAAATTTTCTTATCTAGCTCTTTTACTTTTTCATGGTCTCCTTCAAATAAACTTAAAAAACTTGCTTGAGTCCCAGTAGTCCCTTTAACTCCTCTTAATTTCATATTATCTATTCTATAATTTAAGTCTTCTAAATCAAGGATTAAATCTTGAGCCCACAAACAAGCTCTTTTCCCTACTGTTGTAAGTTGTGCTGCTTGAAAGTGCGTAAAACCAAGAGCTGGCATATCCTTATACTTAAGTGCAAATTCTTTTAAGTTATTTATTAAATTTACAAGCTTTACTCTTAGAAGTTTTAAGGCTTCATTCATTTGTACAACGTCTGTATTATCTCCAACATAAGCAGATGTTGCTCCTAGATGGATGATTCCTTTAGCTTTTTCACATTGTAAACCATACGCTTTTACATGAGACATTACATCATGTCTTACTTCTTTTTCTATTTTTCTAGCTTCATCAAAATTTATATTATCTATATTAGCTCTTAACTCATCTAATTGTTCTTCAGTTATATTGATTCCTAACTCATGCTCACCTTCAGCAAGAGCAACCCATAATCTTCTCCATGTAGAAAATTTAAATTGTGGAGAAAATATATAACTCATATCTTTACTACAGTATCTATCTGTAAGCGGATTTGAGTACGTAGTATATTTGTTATCTATCATTATATTAGCACCTTCCTTAAATCTTTTGTTGTATAGTTATTATGTACATATTAGTACATAAATAATTATATATAATTTTACGAACTATAACAAGACTTTTTTATTTTTTGTTCACATTTATATAGAGTGTTTTTTACGTGCTAATACTTTTTATTTATATCTAGATTATCTTTCTCAATTAAATAATCCACAATCTCGCTATCAACAAAATTCAATACATATTTATATCTAATTGCATAGTATTTATCACTCCAGCCAAGTTGATTTTTTACGTCACCCTCATCCGCCCCAAGTCTTAAACTTATTGCTGCAAATGAATGTCTAAAGTCTCTTGCTGAATATTGAGAAAGTCCTGCTAAATCTAATGCTTTTTTTACTATCAATCTGACATTTCTATCTGTTATAGAATTGCTTTTTTGAGTTGTAAAAATAAAATCATCATTAGGTATTATTACTTCTGGAAGTCCAGAATAATTTCTGTAGTCTTCTAAAAGCCTAAAAAAGTATGGATGTAACTTTACTACTCTCTCTTTTCTTCCCTTTCCTAGTCTAACATACGAGTTATCGTTTTCATCTACCATAAGGTCTTTCCACTTTAAGCTAACTAATTCATTTAATAAACACCCAGTAGTAACTAGACAGACTATTATCACTCTATCTCTTATATTCAGTTTTGGTAAAATACCTATAAGCTTATTTATTTCCTGTATGCTTAAAACATCATCCTTTGTCTTTATTCTAGTTACTGTTGGTTTTTCTACATGTCTAAATGGATTTATATCTATATATCCTTCTTTTTTTAAAAAGTTATAAAAACTATGTAAATAACTATATATCTTTTCACAGGTTGATTTTGCATATTTGGTTTGTATATAGTCCACAAAATTTTTACAATCTTCTTTTGTTACATAAATTAATTCTTTTCCTTTTAGAAACTCTTTAAATAACATAACCTTTGATAAATAATCGTGTTTTGTACTTGGGTTTAATTTTGTCGAAAAAACATTAAAAGTTTCATACTCATAATCATCCAATATTTTCGTACTATACATAATAACTCCTTTCCTTTTCATAAAATAAAATAGTTATACTTTTACTATACCATATATTTCCCCTTCATATATACCCCTTATTCAATAGACAAGTTTCAAGTTTATTTTTTTAAATTATGAAGGTTTTATGAAAATATCAATCTTCCATTGTGCACTACACAGTACTGTGGTATTATAAGTTAGTAAAAGGTGGCATATTTTATTAATATTTGAGTAAAATATGCTACTATAAATTTGTATTGGAGGTATTTAAATTTGGAAACATTTAGTTTGCTTGAAGTTTTTAAAGCAGTCATTTTGGGAATAGTTCAAGGAATTACAGAATGGCTACCAGTAAGTAGTACAGGGCATATGATATTAGTTGATGAATTTATAAAATTGAATTTTTCATCTACATTTATAAATACATTTTTAGTTGTAATTCAATTTGGTTCAATATTAGCTGTACTTGTTATATTTTTTAGGAAGTTAAATCCTTTTGATAGTGCAAAGAATACTAAACAAAAAAAAGAAACAGTTCGCTTATGGCTTAAGGTTATAATTGCAGTTATACCATCTGGAGTTATTGGTATACTGTTTGAGGATGATATAGACAGATTATTCTTCAATTCAACAGTAGTTGCAATTGCTCTTATTGTATATGGTATAATAATGATAGGACTTGAAAGTAGAAATAAAAGACCAAAATATAAAGATTTTTCTCAAGTTACATATAAACTAGCTCTTTGTATAGGTTTATTCCAATGTCTAGCTCTTATTCCAGGTACATCTAGATCTGGTTCAACTATAATCGGTGCAGTATTACTTGGTACTTCTAGATACGTAGCAGCAGAATTTTCATTCTTCTTAGCTATTCCTACAATGCTTGGAGCTAGTGCATTAAAACTTTTAAAAGCTGGATTTGGATTTACTGGATTTGAATGGCTTATTCTGGGTGTTGGCTCTTTAGTAGCTTTTGTAGTTTCAATCGTAGTTATTAAGTTTTTTATGGATTATATCAAAAAACACGATTTTAAAGTCTTTGGTTATTATAGAATAATTTTGGGTATAGTTGTTCTTGGTTATTTCTTTTTATTCTAGAGTATTTTAATTTAATGACAAATGATAAGGAGAAAAATTATGAGTGTTAAAAAGGAAATATTTGATTGGATTAAGTCAATAGCCATGGCTATTGTACTTGCATTTGTAATATTACAATTTATAAGACCTTCTATTGTTAGTGGAGAATCAATGTATCCTACTTTAGACGATAAAGACTATTTAATTTTAAATAGAATATCATATAAAGTTGGTAAACCCGAAAAAGGTGATATTGTAGTTTTTAAAACTGATTTAGTTGATGGAGATACTGGAAAGAAAAAAGATTTAATAAAGAGAGTTATAGCTACTGAAGGTGACAGTATAAAAATATCCAATTCTAAAGTGTATGTAAATGGCAAATTAATAACTGAACCATATATACATAATAATTATACTTCTGGAGATGTAGATACAGTCGTTCCAAAAGGAAAGTTATTTGCAATGGGTGATAATAGAGAAAATAGTAATGATAGTAGATTCCCAGATGTAGGTATGGTTGATGAAGATGAAATTATTGGTAAGGTCATGGTAAGATTATTACCTTTTGATAATATTGGAAAAGTAAGTTAAAAAAATAAGAGACTGAATTGGTAATATTTATTCCACACAATTCAGTCTCTTTTAATTTTTTGAATTCAAAATACGTTTTATTTCCTATCCTCTTTTGATTCTGTAATAATTCTTATTATATCACTTGCATCTTCATTAAAGGTTGTTACTATACTTAGATAGTCAGTTGCCCTGCTCATAGCCAAATAAACCTTATTTAAATCACCTACAAAGTCATTTACTTGATAATCTTGCTCTGTATCATTTATTGTTTGATTATATAACATTTCTAACTCACATATTATTATCGATTTATATTCTAAATTCTTTATTGTATATATATTTGCTATTGTCGTTCCTATCTTCTTACTTATGTTTGTTAAGTTATCTTCTGCACATATATAAGGAATTTGTGCTTCTTCTAATGCCTTTTTTAACATGTATTGAAAATAAATAGTTTTTCCACTTTTTAATTTCTTCTTATTATAAGGATATACAATAGCAACTTCAGAATAATCAAGACCTTTTTTGCTTATCAAATATTCGATTTCCCATATTACAGAACTTATTTGGTCATCTAAATCACTTACTTTTATTATATCAACCGACTTATTACCACCTCTAAGTGCTTTTGTATTAAAAAAAGTATTAAACTTTGTATTAGGTCTTAATTCATTAATATAAGCATTAGAATTATTTGAAAAATTATTTGTAAAATCAACAATTTCTTTAGCTTGCCTATAATTTTTATTTAATATGATTTTATCATCAAACTCTATATTACTATATAGTTTCCTAAATATATTTAATCTATTAAAGATATTTAAAGAGTTACAAGAATACACATTAAATATGAATTTTGTTTTATATAAAAACTCTCTTATAAAATCTATTTCATAATCTAAAAAACTTTCTGCTTCATCAATGAAAATAGCCTTAAACATGTTTTTATTCTTTATAATGTTTTGTGCTTGCTTTACAAGATTATTAAATGTTTTTTCATAATCATTTTTTAACATATTGTAGTCAATGATTAGATTATATTTTTTAGCTAATTTAAATATAAAAGAACTAAATGTATGAACTTCTAAATTGTTGTTATCTTTATATAATAATTCAATTCTTTCTCGAAGTTCATTACATAGTTGTTTTGTATGTGTAAATATTAGTAATTTATGATGTGGATATACTTTTGCCAGTTTTATAGCTCTAGAAAGCATATTTGCCGTTTTCCCTATACCAGAACCGCCTTCAATAAGTGTATTTCCATATTTAATAGAAATAGCATCTTTAATTTGAATTTCTTCCATCATAGTTGCTGTATATTTATAGTCATCATTGTAGAAGGAAATTTTTTTAAATTTTTCGTTTAGGTGAAGTGTGTCATTTATTATATAGTATTCTGAACATATATCTAATAAAAATAAATTTAAATTTATTTCATCATTTTTTTCCTTAAGATATTCATCCAGTGAAGCACTAGCCATTATATCTTGAAGCTTATTTTTATCTATTATATTATTATTCACAAATTCTTCAAACTCATAAGCTTCGTCTACTTCAACATATGGCATAATATAAACATAATTATAGCTTATATTTCTATTCTTTTGTCTCATTTTTAGTTTCAAAAGCTCATATTCCTCATGCATAACTTCAAGTAACTCTTCTTCCAAAATAAAATATATATCTTCTGTTGTATCCATAAATTTTATAAATAAAATTTTTCCATCTTTTATATACAACAAGTCAGTATTTATTCCTTTAAAAGGAGTAACTTTTGGCACTACTTTAACGTCCTCATTGATATTTTCGTAAAATACTTTCTCGAATTCTTTCAATTTCAGGGCGTCTAACTGAGAGTTTATATTTATGTATTGGCTCACTTACATTACCTCCTTCTGTTATAATTAATTATACCATTTTAAACTATATTTTTATATATACTTTTTATAGGCAAATTTAGCAAACAAATTCAAAATAAGTACAAATAAATACAAAACTATTAAAGAAAAATTGCAATAACTATAGATATTTATTGTTATAAAATATTTTATGTAGATAATAAATTGATAAATTTCATAATTAATGTTTAAAATAATAAGTAAAATCTTTAAAATGACGAATCTTCTCGTCTAGAAATATAAAAACTTAGTATTAAAAAATTTAAAAACCTGCTAATAAAAATAGATTGATTTTTAGCAGGTTTTATTTATAATCTTTGTATATTGATACTATTATATTAAATTTTATATTTTGCTGTGATATTTAATTTTTATTTTCTGATATGAGACTAAGACTTGATATATCTGTATAAATCGCATAAAAAACAGGATAACGATTTTGATATAACTCGTTTACAAATGTACCTTGCATTCTTACAGGGAAAATATGACCATCTGTATGACACAAACGGAAAACCACTTCAAAAGTCTCTCTCTTAGAAATTGCTTCTCCTAATGTATTAAGTACTATTTGTAAGTCATCTTGTAATACTGGTGAAAGAACATCAAAGTTTGCAGATGAAACAACATGTGCAGAATATCCAGTGAATTCAAGCATTTTTTGATTAAAATAAAGTAATTTCAACTTTTCCATACAAGCAAATTTGACAATACCATCAGTAGCCATTTCCAATAATACTTTTATATCTCTAGGGTTTATGTGAAATGACATACTATCCATAGAATCATCCGAAAATACATGATAAGAATTTTTCCCATGGCTTTTTGCATAATAAAGTGCTTGGTCTGCTTTTTCATATAACTCAGAATATACGCAACCATGTTCAGGATACATTGCTACACCAATACTACATGTAATAGAAAACTCCTCTTGCTCAGCAAATTTCTTCTGATTAATTTTAGAACAAAAACGCTCTAATTTATCTATAAGTACATAGTTATTGCTATTAAAGTTTTTTATCAATACTACAAACTCATCTCCACCAATACGTCCTATAATATCATCCTCTCGAAATTGAGATTTCAATTCTAATGCAAATTCATTTATAATAAAATCTCCAAATGCATGACCATATTTATCATTTACATTTTTAAAATCATCAATATCAAATATTAGAAAAACATGTTCTGAATCTTGATTGTTCTTGTTTTCTAGAAATGAACTAATAAATTCCTCTGTTACACCCTTATTGTAAAGGCCAGTAAGAGAATCAAGTTGAGAGCGTTCAAGTAGTAATAATTCTCTATTTTTTTCCTCATCTATATTTTTACGATAAGATATCATACGAACAGATTCATCTGATGTCCAAAAGAAAATTCGTGCATTAATTCTAATCCAGTGATAATTTTCCCCATCTTTCTTAATTAAAAAATCATAGCTTATATTATTAATTCCGCTATTATAACACTTAAGAACATTTTCTGGTAAGAACGTCTCTAAATAACCCTGTGCATACTCTCCTTTGATTTGTTCTTTAGCAATTGTATATAGTGCTTCATCATATGGTGTATTAAGCCCTAAGCCAAACTCATGAAAATATCTATTTGAATCTTCACAACCAGCTCTATTATTAGTAACATCAATCTCAAAAATATTTTCATAAAGTTCTTCAGTAGATTGACTTAACAACTTTTGATATTCTAATTTCTGAGAAACACTAAGCTTCATTATTTGACTTTTATACTTCTTAAGTACACGTGTAATTGTAAAAAGTACAAATATTATAATCAAAATTATAACTGCAATTCCTTTTAAAAATTGTATCTGAAGTTGCTTACTCATTACAGTCAAATCAGTCTCTAAAACAAGATGCCATTTTAAACTAGATATATACTGACATACAACATAACTTTTTGATTTTTCAGATGAATGCCAAAAACTCCTCTGCTCTTTTTTATTATTTAATATTAACTCCTTTGAATCATATAAATCACTACTAGAATTTTCAAAGAAATTTATATGCTCATAACCAGTTTTTTCTGATGTTAATTGTACAAATCCTTTATCATCAATTAAATGTGCTACAACATCAAATTTATCATCATATTCTTTAAGCAACATTTGTAATGAATTAACCTTTAATCCAACTCCTATAATTCCCATAGTTGATCCATTATCATCTTTTATCTTACAGTTTACAAATACTGTAATACTATTATTGCTTGCTTCATCATTATCAACATTTAATGAATATTCATCATTATTCTTTAAGAAATTATAATACCATTGATTCTCTGAATTATTAACACTAAGATTTCTATCAAGCCCATTAAAATGATAATAGTTATTTGTTTTAGCGGATACTAGAAAAACAGAATCATATGAGTATTTATTCTTGTATGCATTCAAGTAATCTTGTAATTTATAAGTAAATTCCTCATCATTTATATGTTCTTTCTCACCATCTAAAAAGTTTTTTAATAAACTATCATTTGCCATGGTAAGAGATACATTTATAGGTTCTGAAAGGAGTTTATCTATCTGATAATAGATACCTTCAGCAGCCAATGTGGATACATGCTCAATATCATTTTTAAAAATATTAGTATTAGATTGGTATCCAATTACAGAAGTAGCTACAAAACCAAGAGTAATAATAGTGCAAACAATAACATTTGTATGTAAAAGTGTATTTTTTTTCATAGTATGTCCCCTCTTTAACCCTCACTTTGGCTTCATTGTATTTTCACCTTCTTTAAATATAATTATTTCAAGTAGTAAACTCTTTAAAACTTTAAATTTTTATATTCATCTGTTACTTTTTATAAAACAACAGAAATATACAAATACATCATATAAAGCACATCATCAAAATTAAAAGTCTAAAAAGATTTATATTTTTTTCAAATATATTATTTATCGTTCACAATAACGTTGATTAAAAGTTTTTTGATATGACATTCCTATAGTCAATTCTGCCTAACTATAATTTGTCATATAATAGATTATTTTATCACTTCATTATATCAAACAAACTTAAATAATTATACAAACAATGTGTATATAAGGATTAATTTTATTAATTCTTTATAATTAATTAATCTTTATCCCCTTTATACTTATTTCAAATTGTATCATTTTAAGCCCTAAAAATTAAAAAACCACAGGATAAATCATTCTATCCTGTGGCAAATTTAAATTTTTAAAAATATTTTTGTTATCATTTAGATATTTATATTTTATTTTGCATATTCTATAGCTCTTGTTTCTCTTATTATACTTACTTTTATTTGTCCAGGATATTCAAGCTCATCCTCTATTTTCTTAGTCATATCTCTCGCTAATAAGTGTATTTCTTCATCATTTATGGCTTCTGGTTTTACCATTATTCTAATCTCTCTACCAGCTTGTATAGCAAATGATTTTTCTACACCTTCGTATGAATTAGCTATTTCTTCTAATTTTTCAAGTCTCTTAATATAAGCTTCCAAAGTCTCTCTTCTAGCACCAGGTCTAGCAGCTGATATCGCATCTGCTGCTGTAACTAATACAGCTTCTACGGTCTGAGGCTCATAATCTCCATGATGTGTACTCATAGCATGTATAACTTCTTTAGATTCCTTATAACGTCTAAGTAAATCCATACCTATTTCAACATGTGTACCTTCCATTTCATGGTCTACAGCCTTACCTATATCATGTAATAAACCAGCTCTCTTAGCTAATCTAATGTCTGCACCTATCTCAGCAGCCATTATACCAGCTATATGAGCAACTTCTATAGAATGTTTAAGAACATTTTGTCCATAACTAGTTCTATAATTAAGTCTACCTAATAATCTTATTAATTCTGGATGAATTCCATGTACACTAGTTTCAAATGCAGCTTGTTCACCATATTCTTTTATAATATTGTCAACTTCTTTTCTCGCTTTTTCAACCATTTCTTCAATTCTAGCTGGATGTATTCTTCCATCTGCTATTAATTTCTCTAGAGCAATTCTTGCAATTTCTCTTCTTATTGGATCAAATCCTGATAAAATTACTGCTTCTGGAGTGTCATCTATTATAAGGTCTATCCCTGTTAAAGTTTCTAGAGTCCTTATATTTCTACCTTCTCTACCTATTATTCTACCCTTCATTTCATCATTAGGTAAGCTTACTACTGTAACAGTAGTTTCAGCTACGTGATCTGCTGCACATTTTTGAATTGCATATCCTATAATTTCTCTTGATTTCTTATCAGCTTCTTCTTTAGCTTGACCTTCTATCTCTTTTATCATTATAGACATTTCACGTCTTACATCTCTCTCAGCATTTGTTAAAATAATTTCTTTAGCCTTATCAGATGTAATTCCTGATATGCTTTCTAATTTTTCCAATTGTTGAGTTTTTATTACTTCGACTTCTTCTTCTTTCTTTTCAACTGTCTTTAATTTTTCACTTAGATTTACTTCTTTAGATTCTAAATTTTGTAATTTTCTATCTAAGACTTCTTCTTTTTGTACTACTCTTTTTTCATACTTTTGTACTTCTGTTCTTCTTTCTTTGTTTTCTCTTTCAGCTTCTGTTCTCCACTTATGGATCTCTTCTTTAGCTTCTAATAACTTTTCTTTCTGTACTGTTTCTGAGTCGTGGTGTGCTTTATCTATTATTTCTTTGGCCAAGTTTTCAGCTTGTCCAAGTTTTGCTTCAGATATATTTTTTCTAACAAAATATCCAGCTATAATACCAACAGCTGCACCTATTACAATCATTACTACACTATCTATGACATCCACCTCCTTCGTTAATAATCCCAAAATGTCATCACTATGATTAAAAAATATTCCTAATAATTAAAATTAAATTTAGATATTTTATCCTCACTTAATTTTATAATTTTTTCAACATTGTGTCAAGCTAATAGGGAGCGTGGTATGTCCTTATTTAATAGTTATTTTTTTATATTTTCACTTATTTTTCAACAACGTCTTCTGATACCAAAGTACCGGCTTCTTCACTAACCTCATTTAAATTGTAAAATGTTCTAACTTTTTCATCTATTTCATTAGTTAAATCCATATTATCCTCTAGGAATTTTTTTACATTTTCTCTTCCTTGTCCAAGTTTAGTATCATTGTAACTATACCATGAACCTGATTTTTTAACTATATCTATGTCAGCAGCTATATCTAAAAGATCTCCAATTTTTGATATACCTTCTCCATACATTATATCAAATTCAGATTGTTTAAATGGTGGTGCTACTTTGTTTTTAACAACCTTAACTCTTGTTCTGCTTCCTATAACCTTGTCACCTTGTTTTATTGTGTCTATTTTTCTAACATCCAATCTAACTGATGAGTAGAACTTTAATGCACGTCCTCCAGTAGTCGTTTCTGGATTTCCAAACATTATTCCTACTTTCTCTCTTAATTGGTTTATAAATATAGCAACACAATTTGATTTTTTAATCGAACCAGTTAATTTTCTAAGTGCTTGAGACATAAGTCTAGCTTGTAAACCTACATGAGAATCACCCATATCTCCGTCTATTTCTGCTTTTGGAACCAATGCTGCAACTGAATCTATTACTATTATATCAATTGCACCACTTCTTATTAATGCCTCTGCTATTTCTAAGGCTTGTTCTCCTGTATCTGGTTGAGATATGATTAGATTATCAACATCCACACCTAATGCTTTTGCATATACTGGGTCAAGTGCATGTTCAGCATCTATAAATGCAGCTATTCCTCCATTTTTTTGAGCTGATGCTACACAACTAAGTGCAACAGTCGTCTTACCAGAAGATTCTGGACCATATATTTCAACTATTCTCCCTCTAGGTAGACCTCCTATACCAATAGCTATATCTAAACCGATTGCTCCTGTTGATATAACATCTATAGACATAGACGTTGCTTCTCCCAATTTCATTACTGAACCTTTACCAAAATCTTTTTCAATTTTACCTAAAGCTTCATTCAACGCTTTTAATTTTTCTTGATCTACACTCATCTCTATACCATCCCTTCATTTATCTACAAACATTTGTTCTCTTGTTATATATTAATTATATAACATAAATCAAACCTAGTCAATTTAAAAACGCTCCTAATGATTATATTTTTATTTGCTACATTTTATTTATAAACCATTATCAATAATTATATACACAAAAGAAAATATTACCGAAAAAGAAAAGAGGTATACTATAATAGTATACCCTTTTTTACATTTTTAAAGTTTTAAGTTGCTATTTTTTATTTATTAATCAATCAATTTATGTTTTTTAAATGATAATATTCTATTTTGAGGACATGAAAAGTTCTTTATTTTTATATAGGTATTCCCATCCAGAATATAAAGTAAGCAGTGTTGCTATAAGTATAAGAATTCCACCTATATTTAGTATTAATTCATTTTCAAACTGAGCTCCTAACAATAAAATCACTACTGATACCATTTGAGTTATAGTTTTAAGTTTTCCACTGCCACCAGCTGCTATTACTTTTCCATCAGCAGCTGCTATAGCCCTCAATATACTAACTGTAAGTTCTCTAGCTACTATTATAATTACCATCCAACTACTTACTAGACCATCTTCTATCATACATGTAAGTGCTGAGATTACTAATAATTTGTCTGCTAATGGGTCCATAAACTTCCCAAAATCAGTGACTAAGTTATACTTTCTAGCTATTTTTCCATCTAGTGCATCAGTAATTGAAGCTACTATAAAAATAATACAAGCTAATAAAAACTTGTTTGGTACATTAAATAACATTATTAAAACAAATACTGGAATTAAAAATATTCTAAACAAAGTTAATTTGTTAGGCAAGTTCATATACAACATCTCCCATTAAATCGTATTCCATTGCATCATTTATTTGAACACTTACGAATTCTCCTACTTCAAGATTATCTACACTTTTTACATATACTATACTATCAATTTCTTCTGCATCGCCCTGTGTTCTTCCTGTATATACATTATCTTCTATTTGCTCTTCTATTAGTACTTCATATGTTTTTCCTATTTTTTTATCATTAAGTTCTTCAGATATTTTTTGTTGAATCATCATTAAAGTATCTCTTCTTTGTATTTTTACTTCTTCATCTATATGATTTGGTAATTTATCTGCTGGTGTATCTTCTTCTCTTGAATATGCAAATGCACCTAACCTATCAAATTTGACTTCTTTGACAAAATTTACAAGCTGTTTAAAATCTTCTTCTGTTTCACCAGGAAAACCTACTATTATTGTAGTTCTAAGTATAGCATCTGGTATATTCTTTCTTATAAGTTTAATTTTATTTAATATATCCTCTTTACTAGTTTTTCTATTCATTAACTTTAAAATACTGTTACTTGCATGTTGTATTGGCATATCAAAATAGCTACATATATTATCATGTTCTTTTATAACTTTAATCAATTCTTCTGTTATTGATTCTGGATATGAGTACATGACTCTTATCCATTTAAGCCCATTTATCTTTGCAAGTTCTTCTAAAAGTTCTGGTAATCTCTCTTTACCATATAAATCAAAACCATACTTTGTAGTATCTTGAGCTATAACTACAAGTTCTTTTACTCCAGATTCAGCCAATTTATTTGCTTCTTTAATTATATCTTCAAATCTTCTACTTCTATATTTACCTCTAAGCTTAGGTATTATACAATAAGTACAATTATTGGAACATCCTTCTCCAATTTTTAAGTATGCCATATAGCTAGGCGTAGATAGATATCTTGGTAAGTCCTCATTAAATACAAACTCTATATCATCAAGACTTACAATTTGATGTTTCTCACTCAAATCTTTAAGTATATCATCTATATTTTGGTAGCTTCCTGTACCAACTATTGCATCTATTTCTGGAATTTCAGTTTTTAATTCCTCAGAGTATCTTTGAGCTAAACATCCTGTTACTATCAACAGCTTTAGATTCCCAGTCTGTTTTAATTCTGCAAATTCTATTATAGTATCAATTGATTCTTGCTTAGCTGACTCTATAAACCCACAAGTATTTACTATAATTACATCAGCTTCTTCAAAATCTCCTATCAATTTATAACCTTTTTTATTTAAAATTCCCATCATTATTTCTGCATCCACCAAATTTTTTGAGCATCCTAATGATTCTAATGCTATCTTTAACATTTTTTCTCTCCTTCCAATATGCTCTCATATAAGCCTATAACATATTCTAGGGCTTTTTGTGTGTCATCAAAATTTACAATTTTATTATACTTATATTTTTCCACTGAATGCATATAAAGTGGGTCGTAATATTCTATAAGATATTTTTTTACAAGTTCTTCATATTTGCCTAATTCTAATAAATCAATATATTCATCTACTGCTTTATGACCCAATCTTTTTCTGAATTTATTTATACACTCTTTTAAAACCAATATATTATCTTCATCTTTACCATAAATATAATCTCTACAAAGTCTATTGACTCTATTATCAATATCACATTCCAGTAGTATATGATACCCATCTCGTATCATTGCATCGAAGATTTCATTAGGAACTGTGACACTTCCAACTCGCTTACTTTCACTTTCAACAAATATATAATCCTTTTTTGAGAAAAATATACTTTCAAATAATTTAGTTTCAAAGTTCTTTTGAGATGGTGGCTTCTCATCAAATGTTATAAAACCAAAAGTTGAACCACTATTTTTAGCTATTCCTTCTAAATCTAATACATCTATTTCTTTTTTCTTCAATAAATGCAATAAATCAGTCTTTCCTGAGCCAGTTAATCCATGCACAGATATAAAGTTCTTTGTATTCATTATATTTCTTAAGTAATCCAATACAAAGTTTCTATAAGCCTTATATCCACCTTCAAGTTGATAAACATTTACACCTAATGATGACAATACATTTACTATACTTCCACTTCTCATTCCGCCTCTTGCACAATATATGACAATATTATCATAATTTGCTGTAAGCTCTGCTGCTTGTAAATATATATCCTTTAGCTTATACGATACATAATCAAATCCCTTTTGTATTGCTTCATGCTTTCCCTGCATCTTATAAATAGTTCCAACTTCATTATGCTCATTGTTTTTAAAAAGGGGCATATTAAAAGCATTTAATATATGGTCTTCTTCATATTCCCCTTCTGTTCTTACATCTACAAAAACTACTTTTTCTAGCTTAAGTGCCTTTTCTATTTCTATAACCGACAATTCTATTCACCTTCTAAATTCTGCAAATCTTGTTTGCTTATTAGTACCTTTCTTGGCTTGCTTCCCTCGCTAGCTCCAATTATACCTCTTTCTTCCATAGAGTCAATAAGTCTAGCCGCTCTATTAAATCCTATTTTAAATCTTCTTTGCAACATAGAAGCAGATGCTTGACCACTTTCTACAACAAATTCTATTGCCTCACTTAAAAATTCATCCTCATCGCTAGATTTTGATGTATTAACTTTAGATATAGTTTCAATTATATCTTCCTCATACTTTATTCCATCCTTAACCTGGTCTTTTACAAAATCAATTACTCTTTCTGACTCACTTTCTGATATAAATGCACCTTGAAGTCTAACTGGTTTTGCCGCTCCAAGTGGATAAAATAGCATATCACCTTTACCTAAAAGTTTCTCTGCCCCACCCATATCAAGTATTGTTCTTGAATCAGTTTGAGATGACACTGCAAATGCTATTCTAGACGGTATATTAGCTTTTATAACACCTGTTATGACATCAACGGATGGTCTTTGTGTAGCTACAATCAGGTGCATTCCAGCAGCTCTGGCCATCTGAGCTAATCTACAAATATAATCCTCTACATCATTTGCGCTTGCCATCATTAAATCTGCTAACTCATCTATTATTATTACTATTTTAGGTAATTTTTCCTCTGATTTTTCATTATAACTTGTTACATCTTTTACTTGAGCATCTGCAAATAGTTTATATCTTCTATTCATCTCTGTCACTGCCCAGTTTAAGGCATTAGCAGCTTTTTTAGGGTCTGTAACTACAGGTATCAGAAGATGTGGTATTCCATTATAATTTGCAAGTTCAACCACTTTTGGGTCTATTAAAAGTAATTTTACTTCATCAGGGTTTGCCTTATATAATATACTACTTATCAAAGTGTTTACACAGACACTCTTTCCTGAACCTGTAGAACCAGCTATAAGTAAATGTGGCATCTTACCTATATCTCCAATTATAATTTTGCCTGCTACATCTTTCCCAAGCCCCATTGCAAGAGGAGAATCAAAATTATTAAACTCTTCACTTTCTAGAACTTCTCTTACTCCAACCATTTGAGCTTCCTCATTTGGAACTTCTATTCCAATTGCACTTTTCCCAGGAATTGGCGCTTCAATTCTTATACTTTTAGCTGCTAAACTTAAAGCTATATCATCAGTTAAGTTTACAATTTTACTTACTTTAACCCCTGGACTTGGCTGTATCTCATATCTTGTTATAGTTGGACCAACTGTAACTTGATTAATCTTTGCTTCTACTCCAAAATCTGAAAGTGTCTTTTCTAAAAGAGAGGCATTTTTTAAAACCTTCTTTTTGCCATTTTCATCAGATTTTTTATTTACTTTATTTAAAAGTTCAACACTAGGTTTTTTATAATTTGAATAGTCTTCATTATTTGACTCTGATACAATGCTTATTGGTTGAGTTTTTTCTACATCTAAATTAGATTTGCTTATATCAACTTTCTTTTCTGGTTTAGTCTCTACAACTGAATTTTCATTTGTAGCTTTCTGTAACTCTTTTAAAACATCTAGTTCTGGCATACTTTGAGTTCCTTCTAATATTTCTAAATATTCATCTTCTGCCTTGTTAAAACCAACTATTTTAATAGTCTTATCGTCTACACCATCACCATCTTCTTCATTGTCACGACCTTTTGACATTAACCCTTTAAAAAATCCAGGCTTCTTATTTACAGTAGTATCGTCCACTTCATCAGTTATCATATCTATTGCAGATTTTTTCATATTTGAAATTTTATCTTTAAAAGTTAAATTACTGTCTTTTGATGCTTTAGATTTTGACTTTGCATTTGATACCAAACCTTTTATAGAAATATTAAATATAAACATTATAGAAAGTATAAGAGCAAATATACTTATTAGCCATCCACCTGCTATACCAAATATTTTACTCATATAATACGCAATGGTTGTTGCTATTAAGCCACTACCTTGTCCACTTACACCCAATTTCATAACATCATCAAACATATTACCTTTTAGTGGGCTATCTACAGGAAGAGTTCCTGCATTTAACAATCCATAAAATACAAAAATAAATAAAATAATTATGTAGTATAATTTAGTCTTTCTCAATCTATATATATATTCATTTCCATCAAAAAACCCTAGAAGTCCTGTTATAATTACTATAAATGGTATTGCTATGGAAAGTCCTCCAAATAATCCTTTAAAGAGATTTTGCATTATCACAGGTATCCATCCCATAGAATTAGAATTTAAACTATATAATAAAAATACACCTATAAATATTGTTATCAAATTATGATATTCTGCATTAAAGCTTAAGGTATTTACCTTCTTTTTTTTCTTCTTTTTCGTGGCCATTAATATCACTCCTTATTTTTAGCAAGTTTTACCCCTTCATAGCAAAAAGTGCTAATGCCTTAACACTAACACTCCTACTTTATTACATCATTATATCATAAATTTTATTATTTAAACAAATTTTAATCATTATTTTTTTCTTCCTCTGATTCTTTTATAAGGTCTTTTAATTTTTTAATAGCATCTTTTAATCCACCAACTTCATCTATAAGCCCGTAATCTACAGCTTCTTTTCCTATTAAAACACTACCAACATCACTTATAAGCTCATCTTTCTCATGCATAAGTTTATCAAGTATATCTCTTTCGATATTAGATGTTCTTATGATAAATTGAATTATTCTCTCTTGCATCTTTTTAAAATACTCGAAAGTTTCATTTATACCTATTACAAGTCCAGTTGTTCTTACAGGATGTATAATCATTGTTGCAGTTGGAGCTATAAATGAGTAATCACCTGCAGTAGCAAGAGGAACACCTATACTATGACTTCCCCCTAATACAAGAGTAACTACTTTTTTGGATGTACTATTTAAAAGTTCTGCAATAGCTAGACCTGCCTCAATATCTCCTCCAACAGTATTTAAAACAACTAGTACTCCTTTAACATCATTACTTTCCTCAATTGAATAAAGCATTGGAATTATATGTTCATACTTTGTAGCTTTTTTCTGAGGATTTCCTATAAAATGACCTTCAATTTCTCCAATTATAGTTATACATTGGGTATCTTTAGGAGGCTGAGGAGGCATCTCACTAGTGCCAAATTGTTTTATACATTCTCTTTCCTCACAGCTAGAATCTCTTCTACAATTATCTTTATCAAATGTTTCATTATCATCTTTATAATCTTTCATAAAAAAACTCCTATCAAAATATATTTAACTTAGTTTTACCAAATAAATCAAATATATTAAGATATACGAAAAATTATTAAATTTTGAATAAAAGTAATTGCATTACGATTCTTATTTTACATAAAATTGTTGGTGTATTGCATGTACTGCTGTATGCATATCTTCTTCACTAACTAAACAAGATATAGTCATATTTGAATCTGATGTTTGTAAAAGAGATACTCCTGCTTTTGATAAACCTCTAACTACTTTTGACATGATACCAGACATTTCATCAGCTATTCTTGAACATATCAATGTTACTTTAGCACAATCTCTATTTACTTCATAATCTAATTCAAATTTATCTAGTATTTCTTTTAATTCTTTTATATCAGCATCTTCAATAACAAAGGCTTTTTCTGATATAAAGAAATTTATCATATCTATATTTATAAGTTTCTTTTCTATTTCATTTAATACTTCTGTAAACACTTCTTCTGCTGATTTAATCTTAACTTGAGCAACACTATCTTTATTTGCAACAGCAACTTTAAGGTCTTTTTCTTGTTCATATTCTATATTTTGTTCTAAATGCTTACATAAAGAACCTATTTTTGTACCTTCAAAAGTTGGATTCATTGTATTTTTTATTGCTAGAGTTATATTTCCACTTTTAGCTAACTGTACTGCTCTTGGATGTATTACCTTAGCTCCTTTATCTGCCATTTGAAATACTTCTTCATAATCTATAAAACTCAATACTTTAGCATTTGGTTCTACTCTAGGGTCTGCAGTCATTATACCATCTACATCAGTGTAAATTTCAACTGTCTCACATTCCAAAGATTTACCAATAGCAACTGCTGATGTATCACTTCCACCTCTTCCAAGAGTAGTTACTTCACCATCATCTGTTACACCTTGAAATCCAGCTATAACAACAACTTTGCCATCATCTAATGCTCTTTTTACCTTTTTAGGGTTTATATATTTTATTTTAGCATTAGAATACTCATCACTTGTAATTATACCTGCTTGTTGACCAGTAAAGAAAACAGATTCTATACCTTTTGCATTTAATAAATTAGCAAGAATTGTCCCTGATATTATTTCACCACAAGACATTATTAAATCAAGTTCTCTTTTATTTGGTTCATCATTTACTGAATTACACAGATTTATAAGTGTATCTGTTGCATATGGAGCGCCCTTTCTACCCATTGCTGAAACTACTAATACTAATTGTAACTCTTCATCATTATCTCTGTATGCTTTTACTATCTTACATACTTCATTCATTTTTTCATATGATTCTACTGATGTCCCACCAAACTTTTGCACTAAAATACTCATTTTTTCCTCCTAAATATATCCCTCATATTCTATAATTATCATATCATTGCCTATTTTTTTTACATTTCTCCATGGAACTTCTAAAAATGACTTATCTTTTCTTCTGGCAAAAAAGCCTTTTTCTTTTGGAATTAAAAGCGCCAATATCCCGCCTGTAGTTTCATCTAGTATAAGGTCACACTCTCCAATAACTCCTAATCTTTCTCCTGTGACTAAGTTAACTATTTCCTTACCTGCTATTTCAGATAAATTCATATTTTATACCTCCAGAGATTCACTTTTTAAAATATTAATCCAAATGCAGAATATCTTCTACATCTCTTCCAACTATACATGTACCAATATTTTCTATATTGAATACCTTATCAACAACTTTTTTTACTGAATTAATATCAACATTATTTATACATTCAAGTATTTCATCTGTAGTTTTTACTTTTTTACTCAACAA
The DNA here is from genome assembly GCF_020657755.1 of Clostridioides sp. ZZV15-6388. NCBI lineage: Bacteria > Bacillati > Bacillota > Clostridia > Peptostreptococcales > Peptostreptococcaceae > Clostridioides > Clostridioides sp. ZZV15-6388. Next base: position 69,817 of record NZ_JAGWCU010000001.1, on the reverse strand, counting down.
CATAGATTTACCAGTAGACATCATTCTACTGCTAGTACTTTCTAAATCCAATATATAATTACCTTTTAGTTGTTCCTTACTTTCAAATATTTCTTTTTCTGTAAGATAATTTTTTCTTATATTTTCAATTTCTTCTTTTATTAAATTATAAACATCTTGCAAATTTTCTGTACTCATACTTGCGAATATACCTAATTCACCACATTTTCTGTATAGTGTTTGTGACGAGTATATTGAATATACTAAACCTTTTTCCTCCCTTATCTTCTGAAAAAGTCTTGAGCTTATACTTCCACCAAAAATATTGTTTACCACCGCCATTGAATAAACTTCATCATCATTTTCAAATGGAATACCTTTTAGACACATAGCTAAGTTTACCTGTTCAGTATCTTTGTTTTTTGATATAAAACAAGGATTAAACTTGGCCTCAGTTATGTCTATACTTAAGTTTCTCTTTTTCCAGTTTCCAAATTTAGATTTAAGTTTATCTACCATATCATCAAAATCAAAGTTTCCAACTATAGAAATAACAGCATTATTTGGAATATAATATTTGTTTAAGTACTCTAACATAGACTCCTTAGTTATATTGTATAGAGAATCTTTTGTCCCAATTATATTCATCCCTAAACCATCATTAGCATATATATTTTCGACTAATAAATCATAAGATAAATCGTCTGGAGAATCTTCATACATCTTAAGTTCCTCCAATATTATAAGTCTTTCCTTATCTATATCATTTTTATCAAATCTAGAATTTAGTATCATATCACTTAATACATCTATTCCTGTATCTATATGCTCATCTATTAATTTTACATAATAACATGTACATTCTTTACTTGTAAATGCATTGATTTGCCCACCTAAATTGTCAATTGTGCTAGCAATCTCTTTTGAGGTTCTATTTTTGGTTCCTTTAAACATCATATGTTCTATAAAATGAGAAGTTCCACTTACCTCTTCTTCTTCTATTCTAGACCCTGCATTTATCCAAATACCTAACGTTATTGACTTTAGATATGGTATTTCTTCCCCAATTATTGTAAGCCCATTTTCCAGTATTTTTGTCTTATACATTACATTCTCCTAAAAATTTATTCTTTATGTTACATTGGATTATTGAAAACACTATGTTCTAATTCTATTTATTTTTATATGTATTACATTATAAGTCAGTCTTTTAATTAATTCAACTACAACTTATACAATCTTAATCAAATATTTATACTTTGTCTACTTAAATACATCACTAAGTTTACCTGGTTTTAATCCTTTTTCTCTTACAATTGCTATAATATCATCTATACATTTTGTCGTTGCATCAGTTGGGTGCATTAAGATTATACTACTATCTTTAATATCTTTTTTCTTCATTCTATCTATAATTACTTCTGGTTGATCTTTATATTTCCAGTCTATAGTGTCAGCATCCCATTTAATTGAAGTATATCCTAATTCTTTAGCAGCCTTTACTGTTTCTGCTCCAAAAGAACCTGCTGGAGCTTGAAAAAACTTAGTCTTCTCATTTATAATTTCTTCAATTATCTTTTTAGAGGTTTCTATTTGTTCATAGTTATCCTCATATGATAGTGTCGAATAATCTAAATGTTTGTATCCATGATTGCCTATTTCATGCCCTTGTTTCTTTATCTTCAATAATTCGTCTTTATTTTTTTCTGCCCACTTCCCAGTTACATTAAAAGTAATCTTTACATTCTCTTTTTTAAGAGTTTCCAAAATAGATTCTATGTACTCTGTTTCCCATCCAAGGTCTACGTTGCATGTTAATGCAACGTATCCACTTTTATCTTTTGTACCTCTCTCATATGGTAAATCTACTCCATTAAACAAGTTAAAAACGGGCTTATTGTTAAACAATTTTAATACCATTACCCCTCCTGATAATCCTAATAATATCACTAAAATTAGTATTATAATTTTTTTGAGCTTACTCTTATTAAGTACCATCATTATCATTAAAACTCCCCCTAATTATGTACAAATTGTTTCTTATTTAATACTATTAAAGGAAAGCTCTATTTATGCACTAAATATAACATAAACCTTTCTCTGTATATCAATAAAAAATTCTATTAAAAATCTCTTAAATAAACCTATATTATTAAACAGCTTTTTAATTAGCTCTTTACTTTTCCTATCATTTTAGAATTTCCTACAGTACTTTCTACTGTTACTTTTAATACAATAGTATGTAATACATTTTATATAAAAAGCCTCTGTTAGAAAGAGTAACAGAGGCTTTTTATTTCATGTTCAAAAGTTTAATTTCATACTTGAAAATATATTATAATAACTAGAATATGTTTATGTAATTGTACTTTTGAAATCTATAAATAATCTTTAATTTGTTGATTTCTTTAAACTTTTTCTTTCTACAAAAAAGAGAGCCACTAAAAGCTGAACTACTGCAACAATTGAAATACAAATAAATGCAACATCTATTCCAAATACATTTGCTGTAGTATTTGTCATACCTCGTGATGTTACTGTAGCAGTTGTCATTACTGCAACAAAAACTGCTGAGCCAATAGCACCAGCTATTGTACGCAGTGAAGTAAGTAATGCTGTTCCATGAGCAATATTTTTTTCCCCAAGCACACTCATTCCCCAAGTAACAATAGGCATCATAATTAATCCAATAGCTATCAGACGTATAATATAAAAAGCAGAGATATACAATATTGAAGTATCTTTTCCTACAAAAGATACACCAAGACAACTTATTGCCAAGAATATACTTCCACATACAACTAGCTTTCGTATTCCAAACCTATCATAAAATCTACCTGCAAAAGGACTTATAAGTGCCATTACAAGAGAACCTGGCATCATAATGAGACCACACTTAGTTGCTGAAAATCCTCTTACTGTCTGGATATATATTGGAATTAAAGTGGAACCTGCCATCATTACAACATATAGAAGCATACTTATAATTACAGCAAGTCTATAACTTTTATTCTTAAGAATACGAAGTTCTAGGAATGGCTCTTTTGAGTGAATCTGACGCAAAGAAAATGCTATAATTGATACTATACCTACAAATAATGGTAAAGCAATATTTATACTGAAAAACTCAGTTGTTCCAATATTCCCAAGTCCAATCAAAAGACCACTAAATCCTACTGCACATAAAATCATAGAAAACGTATCAAATGATTGTTTTTTTGTCTCTATTACATTTTGTAACACTCTAGATGCTATAATAATATCAATAATACTTATAACTAAAGAAAACCAAAAAATAGCTTGCCAATTAAAAATATCAATGACAATTCCTGCTAGAGTTGGCGCAAATATTGGAGCAGCCCCAGCAGCCAAGCCGTATATACCCATTATGGAACCCATTTGCTCTGCAGGATAAATTGTTAAAATTATTACTTGTGTCATAGATAGCAACACTCCATTACCCATTGCTTGCAATATACGTCCAAACAAAAGAGGTGTAAATGAAGATGCACTAGCAGAAAGCAACAATCCTACCGCAAAAAGACTCATAGCACTAATGAAAAGTGGTTTTGTTGGAAATCTCCTAATCAAAAATGCAGTGGCAGGAACCATAATTCCCATAGCAAGTGTATATGCACTAGTAAGCCATTGAGCTGTTGTGGCTGATATATTTAAATCCCCCATCATAACTGGCAATGCAGTAGTAAGAGATGTCTGAAGTAATGAGCCAACTATAGATCCAATCAATAGTACAGCAAAAATCATATTTCTAGATTGCTTATTTAAATTCATGTCTTTACCTTCTTTCTGTTTTTATTAGCAACGCTTAAGAAATATCTTTATTTTTTATCTTCAAAAAACTTTATAATCTTTTTTTGAATACGTATATAAGCAATAGCATCTTCTGGACCTAGTGCTTTTAAAAATTCAACTGTATACTCTAAAAATTCTTTTTCATTTATTTTCTGCTGTTGTATTCCCTTAGGCATTAATTGAACTAGTGTCTGTCTACCATTTTGTGGGTCAACACAGCGCTCAATCATTTCCTTTGATTCTAACTGATTAAGAATAGCAGACATTCTAGCAGTACTAACATTCATAGTACTACTTATTTCTTTTGGGTTTACTTTTTTATTGTTTTTAGATAAATAACCCAATACAAATTTTTCACCACTTTGTATATCTGCAATTTTATCTTTATGTGGTATTTTTACCATCAACGTCTTAACCTTTCCAAGTTCAAGTGCTAATTCCATATAGTCCACATTATCACCTCCTTAATTGCTAACACTATTAGTAATTTACCATATATTGTCAATAAAATCAATATTAACATGATGTTTAATAGTCATTATCACATTAGCAATAAAATATTATAATAAGAGATTATATATTCGCAATGATACTTAATTATTTAGCACTTAAACTTCTCAAATATTTGTACTAAGTATATTTATACAATAAAAAAAGCAAAACCCTAAGATTTTGCCTTTAATTATTTAATATATTATTTATTTTTATGCTCTGGTTTTGGTAAAAGAACTTTTCTAGATAAGTTAACTCTTCCTTTTTCATCTATTTCTGTAACTTTAACTTCAACTTCATCTCCTATATTTAATACATCTTCAACCTTAGCGACTCTTTCATGAGCTATATGAGATATATGAAGTAATCCTTCTTTTCCTGGAAGTATTTCAATAAATGCTCCAAAATTCATTATTCTACTTACTTTACCTTTGTAAGTTTTTCCTACTTCTGGTTCAATAACTATATTATTTATAAGTTCTTGAGCTCTATTAATCATATCAATTTCAATACCTGATATGAATACTTCTCCAGTTTGTTCAATATCTATCTTAACTCCAGTTTCATCTATTATCTTAGTTATTATCTTTCCACCAGGTCCTATTACATCTTTTATTTTGTCAGGATTTATTTGCATTTTAACAATCTTAGGTGCATATGGTGAAAGCTCTGGTTTTGGTTGAGATATAGTTTTTCTCATTTCTCCTAGTATATGGATTCTACCTTCCTTAGCTTGTTTTAAGGCACGTTGTAGAACTTCTTTATCTATACCATCTATTTTTATATCCATTTGTATTGCAGTTATACCATGTTCTGTCCCAGCCACTTTAAAGTCCATGTCTCCTAAGTGGTCTTCCATACCTTGTATATCTGAAAGCACTGCTACCTTGCCATCATGCTTTATAAGTCCCATTGCTATACCTGCAACCATGTCTCTTATAGGTACACCTGCATCAAGCAGAGATAATGTTGAACCACATACACTCGCTTGAGATGTAGAACCATTTGAACTCAATACTTCAGAAACTAATCTAATAGCATAAGGGAAGTCTTCTTGAGATGGTATCACTGGTAATAAAGCTCTCTCAGCTAAAGCACCATGTCCTATTTCTCTTCTACCTGGACCTCTTGATGGTCTAGCTTCTCCAACACTATATGCTGGGAAATTATAGTGATGCATATATCTTTTGTTTTCTTCTTCATCTAATCCATCTAACTTTTGAACATCTCCTAAAGCACCTAAAGTAGCTACATTAAGTACTTGAGTTTGTCCTCTAGTAAATATAGCTGAACCATGAGCTCTAGGTATCATACCAGTTTCACACCATATAGGTCTGATTTCTTCTAATTTTCTATTATCTGGTCTTACATTTTCATGCACTATAAGTTTTCTTACTTCTTCCTTTATTATATCTTGTAATACTTCCTCTATATCACCAATAAGTTCTTCAAAATTTTCAATAGTTTCTTCAAAATGAGCTAGAGTTTCTTCTTTAACTCTATCCATCTTTTCCATTCTTTCTAATTTTTCAAAAGTTTGAACTGCATCTTTCATCTTAGCAGTTGCAAATTCACGAACCAATTGAGTTATTTCTTCCCCTGCATGGTATAATTCAACAACAATTTTTTCTTTTCCAACTTCTGCAACTATACCATCTATAAATTCAACCACTTTTTTTATTTCTTGATGAGCAAATAAAATAGCATCTAGCATTATATCATCTGGAACTTCATCTGCTCCAGCTTCAACCATCATTATTGCTTCTTTTGTACCTGAAACAACTAGATGCATTGAACTTTTCTCTCTTTGCTCTGCATTTGGATTTACAACGAATGCACCATCTACAAGACCAACACATACTGAACCTGTTGGGCCATTAAATGGTATATCTGATATAGAAAGTGCTATAGATGAACCTATCATTGCTACTATATCTGGTGTGCAGTCTTGATCTACTGATAAAACTGTTGCAACTACCTGAACATCATTTCTAAATCCTTTTGGAAATAATGGTCTTATTGGTCTATCTATCAATCTTGATGTAAGTATCGCTTTTTCTGAAGGCTTACCTTCTCTCTTTAAAAAACCTCCAGGTATTTTACCTACAGAGTATAATTTTTCTTCATAATCTACACTTAAAGGGAAAAAGTCTATTCCGTCTCTAGGCTTAGCTGACTTAGTTGTATTTACCATTACCATACTGTCGCTGTATCTAACTATACAGCTACCGTTAGTCATTTCACAAATTTTTCCTATTTCTACAGAAAGTTCTCTCCCTGCGAAATCCATTTTAAATATTTTATGTTCAAACATTAATGCTTGTCCTCCTCTTATTAAAAACACGTATATCACTCTATTTACTATATTATCAAAAATACTATAAATTAACAATATAAAAATTATCTTTGCCTATATATGCAAGAAGCTTATATTTCTGCTAATTAGAACAACTTATAGCTAATATATCCGGCCCTGTATGAGAGCAAATAGAAACTCCACCTCTAGTAAACAAGACTCTTCTTGCTTTTATTCTTTTATTTACTTCTTCTTTTAATATTTCATAATCATGTAGATTATCTCCACAACCTATTGTTACTATTTTCCCTTCTAAAGACCCTTCATTCATTTCTAAAATTATATCTACTAGTTTACTTGCTATATTTTTTACTCCTCTAACCTTGTTTACCAACTTAGCTTCCCCATTATCAAAGAAAAATATAGGTTTTATATTCAACATATTTCCTATTAAAGCAGTTGCTACTGGAACCCTTCCACTTTGTTTTAAGAAATCAAGGGTATATGGAGCAAAAAGTAATCTTATACTGCTACGAATGTTTTCTAACTCATTTATTATTTCTTCAAACCCCAAACCTTCTTCAACAAGTTCACAGGCCTTTATAACATATTGCCCACTACCAAGTGATAAGTTTCGAGTATCAAATATATGTATTTTTTCTTTTTCATTCATATCATTTTTAGCTATTACGGCACTTTGAAAAGTTCCTGAAGCATTTGATGCGCCTGTTAAACAGATTATATGGTATCCCTCTTCTATAAACTTATCAAATACTTCTTTAAACTCCATATATGTAGCTTGTGAAGTCTTAGGTATTTGTTTTATTTCTTTTACTTTCTTGTAAAACTCTTCTTTATCTATATCCACTCCTTCTATATATTCTCTATCATTAAAAATAACTGTAAGTGGAACTATTTCTATACAATCTTTCTCTGATATTTCATCTGGAATATCGCACAAACTATCACATACTAACTTTATTTTCAAAATAATTTCCTCCTTATTCTAACTAAATATTATAGTATAAAATTTCTATATTTATCTTGTCTTTCCTTTTTAATTGATTATGTATTACCTTATATTCTTACCCAATATTATTCATTTTATAATTTTTTATAATGTATAAATTACTTTTATTATTAACTATTTTACTCTATAATAAATTAACTATAAAAAAGCAGGTATACACTATACCTGCTTTTTTATAAAGAATGAAATTACTTTCTTAATCCTAATTTAGCTATTAATGCTCTATATCCTTCAAGATCTTTTTCTTTTAAGTAAGCTAATAAGTTTCTTCTTCTACCAACCATTTTTAATAGTCCTCTTCTTGAATGGTGGTCTTTCTTATGAGTTTTTAAATGTCCATTTAGATCATTTATTCTAGCTGTCAATAAAGCTATTTGTACTTCTGGAGAACCAGTATCTCCTTCAACTCTTCCATATTCTTTGATTATTTCTGTTTTGTTTATCATTTAGATTACCTCCGTATTTTTTTAGAAACGCCTATTACTAAGCATTGATTGGAGTATTCAAAAGCTGAGTAATGGTTATTTTCCTTAATCATTTTATCATACATTACTTGTTTTTGCAAACATAGTTTTCATATACATAGTTTGTGTCATTAGACAATTGATTTTTTAAGTCATTTATTGAATTAAATTTTCTCTCATCCCTTATTCTTTCCAAAAATTCAACAATTATATTTTTACCATAAATATCTCTGTCAAATTCTAAAATGTTTGTTTCAATAGACAAAGATTTTCCATTAACTGTCGGGTTATAACCTACATTTGTAGCACCAAAATAAACCTCATCTCCAATATGTACAATAGAAGCATAGATACCTCTCTTTGGAACGAGCATATTATTCTTAAGGTCAATATTTGCTGTTGGGAATCCCATAGTTCTTCCAAGGTGTTTAGAATGTATAACACACCCTTCTAACTTGTAATTACGGCCTAAATACTCTTTAACATTAGTCATATCACCTTGGGATACTAAACTTCTAATATAAGTACTACTCACTCTTACATCATTTATTTTGATTGGTTTTATTACTTCCACCTCAAAACCAAATTCATCTTCTAAGCTTTTTAATAGATTGACATTCCCTTCTTTAGCTCTGGCAAACGTAAAGTCATGTCCAATCACTATTTTTTTAGCCTTTAATTTTTTTACTAGTATCTCCTCTACAAAATCATTTGCAGGTATTTTAGTCATATACTCATCAAATGGTATAATTACAACTATATCTATTCCCAATTCTTCTAATAAATTTATTTTGTCCTCATTACTTATAATATTTTTTGTTGAGTTTGGTCTAAAGTAGTTTACAGGATGATTTGCAAATGTAAATACAATACTCTGTATATTTTCTTTTTTTGCATATTCAACTGCTTTTTTTATAAGAACTTGATGTCCTTTGTGTATGCCATCAAAGTTCCCTATAGTAATGACACTTTCTTTTATGTTTGCTATTTCTGCTATAGATTTTATAATCACCATAATAAATTTTCCCCGCTAAAATTATAATTTACTCTTAACTTATTCACAAACTATTATAGCATAAGTAAAAGAGATAGACTATAGAAGTTATTATAGCACTATCTCTTTTGGTGTTTTTCAAATACATTGATTATATAAACATCTTATCACTTTTAACACTTACTGTATTATTATGTTTTGATAATTTTCCTAATCCTAAGAAGTTATCTTTACTATATACTCTTACAAATTCATCATCTTTACTGAGATTATTCTTTAAAAATCTCTTATCATCTATTGAACCACCATTACTATAATATTTTATAGCATTAGGGTTTAATACAACATAATTAAACGAATCCAATACATAATCTATATCATATAAGTGTTTATCCAGAGTTTGATTTGCATAAAATAATTCTAATTCTTCTAGAGTTATCGAATTTTCCAAGTTAAATTTACCAGAAGATGTTCTATTTAAAAATGACATATGTCCTCCACACCCTAGATATTCTCCTATATCATGGCAAATGCTTCTCACATAAGTCCCTTTAGAACATTCAACATAAAACATTACTTTATTACCTTTTATACTAAGGATTTTTATATCTTTTATGTTTATTCTTCTAGTTTTTAAAGTAATCTCAGAGCCTCTACCACTTCTTACTAAATCACACATTCTCTTTCCATTTACTTTTAAAGCTGAGTAAATTGGAGGAAGTTGGTCTATTTCACCTTTTTGTGTATCAAAAGCTCTTTCTATATCTTCATTACTTAACTTAAAATCATCAATTTTTTTTATAATTTCTCCAGATGAATCATAGGTATCTGTACTTATACCTAAAGTAAGTTCACATATATACGATTTATCTTTGTTTAAAATAAGTTCACATACTTTTGTAGCTTTTCCTGTGCATATTGGTAAAACACCTGATGCATCTGGGTCAAGAGTACCTGTATGCCCAACTTTTTTCATATTTAAAATCTTTCTTACCCTACTTACAACATCATGAGATGTCATACCTGTGGGTTTCAATATATTTATAATCTTATTCATTTTATTGTCACCTTAAATTGATTTTAACACTGCCTCTAATACCATTTGTTTAGCATTATCAATACTATCTTTGATAGTACATCCAGCAGCTCTTATATGACCACCGCCACCAAATACTTTAGCTATTTCACTTACATCAACATAATTTTTTGACCTAAAACTCACTTTAATTTCATCTTGTTTTTTTTCTTTAAATAAAATTCCAACTTCAATACCTTTTATATCTCTAGTATATGTTGTTATACCATCAACATCATTGAAACTCATGTTATTCCTATTCATCATATCCTGAGTTAAAATTATACTAGATACCTTTGAATCAAATATCTCCAAAGATTTTAAAGCTTCACCTAATAATTTGTAATAATCAGAAGAATTACTTTGATATATATTTTGTATTATAGTATTTTTTTCTGCACCTAAAACAAGTAAATTCTTTGCCATCTCAAAACTACTTGCATGCACATTTGAATAGGAAAAATTTCCAGTATCAGTCACAAGACCTGTATATAAACATGTTGCTATATCTTTATTCATAATCTTAATGTCTTTTATTTCTTGAAATCTAACTAATAAATTATACACTAGTTCACAAGTAGAAGATGCATCAATATCTACATAGTTTAAATCTCCATATGAATCATTACTAGCATGATGGTCAATACAGATTACTTTTGATGCATTATTTTTGATTTCATCACTTACACATATTCTCATCTTATCTCCGCAGTCAAGTGCAATTAGAGAATACTTATTTATATCAAATTCATGAGACTTATAAATTTCTACACCTTCAACTAAAAACTTCAAATTCAATGGGGCTTCATCATCAAGTACATAATATACATTTTTCCCTAAACTTTTTAGTGTATAATACATTGAAAGTGTTGAACCAATATTATCTCCATCTGGACTAATATGAGAGGTAACTATAAAATAGTCACCCTCATATATATAATTTATAATACTATCAATATTATTCATCATAATTTTCATCCTCATTTTTTTGAGTATTTTTTTCATTTACTCTCTTTATAAGGCTATCCATATACATTCCTTTTTCTATTGAATCATCAAGTTTAAATATTATCTCAGGAATATATCTAAGCTTTATATTTTTTCCTACTTCTCTTCTTATATACCCTCCAGCACTCTTAAGTCCTGCTAATGTAGATTCTTCATCTCCACCTAGAATACTTACATATACATAAGCATATCTTAGGTCATTTGTAACTTCTACATCAGTTACACTTACCAAAGATGTTATTCTAGGGTCTTTTACTCCATTTATAAGCATAGTGCTTACTACTTTTCTTATTTCTTCTGCAATTCTTCTTGTTCTATTATATGATGCCATACCATCGACCTTCTTTACTAACTGATTTTCTTTGATACGAATTTATAATTTTCTTTCTACTTCTTTAGTTATATAAGCTTCTACTATGTCGCCTTCTTTTATGTCATTATAATTTACAAAACTCATACCACATTCGTATCCAGAATTAACTTCTTTTACATCATCTTTAAATCTCTTAAGTGCTGCAAGTTCACCTTCATGTATTATTATACTATCTCTAACTAATCTTATTTTACAGTTTCTAAATATTTTACCATTAGTTACATAACATCCAGCTACTGTTCCAATACCAGATATTTTATATATTTCTCTTATTTCAGCTTTTCCTGTTTCTTCATCAACATATTCAGGGTCTAACATACCAGTCATAGCAGCTTGTATATCTTCTATAGCCTTGTATATTATAGTATATGTTCTTATATCAACATTTTCCTTTTCTCCTAGAGATTCTGCGCCTGGAACTGGTCTTACATTGAATCCTATTATTATTGCATTAGAAGCTGCTGCAAGTAATATATCTGATTCTGTTACAGCTCCAACACCTCCATGTATTACTTTAACTTGTACTTCTTCATTTGATAATTTTTCTAAAGATTGTTTAACTGCTTGTACTGAACCTTGTACATCTGCTTTTATAACTATGTTAAGGTCTTTTATAGCACCTTCACTCATTTGACTAAATAAAGCATCTAGTGATAATCTTTGAGTTGATTTTAACATCTCATCTCTAGCTAATTGTTGTCTTCTTGCTGCTACACTTCTAGCAATTTTATCTGTTGGAACCTCAACGAATTGGTCTCCACCTTGTGGAACTTCTGATAGCCCTAATATTTCTACTGCTGTAGATGGTCCTGCTGTCTTAACTCTTTTACCTTTTGCATTTATCATAGCTCTAACTTTACCACATGCAACACCTGCAACGATTGGATCACCTACTGTTAGAGTACCACCTTGAACAAGTACTGTTGCAACTGGACCTCTTCCCTTATCAAGCTCAGCTTCTATAACAGTTCCTACTGCTCTTTTATTTGGATTTGCTCTTAATTCTTCTATTTCAGCAACCAACAATACCATTTCTAAAAGTGTATCTATTCCTTCTTTTTTCTTAGCTGATACTGGAACTGCTATTACTTCTCCACCCCAGTCTTCAACTAATAATCCTTGGTCTGCTAATTCTTGTTTAACTTTATCTGGGTTTGCACCTGGTTTATCTATTTTATTTATAGCAACTATTAAAGGTACTCCTGCTGCTTTAACATGGTTTATTGCTTCTACTGTTTGAGGCATTATACCATCATCTGCTGCAACAACTAATATTGCTATATCTGTAACTTGTGCTCCTCTTGCTCTCATTGATGTGAAAGCCTCATGTCCTGGTGTATCTAAAAATACTATTTTTTTGTCATTGATTTTAACTTCTGAAGCACCTATATGCTGAGTTATTCCTCCAGCTTCACCTGAAATTACATCAGTTTTTCTTATTGCATCTAGTAAAGATGTTTTACCATGGTCAACATGTCCCATAACTGTAACAACTGGTGGTCTAGATTTTAAATCCTCTTCATTATCTTCTTCAATTTCCATTAAAGCTTCTATTTCTAAAGCTTCTGTATCATCACTTTCTGCTACTGTTAATTCAAATCCATAGTCTTTGGCAGCTAAAGCAGCAATCTCAAAATTTATCTCTTGATTTATTGTTGCCATAGTTCCCATTTTCATAAGCTTCATAATTATTTCTGATGGAGATTTATCTAATTTAGTTGCTAATACTTGTACTGTCAACTGTCCATCTATTTCTATAACATTTTCATTTTCTTGAGATGAATCTTCACTTAACACTTCAAGTGCTAATTCTAACGCTTCACCTTCTAATACTGAATCTTTGTCAGTTACATTAATATCTAATTCAGCTAACTTATTTATAAGCTCTTCATTTGATATATTTAATTTTTCTGCTATTTGGTATACTCTTGTTTTTGACACAAGATCACCCCCTATTTTATTTTAAATTTCTATTAGTTCAATTATCTTTTTAGCAAAATTTTCATCTTTTATTCCTACGACTGCTCTTGGAGATTTTCCTATTGCAAATCCTATTTCATCTTTTGTTGAAAAAAATAGATATGGAATATTTCTAAAAGTTGATTTATCTTTAAAAAGTTTTTTTGTGTTATTTGATGCATCTTCTGCAATTAAAATTAATTTTACTTTTCCTTTTTTTAAGTCAAGCAAAGTTGAATCATCACCAGACACTATTTTCCCTGCACGAGTTGCGAGCCCTAAGAACGAGTGTATCTTTTCTTTATTATTTTTCATATTCTTCTAACTCCATAAGTAGATTATCATAGACTTCATCAGGAACATCAATTTTAAAAGCTTTATTTAATGCTTTGCTTTTTATAGCTTTTTTTAGACATTCAGAGCTTTTACATACATATGCTCCTCTTCCATTAGCTCTTCCTGTTTGGTCTAAAAATATTTTTCCTTCTTTATTTTTAACTATTCTTATAAGCTCTTTTTTAGAGTCTCTATCTTGACATGCTATGCATTTTCTTTGAGGCACTTTTTTTACTTTTTTCAAAGCCATCCCTCCTTACTCTTCTTCTTTGAAATTATCATCTGAGACATCTAACTCATCTTGATTGATAAATTCAGCTTTAATACCCTCATCTTCTATTTCTTTGGAATTTTCAAGATTTATCATTTCTTGTTCTGCTTGAGATTCGCTCTTAATATCTATCTTCCAGTTTGTCAATTTTGCTGCAAGTCTTGCATTTTGACCTTCTTTACCTATAGCAAGTGATAACTGATAATCTGGAACAATAACTAAGGCAGATTTTTCATCTTCATTTATATCTACTTTAACAACTTTTGATGGGCTAAGTGCTGCTGATATAAACTCTGCTGGATTTTCACTATATTTTATTATATCTATTTTTTCATCACCAAGTTCATCCACTATATTTTTTACTCTAAGTCCTTTTGGACCTACACAAGCTCCAATTGGGTCTATTTTTTCATCTATAGATCTTACTGCCATCTTAGTTCTTGACCCAGCTTCTCTTGCCACTGATTTTATTTGAACTATACCCTCATATATTTCAGGAACTTCTTCTTCAAATAATCTCTTTACTAGACCTGGATGACTTCTTGATACAACTATTTGAGGTCCTTTGTTAGTCTTTTTAACTTCAAGTATATAGAATTTTATTTTTTGACCTGCTTTGTAATTTTCAAATGGGATTTGTTCACTTTGAGTCATTATCCCTTCTATTCTTCCAAGATTTACATAAACAATATTTTTATTTGCTCTAGCAACCTCTCCTGTAACTATTTCATTTTCTTTTTCTATAAATTCATTATACACTATTTCTCTCTCAGCTTCTCTTATTCTTTGAACAACTACTTGTTTTGCTGTCTGAGCTGCAATTCTTCCAAAGTTTTTAGGTGTAACTTCATGCTCTATAATATCACCCAATTCATAATTAGGGTTTATCTCTCTAGCATCTGCTAACTCTATTTCTAAGAAAGTATCATATAGGTCTGATTCATCGACAACTACTCTTTGAGAAAATACTTTTATATCTCCTTTGTCTCTATCAAACTCAACTCTAACATTTTGTGCTGAACCAAAGTTTTTTTTGTATGCAGTTAAAAGAGCTTGCTCTATAGTATCTATAAGTATTTCTTTATCTATACCTCTATCAACTACTAATTCGTTTAGTGCTTCCATAAATTCATGATTCATTTTTTATTTCCTCCCTATTTAATATACCACTAAAACTTTATTGCTAATCTAACAATAGCAACATCTTTTCTATTAAATTCCATTTCTTCACCATTTATAATGATTTTTATATTATTATCTTCTGTTAATCCTACAAGTTCACCTTCAAATTGTTTACATCCATTTAATGGTTTATATAATTTTAAATCTACATCTCTACCTTGGTATCTAACAAAATCTCTGTCTTTTTTTAATGCCCTATCAAGCCCTGGAGAAGATACTTCTAAAAAATAATTCTCTTTTATAGGGTCTTTTTCGTCTAATATTGGGCTTAGTTCTCTACTAACTAATTCACATTCGTTTAAAGATATTCCTTCTTCTTTATCTATGTATACTCTTAAGTAGTATTCTCCCACTTCTTTTACATATTCAACATCAACCATTTCAAATCCATGTTCATCCGTTATTTTAGTTACAATTTCTTCAATTGCTGCTTCTAAATCTTTTTTCATTAAATTACCTCCTATTCAATTGTAAATGACTAGTTTAATTTTATTAAATAATTTTTAAATTAAATGTATTCAATAAAATTAAACTAGTTCTTAATAATATATTTAAAATAAAAGAGTGAGAACAGCTGTCTCACTCTTAGTTTCTGCAAAGTATACTATTTTCTATACTATGATATCATAAAATTCTTTTATTTGCAACTTTTTAAACTAACCTAAAACAGAGACAATTGGTTTTCATCGCTCATATTTTCAAGTGAGCCATGATTAGTAAGTGTTTCTATTACTGTTTTTGATACTTTTGCTCTCTTTCTTAAATCTTCTTTTGATATAAATTCACCATTTTTTCTTTCATTTTGAATATTTAAAGCTGCATTTCCTCCAAGGCCTTGTATTGCTGCCATTGGTGGAAGTAATGTTTTTTCTCCAACAACTATAAAGTCACTTGCATCTGATTTATATATATCGACTGGTAACAACTTTATCCCCCTTGCATACATTTCAAGAGCAACTTCTAATACAGTCAACATACCTTTTTCCTTTGTAGTTGCATCATTTCCCAATGATTCAATCTCATTTATTTTTGATTTTATAGTATCCAAACCCTTAACAATTAAATCTGCATCAAAATCTTCCACCTTTGTAGTAAAGTAAGTTGCATAAAAGGCTTCTGGGTAATGTACTTTACAATATGCAATTCTAAATGAGGTCATAACATAAGCAACCGCATGTGCTTTGGGGAACATATATTTAATCTTTTTACATGAACCTATATACCATTCTGGAACATTATTTTTCTTCATTTCTTCAATATGTTCTGGTTTCAAACCTTTCCCTTTTCTTACACTCTCCATTATTGTAAAACTCATCTTAGGAGGTAAGCCTTTAAATATTAAGTAGTTCATTATGTCATCTCGTGTAGATATAACATCTTTTAATCCCACTATATCTTCTCTAACTAAATCTTGTGCATTGTTTACCCAAACATCTGTACCATGAGAAAGACCAGATATACGTACGAGCTCTGCAAACATAGTGGGTTTTGTGTCAAGAAGCATTTGTCGTACAAACTTAGTTCCAAATTCAGGTACAGCAAGACATCCTATAGGACAATTTATCTCTTCTGGTGTAACTCCTAACGCTTCTGTAGATGTAAATAAAGACATAGTTTCTTCATCGTCTAGAGGAATTTCTGTTATATTTATTCCAGTAATATCTTCAAGCATTCTTATGATAGTAGGACCGTCGTGTCCAAGTATATCAAGTTTAAGTATCCTACCACTTATTGAATGATAATCAAAGTGAGTAGTTATAACACCACAAGAAGTATCATTTGCTGGATATTGTATAGGTGTAAAATCATATACATCTTTATAGTCTGGTATAACCATAACTCCACCAGGATGCTGTCCTGAAGTTCTTTTTACACCAGTACACCCATTTGAAAGTCTTAGTACCTCTGCATTTGGTACACTTATATTATTTTCTTCTACATATTTTCTTGCATATCCAAAAGCTGTTTTTTCTGCTACAGTACCTATAGTTCCTGCTCTATATACATATCCCTCTCCAAATAATTCTTCAGTGTATTTATGGATTGTAGGCTGATAATTTCCTGAGAAATTTAGGTCTATATCTGGTTCTTTATCACCTTCAAAACCTAAGAAGACCTCAAATGGAATATCATGACCATTTTTAGCAAGTTTTCTTCCACATTTTGGACAATCCTTATCTGGCAAGTCAACACCTGACCCCCATTCACCTATTTCATAAAAAAAGGAATATTTACAATCTTCATTTTCACAAATATAGTGCGCTGGTAGAGGATTAACTTCTGTTATATCACTCATAGTAGCTGCAAATGACGAACCAACAGAACCTCTTGAACCAACTAAATATCCATCTGAGAGAGATTTTGCAACTAGTTTTTGAGCTATGATATACATAACTGCATATCCATTACTTATTATTGAATTTAATTCTCTATCCAATCTCTTTTGAACTATTTCTGGTATTGGCTCTCCATAAATCCGTTTAGCTTTTTCATAGCACATTTCCCTTAATTCTACATCTGAACCTTCTATAATTGGTGGATATGTATCATCTGGTATAGGTTTTATATTTTCAACCATATCAGCAATCAAATTACTATTTTCAACCACAACTTCATATGCTAACTCTTCTCCAAGATAACTAAACTCCTCCAACATTTCATCTGTTGTTCTAAAATGTAAATAAGTCTCTTCTTCATCTACCTTAAATCCTTGAGAATACTTTAGAACTTTTCTTAAAACAGCTTCATGTTTATCTAAAAAATGAACATCTCCAGTAGCTACTGGAATTTTATTAAACCTCTTAGCTGTATCAATTAATTTTCTATTTAATTCTCTTAGCTCTTCTTCATCCTTTACTTCTCCTTTATCAATCATAAACCTATTGTTATCTATAGGCATCACTTCTATATAATCATATAAATCTATTATTTTTTTCATTTCTTTATCAGGTACATTTTTCTTTACAGCTTGAAAAACAACTCCTGCTTCACAAGCTGAACCAATTATGAGACCTTCCTTATACTCATTTAAAATACTTCTAAGGATTCTTGGTGCTCTAAAAAAATGATTTACATGTGCATCTGAAATTATTTTATATAAGTTTTTTATACCTACAGAATTTTTTGCTATCAAAGTTATATGATTTGTACTAAGCTTTGTATAATCAATTTTTCCAAGAATATTATTCACATCACTTAAAGTTTTTGCACCTTTTTCTGTAAGCATCTGTAAAAATTTATTAAATATAAGTGCAGTTGCCTCTGCATCATCAACTGCTCTATGATGGTTTAAAAGAGGTATGCCAAGCTCTTTAGCAACAACATTTAACCTATGTCTTTTTAACTTTGGAAGCATTACTCTGGCTAACATAAGTGTATCTACCTTTTTGTGATTATACATTATCCCCTGTTCTCTACACTTCTGTGATATAAATCCAGTATCAAACTCTGCATTATGTGCAACTAGTACACTATCTCCAACAAACTCCATAAATCTTGGAAGAACTTCTTCAATAGTTGGCTTGTCTTTAATCAATTCATTAGTTATTCCCGTTAATTCTTGTATCTTATACGAAATATCTTTTTCAGGATTTATCAGTTCACTAAATCTATCTACAATTTTAAAATTTTCTATTTTTACAGCACCAATTTCAGTTATTTTATCATTTGTATTAGAAAATCCAGTAGTCTCTATATCAAATACAACAAACGTCTGAGAAAGTTCTTTATCATTTGCATCTTCTATAATAAGAGAATCATCTTCAACTAAATACCCTTCTACTCCATAAAGTATTTTTATGTTGTTTGCCTTACCAGCATTCATAGCATCTGGGAATCCCTGTACAACACCATGGTCTGTTATAGCAATCGCTGGATGTCCCCATTGGGCTGCACGTTCTACAAGTTTTTTAACAGAACAAATAGCATCCATAGAGGACATCTGAGTATGTGCATGAAGTTCTACCCTTTTTTCTTCTGAAATATCTTTTCTCTCTGGTCTATTTTCTTGTCTAATTCCACTAATCATCATACTAATTTCTCTTTGATATGTATCATAAACTATGTCACCTTTAAGTTTTAAATAAGCTCCTTTTTTAACATTTTCAAGTACTCCATCTTTATTGGTATCTGTTAAAAATAGCTTACAACTTATTGAACTAGTATAATCTGTAATCGATGCTATCATAAGTATTTTTCCATTTTTAAGTTCTTTAGTCTCAACATCAAATATATCCCCAACAACTGCAACTGTTCCAGAAGATGCATTTAATCCAGATATATTTTCAATCATAGCATTTGCATTATCTCCATAGACTAAATTTTCATCAACTTCTGATTTAATAACATAACCTTCTTCTTCATTTTCTTCACACTTATTAATTTGTCCAATTTCCAATGCTCTAATTTTTTCTTCCATTTCTCTATCATTTATTCTTATGAGTCTTTCTACATTTACCTTTTCATCAACAGCTTTTTCAATAGTTATATCTAAGTCCAATCCCAATTCTTCACTAAGAACAGTTTTAAGTACATGAACTACATTTTTTCTTATTAATCTCTCATAAAATATACCCTTTGGGAGTTTTATTTTTAATTCTTCATCTAAACAAAGAAATTCAACTTGCTTATACCATCCTGCAATGGACGGACACAAGTACTTTAATATATACAAGATATTATTCCAATATTTTTTTATGACATCTTTGTTAGATTTTCTTTCAAACCCAGTAAATCTTATTTTCATCTTTATATCTTTAAAATAATCAAGCTTATACATCAATTCTTCTCTAAATTTATCTAAAAGTTCATGGGAAACAATCTCTTTAGACGTTAGGTAAAAGTAAACAATTTTATTTTCTTTAAAATAAACTACTCTATTTATGTAAACTTCTTTAAGTTGTTTTCCAAGGCCACTGTTATTAATTTCTAATTTATCTAAATATTCCTTAACACTTTCCATTTATATCCTCCTTTCCTAACATTATATATATATTATTACCACTTTTTCTCTATTTCTATCTATTACTCACTTATATTTACTTAGAATTAATATTATAACATAAAAATTTTACTAATATTAAGGTTTATATCTAGTAAATTATATACAAAAAGACTACAGATAATTTAAACAAAATGAAAAACTACCCATAGTCTATATTTTTTTACTTATGTATTACTTATATTGTGGTACTTCAAAGACTAAACTACTTCCACCACCATAAAGGCCAATTAAATTTTCCATAATTCCAGAAATTCCATTAGCCCAATTTACATCAGTTGCATATTGGTGCCATGTATAATCATAATTCCACTTCATCTTGTAAATAGTATTTTGATTGTACTTAGAACTATTTACATAGTTTTGAGATATCCATTTTGCAGAACCATCTATTGTAGCTTCAATACTAGTCCATCCATTAGAATATGCTGCCTCTGCTCCTGAAACATTAGCACTTTTATCTATTGCTCCTATTCCAAAAAAATTATACACTTTAACTGGCTTGCTAAGAGCTTGACCTTTATAAGAAGTCAATGTCTGACCTTGTGCAAGTGTAGATTTACCATAAGCAGTTTCCCACATAGCATGAGATACTAGATATACTACATCTATATTATACTTCTTAGCAGCGTTTATAAATGCAGCTCCTTGATTCTTAAATACACTAGAAGATAATCCGTTAAGGTACGAATTTAAACTTGACTCTGATATACCACTTCTATAACTATTAATCTTCAAAAATTGCATCATACCTTTTGTAGTATTTGTAAAGTTTTTAGGATTTAAATAATATTCTATATCACTTGAACTAGCATTTACAAATGAACTTGTTCTTTGTGCTGAAAATGTACTAAATTCAGGACTTGGAGTACTTTTTCTATTACCTGGAGCTATTACATTCCCTCCTGCTGTTGCTTTCTCAACTTGTTTACTTATATGAGAAGCTAACGTATAGCTTAGAGATTTGTAATCAATCTTAGCCCCACTTATATTTGCCATACCATTTACTTGTCCTGATGTTGTAGAATCATTATTTCCATTATTGTTGGAATTGTTATTTGAGTTATTATTATTTGTATTATTATTTGATGTATCTGTTGAATCAGATAGATAATTTCCCACAACAAATGCTTCTTTATTATTAAAATTAATTTTAGCCCATCCACTACTTTCTGATATCACAGTTACTTTGCTTCCCTTATAGACCTTTCCTAATTTACTATATGTAGAACCTGGACCACTTCGTACATTTAAAGAAGCTGTATTTACAAATTTATTAGTATCTTTTTTATCAGTATCTTGGCTAGAATCATTTGTATCACTCTGACCTGCATCTGATAAATACATACTAGATACATATCCATCTTTTCCATTATACTTTATTTTTGACCAGCCATTAGATTCTGATATTACTTCTACCTTACTTCCTTTTTGTAACTTACCTAATACACCATAGCTTGTATTTGGACCACTTCTTACATTTAGTGAAGTTGTATTTACCTGCTTAGTTTTTGATTTATTAGTTGAGCTTGATACATCTCCTAGATAAGAACTCGATACATAACCTAGTCTTCCATCATATTTGATTTTTGACCAGCCATTACTTTCTGATATTACTTCTACTTTTTGTCCCTTTTTTAATACAGTTATAACTCTATAGCTTGTTCCTGCTCCATTTCTCATATTTAAACTATTTGAAGTAACTTGTTTTTCTTTATTTGTAGATGTTCTTAAAAAATCACCATTAGATTTTGCTATATATTTTGATGAAGCCCAACCTTCTTGTCCAGATTCGGCTTTTATTTTATACCATCCATTAGAAGAGTCTTTTATTAAAACTTTATCATCTTTTTTAGCAACAAAAGATATACTACTTTCGGCAGTTGGTTCATTTCTTACATTTAAATAATTTATAGTCACTATACCTATTTCTCCATCAGCATGTGCATTTACCATAGTTAATGGTAATACAGCTAATGTTGCTAAAGCTGCTCTTTTCTTCACTTACTTCCCCCGCCCTTCTTTTAACACTAAAACAATTTTAATATAATTATACGACAACTTATGATTTTAGTAAATATTGTCTATTTATATTATGTATACATTTTATTTATACTTTCTTTATTTTTATTTCTGATTTTAATCTATATATTTATATATTGAAAAATATAAATTTTTTTAGCTCGTATAATTTTATTTATACCCACTCTTTAAATTGATTTTTAAAACATTAAGAAAATACTCAGAATCTAATAAAGTAACATAAACTTTATATTATGTAGTACAATCTATATATAATAATTTTGGAGGTGTAGACTATGGATGCAAATAACCTAAAAGACTTAATATCTAATCATAATAATATAGTATTTTTTGGTGGAGCAGGTGTTTCAACTGAATCTAATATACCAGATTTTAGAAGCTCTACTGGACTTTTTAGTCAAAAACTTAATAAACAATTTACTGCTGAGCAATTAGTTTCACATACTTTCTTTGTTAAATATCCAGAGGAGTTCTTTGAATTCTACAAAGACAAACTAATATATCCTAATGCAAAACCTAATAATGCCCACATAGCTTTGGCAAAGCTAGAAGAAATGGGCAAACTTAAAGCTGTTATAACTCAAAATATTGATGGGCTTCATCAAATGGCTGGAAGTAAAAATGTTTTAGAACTTCACGGTTCTGTACATAGAAATTACTGTACTAACTGTGGTAAATTTTTTGATTTAGAAGCTATGCTAAATCTAGGAGGTAATATTCCTCATTGTGATGATTGTGGCTCTATAGTAAAACCTGATGTAGTGCTTTATGAAGAAGCTCTTGACAGTGATATTATTACCAAGACAATTTCTGCTATAAGTAATGCTGATTTACTGATTATAGGAGGTACATCATTAGCTGTATATCCAGCAGCTAGTTTTATAGATTATTACAAAGGTAAATATATTGCTCTTATTAATAAAGCAAACACCGTTTATGATAAATCTGCATCTCTTGTAATTAATAGACCTATTGGAGAAGTTCTATATGAAGCTGTATTAAGACAAATATAGATTTATTTCACTATTTTTATTATATATATGAGTTTTTATGTTGAATTTAAAGTTTCTTTTTAGCATTATTTTTGTTATAGTATTTTAGTATAAATATATAATTTGAAAGGAGCTTTTTATGAAACTAAAAACTATATCTTTACCAGAACTTAATAATTTAGACCCAACACTGGAGTCTACATTTATCAAAATGGGTGAAGAACAAGGCGAATTAGCTGAATGTATAGGCAAATTCAGAAATCTAAGTGGAGAAAATAATGACTTAGATGAAGTTGATATTATAAAGAAAACTGCTAAAGAATTGATGGATGTGGCTCAAACATGTGTAACTATGATGTTTAAACTAGAAGAGCAATATGGTATTAATCTTGATGAAATACGCAAAGAACATATAAAAAAACTAGAAAAAAGAGGTTACATAAAAAACATAGATAAGTAAACCTTCTATCTCTAAATATTTATTAAAATAAATTTAAAGTATGAAATATTTAATTTCTATGTAAATTTGCTATTAAATGGTATCTCAAAATGATTTTTTTAGATTGTAATTGAGATACCATTTTTTGTTTTATTTGCATATATTATTTAATATTTTCATAAACGATTAAATTTTATCCAGTATAACGAGTTTTTTGTCAGCAAAATTTTATTTTTAACTTCTATATTGTTCTCTCTTATTTTCATAAATTTTACTATATTCTTCTACTGCTTCCTCCCATGCTTCTATATCTGTTATCCCCTTTTCAATTGCTAATAAATGAACTATCTCAGCTAACTTTGATGCTGATTCTATTATTCCCATTTGTTACACCCTCTCTATTGTCAAATACTTACAAAAACTGTTAATTAGTTCTAATATTTGTTATTATTATTCCCAAAAACTTTAATAAATAAAAATATTTTTATTTTTTGACATGATTTCAATATGCCCACTAAATTTAAAAATTTTTATCTCTTTAATATTTCTATATAAAATCTTAACTTTATTAAATTTTTTATATATTAAATTGATAGAGGATGAATATATTTATATAGGTACATATTAATTTATTATAGGAGAGAATGCTCTATGTTTAAAATTTTTCTTTTTTCTAGTGAACAGTTTGTAAGTCTTTTTATATTCGGATTATTTCTATATCATTGTCCAAAGCTAACAAAAAATATTTTACCCTATAGTTACACAGTTGAAAAAATACTTTGTACCTTAATGGTAATAGTCGTTGCTTTAGAACAAATTTTAATTATTTCTTCAGGGAATTATAGCACCTTGAATTCCTTACCAATTGGAATTAGCCATATTTGTATATACATATGTATAGCTATATTAGCTTTTAAACAGTATCATTTTTTTAACATATTTTTTTCTTGGAGTTTAGTCTGTTCTGTTGGAGAACTTATTTTTTCTAAAAACTTAGGATACGAATTCCCTAGCTTTATATATTTTCTATTTATCTTCTCTAAATGTTTGATAATATATGCAAATATTTATATGGTTGATGTAAGAAAATTTAAAGTTAACAGACATGCATTTAGAGATAATTTTGGAATTTGTCTTATTTACTTTTCATTTATATTTTTACTAAATACATTTACTGATTCACAATATTACTATAGCTTTTTAAGTTACAATACAACTACCATTTTCATATTTATTTTTGCTACTAGCATTGTGTACATACTTCCTCTTTTATCTAATATAGATACCTTTATCCTTGAAAAAAAGAAAAAGAGTAAATAATTTATTTAAATTTATAAATAAAGCCACTTGGACATTTTTTAAGTTTTAAAAATATCCAAGTGGCTTTACACATTAAACTATAGTTTTTGTATTATATAATTTTATATCTCTGCTAAATAATACAATGTCCTAACAGGCTCCCCTGTCGCTCCTTTTGATTTATATCCCTTTGATTTTGATGATGTACTTGTACCTGCTATATCCATATGTATCCATGGAGTACTGCCAACAAATTCTCCAATAAAGGCTCCTGCTGTTATGCATCCAGCATTTTTACCTCCAGTATTTTTAAGGTCTGCTTCTTCTCCCTTTACCATATTTTTAAACTCATCATAAAGTGGCATCTTCCAGACTCTTTCTCCAGATAAAGTAGATGCTTTTTCCAACTCACAATAAAAATCCTCATTATTTGTTACTACAGGAGTTGCAACATTCCCTAATAATGTTAGAGCTGCACCAGTCAATGTTGCTACATCAACAACTTTTGTCACTTTTTCATTATTTATAATGTAATATATTGCATCAGCTAATGTAAGTCTACCTTCTGCATCTGTATTTAAAACTTCAATAGTTTTTCTTGCCATAGAATTAATTATATCTCCTGGCTTATATGAACCTCCTGATAAAGCATTTTCACATGCAGCTACTACTGCTATAACATTTTTCTTTAATTTACTCTGAGATATGGCACACATAGCTCCTATTACACTTGCCGCTCCAGCCATGTCTGTTTTCATATCTAGCATAGATGCATTTGATTTTAAAGAATATCCACCAGTATCATAAGTCAATCCTTTACCCACTAGACCTAGTATATCTGTATTTTCTTCATCTCCAAAATAGCGCATTACTATAAATCTTGGTTTATTAACTGAACCTCTTGATACAGCAAAAAAAGCTTCCATACCCAATGCTTTTATTTTTTCTTCTTCATAAATCTCAACATTAAATCCATACTCTGCCCCAAGTCTAACTGCCTCTATTGCCAATGTCTTTGGGTATATTATATTTGATGGTTCGTTAACTAAATCTCTAGCTATTATAGTTGAATTAGATAGTATTTTAGCTTTTTCTATTTCATACTCTGCTTCTTTTTCAGTAAATATAATTATATTATCTATTTCTCTTTCTTCAAAAGCTTCACTTTTTGTCTTATATTTATCAAATTTATAGTTGCCAAGCAATATTCCTTCTGAAAAAGCACCTATCTGCTCTATGTCTAAATTAACATTTATTATGTTAATATCATTATTTTTACATACTTTATTTCTAAATACCCCTTTTATTTTTTTACACAAGTTGCCACCTATGATTCTAAGTTTTTCCTTATCTAAAGATTCTTTCTTACCAAGACCAACTAAACAAAGGTCTATTAGATTGTCATTTTCAAACAATGTCACAATTTCTATGTTATTTTCTTTAGCACTGAAGTTTTTACTTACAATATTTAATTTATCAAACATTGTAGAAACATTCTCATCTTCAAACACAGTAACTACAGTTATAGCATCATCCAAACTTTTTAATATTTCTTTAGAACATTTTATATGCATATTAAATTCTCCTTTTTAAAATAATTGTTCAATTATATTTCTAGAGTCTTCCAAAGAAGCAAATAATTTATCTTTGTTTTCTATATCTAAACAGTTCATTTTATCACTTATTATAGATATAAATTTTAATATTTCATCATCTAGTATTTTTTCTCCACTTTCAGTTATTCCATAAAAAGTATTTCGTCTATCTCTACTATCTTCTTCCCTATATACATACTCTTGCTCAACTAACTTATTAAGTAATATACACAAACTAGAAGTAGATACATGTAAATCTCTACTCAAATTTTTAAGTTCCATTTTATTATGTTTTCTTATACTTACTAAAGCAAAAAATTGCCTTTCTGTAAGTACTTTACCTTTTTTATATCTTTCATTATTAATAATCTTTATTAAATTATGAAAGTTATTCATACTCTCCAACAACAAAATAGATAACTCTTTATCACTCATAAAATTCACCTCAAAATTAATAATTGGGACTCCCTCTTATCCCCCAAATATGTTTATATATCTCTAATATAATACTTCTTTTCTTTTTATAATTATACTATAGATAAACTTTATTATCCATTTAAATTGTTTTAAACTAAAATATTATTAGGTATAAAGTAAAAAACATTTAAATTACATTATAAAATAGTGAGACTTATATCAATCTCACTATTTTACTCAATGATATATTTTATTTTCAAAACTATTCTAATCTTATACTACATATTGTTCTTGTCTGTATTTTTATTATTTTGAGATATATTCTGAATTTTTTCTAATACTCTAGGAGTTATAGACAGAATATTATCAACTAGATTAATATTACTATCTAAGCTCATTATTCTAGTCTCTCCACTTTCAACTACTACAAATGCTACTGGTTGTACAGATATAGCTCCTGCACTACCTCCTGCAAAATTTGTATCTGCTTTTTCACTTTTTATTTCAATATTTTTATCTTTCTCATCATATCCTTTTGAATACTCTCCTCCACCTATACCAAATCCAATTGTTACTTTTGATATAGGAACAACTACTGTAGTATCTGTTTTTATAGGGTCTCCTATAATAGTATTTGCATCTATAGAACCTTTAATAGTTTCAAGAGTTGTTTCCATAAGACTTTGTATCGAACCTGTTGCTCTCATTACTATCACCTCCCTTATAATTTCCTTTATTTTTATTCATAACCTTATTAACCATTATTATAAAATGAAATAAATCTTTTATTCTTGACCTTATATGTATCCTTAAATTTCCCAAAAAGTAATCTTTTGTAAAATTTGGATTTACATTTAAATATATTTTTTCTGCATCAATTATATTAAATAAATTTCCATATAGAGTATTTATTAATACATACACAGAAGATGTCAAACTTATATTTTTAGTTCCAAAATCAATGTTTGAATAAAATTCATGTATTTTTATCTTTTTTAATAGTCTATAAACACTTAAAAGATCATCAGCCAATAATATACTAGAGTCTATATTATTCTTCATCCCCTCTTTTTTATCATTATTGTTACTATTTTCAGCTGGATAGAGTTGTCTATTTATATTTATTAAATCAAACATGTATTTTATATTAAGTTTTAAACAAACATCTTTATTGTTTATATCTGCTATTAATAAGATATTTATATGAGACATTAAAAACAATATAATTATACTTATTATAAAAATTATTGCTACTATTAAGTATTTAAAATTAAGTAATTCATTAATCTCCATGTTTATATTATCATCAAAAAATTACTATTTATACTTAATTAACCATATTTATTTTACCAAAACCATTTTTTTATATTCACAAAAAAACACAATAACTTAGATTATTTTAAACCGTCTAAAAAATTTAAAACTATAAACTAAATTACTGTGTTCTTCATATTTTTATTTTAAAATTAACATTTCTATTGTAAAATTAACATTATCTTTGTATAACATTTTATTCATTTGTTACTGCTTCTTGATAAGTTTCTATAGCAGGCAACTCTTCAAGGCTTTCTATATTTAACAGCTTTAAAAATTCATCTGTTGTCTTATAAATTATTGGTTTTCCTATTTTATTAAGTCTACCAGCCTCTCTTATAAGTTGATTTTCAAATAGAGTTTGTAACACCTTATCACATTTTACTCCCCTTATATCTTCTATCTCTACTTTTGTTATTGGTTGTTTATATGCAATTATAGTAAGAGTCTCTAGTGTAGCTTGACTCAAACTTTTCTTTTTCTTTGGTTCAATAATTTTTTTTATATATTCTGCATAATCTTCATTTGTACACATTTGATATTTGTTTTCCAATTTGATTATCTGAATACCTCTATTTTTTTCTCTATACTCATCAATAAGCAAATTTAACATAATCTCTATCTCTTTTGATGAAAGTTCTTTATTTATTATATAATTTAATTCTTTTATACTTATTGGGTCACCATATGCAAACATAATAGATTCTATAATACACTTTATATCTTCTCTTTTCATTTTAACACTCCGAACTTTTTCTTATTAAAATATCATCAAAAAATATATCTTGTACCACTACTATTTCTTTTTCTTTTATAAGCTCCAATATAGATAAAAAAGTAGCAATTATTTCATCATTTTCATATGATTTTATGATATTTGTAAAAGTAACTTCTATTTTCTCTTTTATAACATTTCTTATATACACTATTTTTTCTTCCACAGATATTATCTTTTTTCTCACTATTTTATCCAATTTTTCATCATTAGTATTTTCAATTTGTGATGTTTTAACCTTAAATATATATGGAAGTATATTTTTTATTGCCTCTATTGATATATCTTCTAAATCTACATTATCATCAATAACTATTTCTTCTTTGGTTCTATAAAATCTTTCATTAATATAAGTTATATTTTCCCTTATATCTTGTGATGCTATTTTAAATTTTCTATATTCTTCTAATTTCTCCATAAGTTCTATTCTTGGGTCTTCTTCTTCATCCTTTTGTTTGTAAAGTAAGTATTTAGATTTTATCTCTAAAAGCTTAGATGCCATAGTTATAAATTCGCTAGTTATCTCTAAATCCATTTTATCTAACATTTTTAGATAATTAAGATATTGCTTAGTTATATCTATAATTGATATATCTTTTATATCTATCTTATGTTTAGTTATCAAGTCATACAGCAAATCTAATGGTCCCTCATAGACTTGTAATTGTATATTATACTTCATATTAACCCCTCTTTAAGTTGTTTATTTTATTAAACAAATAAATATACTATTCTTAGTAATACGGTATATATTGGTGTTAATATTATTTGATATATACCTGTAAATAAAGCAATCAACAAAATTATATAACTCATATTTTCAAATTTATACACATATTCATTCCATTTATATGGAACAAGTGTAGATATAACTCCCCATCCATCAAGTGGAGGTATAGGAAGTAAATTAAAAGCAGCAAATCCCATACTATATAAGAATACATATTCAGCTATTGTATTTATCGCATACATGTGCACATATTTATTTATAATGACACAGACTATAGCAGTCAGAACATTACAGAAAACACCTGCAAGTGAAACTATCAAATTGCCTATCTTGTAATTTTTAAAGTTATTAGGATTTACTGGGACTGGTTTTGCCCATCCTATTCTAAGAATAAACATAGCCAAAAGACCAATTGGGTCGACATGTCTTACAGGATTTAATGTCATTCTTCCATAAGCCTTAGCTGTATCATCACCTAATAAATGTGCCGAGTATGCATGACCAAACTCATGTATTGATATTGCCATGGCTATACCAACCAAACTTGCTACGATTTCTCCTATATTCATACTTAACATTAATGTACATCTCCTAAATTGAATTTTTAATACTATTATAACAATTAAATAACTTATAATCAAAATTATTTTATATTATAATAATTGTGTATACAGGCATAAAATTAAAATTCATTTTTTATTTTATAACTTTTATTATTATATCATATTAGCTGTAAAAATATAATAATTACACTTATTGGTAGTATAATATTATATTGACATAAACTGACATTGTTGTTATCTTATCCGTGTATTACAAATAAAGAGAGTAACAAAATGAATAGTACTGTAGAAAATAATGAACTGAAATTTATATACACAATTGAATCAGATACAGCCCTTGTATTAAAATTTATAAAAGAATTTGCTTCTTATGGGAACATGTTAGACGAAGTTATTGCAACTGAATAAATACTTAATAACTAGCTATTTGTAAAGAAAAAGGCAGAAGCTTTAATCGGTTAGCAAAATAAATTACATATAAATATTATTTAATTTGACAACTAAAAAAATTAAGTTGTCATTTTTTTAGTTGTTATTAGTTTTTAGTCAATATCATACAAGAAGTACAAAAAAATATATGTTACACTTTATACAATATGAAAGGAGGTTGTTCAGGTGAAACAAGAAAAACGCACAGTATGTTTTGATAGTGAATTAGAAGTTGAAGCATATAGATTCAAAGGTATCATGCAAAATTTTCCAAACCATTTTCATGAACACTATGTAATTGGTTTTATAGAGAAAGGTCAAAGATATTTATCATGCAAAAACAAAAAGTATACTACAAGCACAGGAGATTTATTACTTTTTAATCCTTTTGATAGTCATACTTGTGAACAAATAGATAATGAAGTTCTTGATTATAGATGTATTAATATTAAACCAGAAATAATGCAAAAAGCTGTCTTAGAAATTACAGGGAAAAATTATTTACCTAAGTTTAATCAGCAGGTAATATTTCGTAGTGAATTAGTACCTTTACTACAAGAACTACATCATATAATTATGGAAGAACAATTAGATTTTAAAAAAGAAGAAATATTCTTTTTCCTAATTGAACAAGTAATAAAGGAATATACAGAACCAGTTTTGCAGTCTAACTCAGAAAAAATAAGTACAGAAATTCAAATAGTCTGTGATTATTTAGAAAATAATTATGCTGAACGTATAGCACTTGATGAGTTAAGTTATCTAGCAAAAATGAATAAGTACTCATTACTTCGTAATTTTACAAAATTAAAAGGCATTACACCTTACAGATACCTTGAAAATATACGAGTAAATAAAGCTAAGAAACTTTTAGAAAATGGAATAGAACCCATAGATGCTGCTATACAAACAGGATTTGTAGACCAAAGTCACTTTACAAATTTTTTTAAAAACTTTATTGGTCTTACACCTAAACAATATCAAAATATATTTATAAACAATGATAAAAATAACTTTAAAGAAGATGAAAAGGAGAATTAAAAAATGGAAAATAAAAATGTGAAATGTGTTATGGTAATAGATGAAAATTTACCAATGGGAATTATATCAAATACAGCAGCGGTAATGGGAGTTACACTAGGTAAGTATACTCCAGAAATAGTAGGTCCAGATGTAGTTGACAAAACAGGTAATAATCATTTAGGAATTGTTGCTATACCTGTACCTATCTTAAAAGGAAACAAAGAAATTATAAAGAATTTACGTAAAAAATTATATACTCCTGAATTTGAAGGATTAACTGTTGTAGATTTTTCAGATGTTGCACAAGGTTGTAATATTTATGAGGAATTCACACAAAAAATTGCCACTGTCCAAGAAGACGAACTACAGTATTTTGGTATAGGAATATATGGAAATAAAAAGCAAGTAAATAAACTTACAGGTAGTATGCCTTTACTTAGATAATCATTGTAAGCATATGATTATAACAACTTTTAATAGACTAAATAAAAATACCCATATAGTAATTCTATACGGGCATTTTTTATGTGAATTATAGTTTTATCTTATCACAAGTGATTATATCATATTATCAATTATTCTTTGAAGCATTTGTAGGTAACTTGCCTTATTTATATCTTTATTATTTATTAATTCTACTTCACCTATTACTTTTTTATCTTTACATATCTTTATCTTTCCTAAAACAGTACCTTTTTTAATTGGCATTTTAGGATTTTTTACTATTTCTATTTTCTTTTCAAACTTTTTAGAACTTCCTTTTTTAATAAGAGCATTTAAGTCTTCTTTAGCAACTAATTTGACTTTATTTTCATCAGCTTTATCTAATGTAAGTGTAGCAATATTATCTCCCTTACTACATAGCTTAACGCTTTCATAATTTGCAAATCCATAATTTAAAAGACTAGATGCATCATTAAATCTTTCGGGAGAAGTTTCTGCACCTAAAGTTGCCGCAACTAAATGAGTATTACCTCTTTTTGCTGATGCTGATAGACAATATTTAGCTTCTTGAGTAAATCCAGTTTTAACACCAGTAGCTCCTTGATAATGCTTTATAAGCTTATTAGTATTTGCAAGACCTACTGTAACTTGTTTTTTACCTACTACAACCTTATCCATCCATGTAGTTAAGTATTTGCTTATCATTTCATGTTTTAATAATTCTCTAGACATTAAAGCTATATCATGAGCAGATGTATAGTGATTTGCTACTGGAAGTCCATTTGTATTTGCAAAATGAGTATCATTCATATTTAACTCTTTTGCTTTAGAATTCATCCTATCAACAAATCCTTCAACACTTCCAGCCAAGTGTTCAGCCATAGCTACACAGGCATCATTTGCAGAAGCAACAGCTATACCTTTTAATAAAGTATCAACCTTTTGAGTTTCTCCTGGCTCTAAAAATATTTGACTACCACCCATACTAGATGCAGTTTCACTCACTTGTACTTCATCATCAAGTTTAATATCACCTGAATCCAAAGCTTCTACAATAAGTAACATTGTCATTACCTTTGTTACACTGGCAGGAGGAAGCTTTTTATGAGCATCCTTTTCATATAAAATTTGTCCACTACCAACATCCATCAAAATTGCCGATTTTGAAGATATATTTAGTTGGTTGGCATCAGCATTGTCCTTACTATTTGCAAAAGAAAAACTCAAAGGAGTAAATGCAAGTAATATAGCCAAAGCAGTACTAGCTAATTTTTTCATAGATGTCACCTCTTAAAGTTTATTTAAACTTATTTTCTCACAATTAACTTTTTTTATTCTAAATGCCTAGATATACCTTGACCTAAATTTTTTTTCTTTTCAAGCTTTTTAAAATAACCTTCTAAAACACCTTTATTAGATGCATTTTCTATTATTTCAAAGGCATCTTCATAATTCATTCCATATTCTCCTGCTATTTCCATCTTAGTTTGTTTTAAAGCTTTTCTAGCATTTTGTTTTGAAATATTATCCATAAATATCCTCCTATTAATAAAATTTATATATAAGTAGTTTTTACTAATAAAAGATTGTTATAATTGGTATTTTATGTAATATGTAAATTTTTCAATATTAAAAAGACCCCTTGTAATTCTTAAGATGATATCAATTTAATTTTTTGATATCATTTTAAAAATTACAAGAGGTCTACTTTTCAATTTTATAAACTTTATATCCTATACTTCCATTATTATAGGAAGTATCATTGGATTTCGCTTAGTTTTTTGATATAAATATTCTTTTAGGTTTTCTTTAATGTTATTCTTTAAATAAGCCCATTCTTTAATATTTTTCTCTTCACACTCGTTTAGAACGTTTTTGATTATATCCTTTGCTCCATCCATTAAATCTTCAGACTCTCTTACATACACAAAGCCTCTAGATATTATATCTGGACCTGCTAAAACTTTACCTTCATCTTTAGAAATAGTTACTACAACTATCATAAGACCATCTTCTGATAAATGCTTTCTATCTCTTAAGACTATATTACCTACATCTCCTACACCTAATCCATCAACTAGTATGTTTCCTGTTTGTATACGATTTGCTACTTTAGCAGAGTTCTTATCTAACTCTAAAACATCTCCTGTTTGCATGACAAAAATATTTTCCTTGTCCATACCAAGTTGTTCAGCTATTTCAGCATGTCTTTTTAACATTCTATATTCACCATGAGCTGGCATAAAAAACTTTGGTCTAACTAATGCATGTATAAGCTTTAATTCTTCTTGACAGGCATGTCCAGAAACGTGTATATCCGCTATATCACTATATACTACTTCTGCTCCTTTTTCAAATAAGAAGTTTATTACTCTTGATATTAATTTTTCATTTCCTGGTATTGGATGAGCGGATATTATCACTAAATCGCCACTCTTTATTTCTACTTTTTTGTGCTCTGAAAAAGCCATTCTAGCAAGAGCTGACATTGGTTCACCTTGTGAACCAGTCGTTATTATCACTAACTCGCCATCTTCATACTTGTATATATCATTTAAATCTATTAGCATATCATCAGAAATATCTAAATATCCTAATTCCTTGGCAACTCCAACTACATTTACCATTGAACGACCTGATATAGCAACCTTCCTATTAAACTTTTCAGCGGTATTTATTATTTGTTGTAATCTGTGTATGTTAGATGCAAACGTAGCAACTATAATTCTTCTACCATTTCCCTTTGCAAATAACTCATCAAGACCTACTCCAACAGTTTTTTCAGACATAGTAAATCCTGGTTTTTCTGCATTAGTACTATCTGCTAACATTAAAAGAACTCCTTTTTTGCTTAACTCACAGATTCTATGCATATCCATAACATCACCATCAATTGGAGTTAAATCAATCTTAAAGTCTCCTGTATGGTATATTATCCCTTGGTCTGTGTGTACTGCAATAGAGTAAGCATCTGGTATACTATGGTTATTTTTCAAAAACTCTACTTCCATATTATCAAGCTTTATAACTTGTCTTGGAGTTATGACATTTAACTTAACATTATTCATCTTATGTTCTTTCAATTTTACTTGTATAAGACCTATACTAAGTCTCGCTCCATATACAGGAACATTTATCTTTTTTAGTATATATGGAAGAGCTCCTATATGGTCTTCATGTCCATGTGTAATAAATATACCCTTTATTTTATCCCTGTTTTTGACTAAATAAGTTATGTCTGGTATAACTATATCTACCCCTAACATTTCATCTTCTGGAAAACTAAGTCCAGCATCTATAACAATTATTTCATCTTTATACTCAACAACAGTCATGTTTTTTCCAACTTCGTTAAGTCCACCTAAAGCCATTACCTTTATCTTGTTGGTGTTCTTTTTGAACAATTGCATCATCTCCTTCTGTCTATTTAATTTTTTAACACGTTCTACAATCTTAAATAATATCAAATCACGCACTCGCTACCAGTTATTCTTATTGTACCATAATTCGTATCATATTTTAAGCTATATTTAAAATACATTTAACGTATTATTTTGACAAACCTATTTTATTTTGATATCCTCTAAATATTATATGATTTAATATCTGATATTTTAGGAGGATTTATGCGTGGTAAAACTCATTGTGCAATAGGAATTTTAACAGCTATCCAGACATCTTTAATTTTTAAAATTCCTATATCTCTAGTAGATATTTTAGTTTCAGCTACTTTTGCAGTACTGCCCGATTTGGATAAATCTAATTCTATGGTCTCAAATTTCATTCTAAAAAACAATATATCCAAATACATATATAGAATTTTTATATACGCTATTAATATTATTATTTTCTTTATTTCAATAAATATAAATGATAATTTTTATTTAAGTGCAATAATTACATTTGTTGCAATTATAATTATTGAGGCAAAACTAACCCATACATTTCTGAGGAAAATCTTTCTATCATTAATATTTATACTATTAGCTATATGCTTATACATCGTAGAAGTTGAAATATATTTTATAATTTTTTGTCTAATGTTGTCAATTTTTCCCTGGCTAAAGCACAGAAGCTTTTCTCATAGTATATTTGCAACCATCATAATATATTTTTTACTAAAACAAATAGAATTAATCACTAGTATTAATAATTTATCTTTTTATGGAACACTTGGCTATGCAAGCCATATGTTTTTAGGGGATTTATTTACAAAACAAGGAATACCACTTTTTTATCCACTAAGTGAAAAAAAGATTTCCTTAGGATTTTTAACAGTCGGAGGACCATTTAGTAATTTTATAGAAAAATCATTTATTTTCATACTTATAGGATTAATTATATTTTCAATATTAAAATTATAAAAAGCTTTAAAGCTATTTATCTTTATACTATATATCCAAATTTATAATAAAAAATGGAAGAATAGCATAGAATATAAAAGTTCTATACTATTCTTCCATCGACATTAAATTACAGAAGAACTATTCTTCTGAATCACTCATTTTATTACACTCATCACATAATCCATAAAATTTAACATCATGATCAAGTATTTTAAATTTGTACAATGATTGTATTTCTTTTTCTATATTGTCTAAAAGGTCTTCTTTAGCTTCCATTATCTTTCCACAATTTTTGCAAATAAGATGATGATGATTATGACAGTCTTCTTTATGTAGACTAATCTCATATCTTATACACCCATCATCTAAGTTTAGTTTTGATATTAATCCTATTTCGTCTAATAACTGCATTGTTCTGTATACAGTAGCTAGACCTATTTCAGGACAGTCAACCCTAACTAAATCATAGATTTCTTCACTACTTAAATGTGAATGGTCATGTTGAAGCAATATCTCAACTATTGCTCTTCTTTGTGGCGTAATCTTAAAACCAGTTTCTTTTAACTTGTCTTTTAATAAATCCATTGTGTTTGCCATAACATCACCCTTACTATTTTCAATTGATAATCTTTATTAAGTAATATTGTAATTGATAATTCTTTTTTTGTCAAGACATTTGAAAAAATTTAATTTCTTCTCATAATATAAATATATACCCATAAAAGATATATTATTCACCAAAATCTATAAATTTTTTAATAAAAAATAAAAAAACAGATATATACTATAAATACTTTTTACAATTAATAATTCTTAATTAAAGTAAATACAGTAAAATACCTGATTTTTTATATACAAACTTAATTATTTACCTAGTTAAGTCCATTTGATTCATCTTCATCGTAATTTAAACCTTCTTCTTCCATTATAGCAGTATATACAGCTACAACAGTTTCATACTCTTCATCACTTTCTAAAGGTATTAGTATTTCTCCTTCTTCATCTTCATCAATTCTAAATATTAAAGCTTCTTCAGCCTCTTCATCATCTAAAGGCATTAATATTGCATATTCTTTTCCTTCTGCTTCTAATGTTAATATTATTTCAAATTGGCTTTCTACGCCATTTTCATCAATTAAATTTATTATATTTTCTTCCATAATGTCATTCACCTCAAATTTATTTTTATTTTTATTTTTATTATTTATATTATATATCATAAGTATTCAATTTTATAGTTCTTTTATGAATTTATTTTAAAATCTAAATATCCTTGTAAAATTATTACTGCTGCTAACATATCTATAACCTTTTTTCTTTTTTGTCTGCTAACATCTGCTTCTAACAAAGACCTCTCTGCTGCTACTGTAGAAAGTCTCTCATCCCAA
Organism: Clostridioides sp. ZZV15-6388; assembly: GCF_020657755.1. Classification (NCBI taxonomy): domain Bacteria; kingdom Bacillati; phylum Bacillota; class Clostridia; order Peptostreptococcales; family Peptostreptococcaceae; genus Clostridioides; species Clostridioides sp. ZZV15-6388. The sequence continues at coordinate 31,749 of NZ_JAGWCU010000001.1, read as the reverse complement.
AAATCTACATCAATTCCTGTTTCTTCTTTTAATAATTCACAAAACTTAATTACCTTTTCTCCTTGTGGTCCTAAAGTACCATTCATATTTTTTGGTAATCCTGACACAATTTTATTTACTTGTTTTTCTTTTATTATAGCTTTTAATTCTTCAATATCCTTCTTCTTGCCAACTCTTCTTACCGTTTTTATACCTTGTGCAGTTAATCCCATTAAATCACTTACAGCAACTCCAATAGTTTTATCTCCAACATCAAGACCCATTATTCTTCCATCTAACATATTTTCTCCTTTTATTTACCTTATTTTATAAAACATATACATTTATTAATTACAAAAATTGCAATATGAATTTTTGATGTAAGCTGTTTGGTTTACATTAATAATCATATTGCAATTTTTTATTCAAAGCATATATGCATTAAAAAATTTTTAGTTATTTTTTTCAAATATTATCATGTTTATGCTTATTATTATAAGTGGTATAAGTATATATATAGATGCTGTAGATGCAGCAACTATACCAGAATCATTAACTAAAAGAGTAATTATACAACCAACCATAGATGCAATGAATCCTTTGAATAAAATTGGGAAATTATTCATTATCTTTCTAAAATGTCTAGATGGTTTAAATATAAGTACTGCAATCACACCAATTCCCACAAGTAAAATATTTACCCATACACTTGTCTGTGCTAACTGCATATTCATTTGAATTTTTCTTCCAAATGTCTGTAATATCTCCCCTGGTCCATTTAAGAAAATTCGTTGTACAAACATCCCTAAATGAGATTCACTACCAGAGATTATATCTAGAGCTGCAAATGCACAAACAACAATTACAGCTGAAATAGCTAATAATGCAATTTTTTTAATGTCTAGTTTAACATCATATATAAGCATTATAAACAACAAATATGCTACACATTCTGATATCGCTCCACCAACATTTGCCCCCATAGAAGGATATGCACTAGTTATAAGTATTATTAATGAAAATATTACAACAAGTGGCTTAGAAACCTTCTTGTAATGTAATAAAACTGCTAAACCAAATACTGCACTTGCTATGGTTACACCTTCATACTCATTTCCTACACCATAGTATCTGGCACCAATAACAGCATCATAACTCATTATATTATTTTGCATTAAGTATGTTCCAAATACAGAATCTATAACTATTACTAAAATAGTCAGTGTTGCAAAAAATCCCATATGTTTTATATCATTGTCTTTAAATAACTTTCGACCTAATAAGTATAACACTAGTGTAGTTACAAATATTCCCAAAGATATTGTAATTGGGGTCTTAAAATTCATTAAAGGAGCCAGCATAAATGACAGAGGCATTATTATACCCAATTTTATAAACTCCTTAAGTACTTTGAATACACGCTCTTTATGTGGCATATAATTTCTAAAGAATATTGCAAACATTGCAATTACCCAAGAAGCAGATATTACACCTACAAATCCATTTATAATACTTGACCTTATAGATGATATAGATACTATCTTTTTATAAAGTGATTGTAGGTAATTAGCATTATCTTCTCTGTCAACCAAAGAATAACTTCTACCTACCATTTCATCATTTTTAAGACCAAATTCATTTAATATGTCCACTCCAACATCTAAGTTTGCAACAATACCAGCTTTTCTTGTCGTAGCAGACTCCAATAGACCTTTTCCTTCTCCATTAAATTTTATTATTGGAGATAGTCTTCTCTTATTTTTATAATCTAAATCACTTGGAAAAGCACTTGATATATAAACAGTATCATTTTCTCCAACCATAGAAAATACTTCTTTAAGGTATTTATCTATATTTTTTACAATATTTTTCTTCATTGCAGCATAAGTATTATCATTTAGATTCAATCTATACATATCTAATCTATATGTATCTCCAAGTTCTACAAATATAGCATCACTATTTTTATAAGACTTTTTAGTTTCATCTAATAACTTATCGTAGTCCGTAGCTATTCCAAACGGCATCTTAGAATCTTTTTTGTTAATATCATCAATATTACCAGAATCAATTCTTCCATATTGATCCATAGCAACTAAACATAAATTTCTATTTTTAACCAATTGATTATTTTCAATTATATCAGCATTTCCAATTACTGAGGTTTTTAGCCCATTTTCTGATAAAGTTTTTCCTAATGAACCTAAGCTTGCTCCATATTCTCCATACTCTAGATTTTCATTTATTGACCTATTAATACTTAAATTATTTATCTCTTTAGCTTTTTGACCTGTTGCAACTTCAAAAGTTTTAGCAGTATCTTGGTCTACTTTTTGAAAATTGATATAGTCTTCAGTAGTTACATCAGCTCTTGTTCCTGCACCCATACTAGCATAAGACCTTCTATCATCAGTACCTTGATCCCCTCTTATATTCATAAGAGCTATATGACCTCTTTTTTCTAGCTCACTCTTTAAGATTGGAACCTTCAACATACTTCCAAGATTGGTCCTATTCATATCAATAAATATGACTTTGCCCTTTTCTTCAGCAGAACTGTAGCTAGCAGTTGATACAAAAATCATAATAACTACTGCCAACAATGACATAATCTTTTTTCTCATTTATTTGACCTACTTTCTATTCAGATAGTGCGTGATTACTTCTTCAAGTATCTCATCTCTTTCAAATTTTTTAATTATAGCTCTTGCATTTTTATGACTAGTTATATAACTAGAATCACCAGAAAGGAGATACCCTATAATTTGATTTATAGGGTTATATCCTTTTTCAACTAGTGCTTTATATACAAAATCTATTGTGTCTCCCACACTCATTCTATCTTCTGGTATTCCTTCAAATTTCATAGTATAGTCTAAATCTTTTTCCAAACTAAAACCCTCCTTAAGTGAATGTTATTTAACTTGTGTCTTAATAACCTCACTTGCATAGCTTAGAGCTTGGTCAACCTTAGATATGTCACTAGCTCCTGCCTGTGCCATATTAGGCCTTCCTCCACCTTTTCCTCCAGCTATTTTTGCAACTTCTCTAACTATATTACCTGAATGTATTCCTTTATCTAATACATCTTTAGTAGCAGTAACTACAAAGTTAACTTTATCATCTACTATATTTGCCAATACTACTACACCAGATCCAAGCTTATCTCTTAAATTATCTGCTGTTTCTCTTAGTGTATCCATATCCATACCTTCAAATTTATTAGTTATTAAGTTAACTCCATTTACTTCAAGCTTAGAATCAAAAATAGAATCGGCTGATTGTAAACTCATTTTAGTCTTTATATCATGTAATTCTTTAGATAAATTTTTATTTTCTTCTAATAAAGAACTTATTCTTTGAATTAAATTATCTTCTTTAGATTTTAAATTTACACAAACTTCAGATATAATTCCTTCTTTTTCTTTTAAGTATTCATAAACAGCTTTTCCTGTTATTGCTTCTATTCTTCTTACTCCTGCTGCTACTCCACCTTCAGACAAGATTTTAAACATTCCTATTTGAGAAGTATTTGTCAAGTGAGTTCCTCCACAAAGTTCTGTAGAATAATCTCCCATAGAAACTACTCTTACTTCATCACCATATTTTTCACCAAATAGTGCTGTAGCTCCTTTTTCTTTTGCTTCTTTTATATTCATAATATCACATTTTATGTCTAAAGATGATAAAATAACATTATTTACTTTTTCTTCTATCACTTTTAATTCTTCATTTGATATAGCTTCAAAATGAGTAATATCAAATCTTAATCTATCTGGAGTAACTAAAGAACCAGCTTGATTAACATGCTCTCCTAATACTTCTTTTAATGCTTTATGAAGTAAATGTGTAGCACTATGGTTTCTTGCAGCAGACATTCTAACGTCTCTATCTACTAATGTCTTTACTCTATCTCCATTGCTTATTTTTCCTGATTTTATTATACCTATATGTTTTATACTATTATTAGCACCTTTTTTAGTATTTAATACTTCCACTACTAAATTTTCATTAGTTATTAATCCACAATCACCAACTTGTCCTCCACCTTCAGGATAGAAAGTGGTATTGTCTAGTACTATAGATACTTTATCACCTTCTTTTGCATTTTGAACTAACTCATCATCTTTAACTATAGCTTCAATAGTTCCTTCACCATATAATTCACTATATCCATTAAACATACTATCTATAGTAGACTCTAATTTTGATAGAGGGTCTTCCTTCCAACTTTCTCCATCCATATTTCCTCTAGCATTTCTAGCTCTTTCTTTTTGTTTTTCCATTTCTTCATTGAAAGACTCTTCATCTACAGATAAATGTTCTTCTTCTAAAATTTCTTTAGTTAAGTCTATAGGGAATCCATAAGTATCATACAGTTTAAAGGCTTCTTGACCACTTAAAACAGCTTTTCCTTCATTCTTTAATACTTCTATATATGAGTTCAATATTTCTGTTCCTTGGTCTATAGTTTCATTGAATTTTTCTTCTTCTATTCCAACAACCTTTTTAATATAACTTTCTTTTTCAACTAAAACTGGATATGCTTTATCATTTACCTTTATAACTTCATCTATTAGTTTTTGTAAGAATAATTCTTTTACACCTAATAGTTTACCATGACGAGCAGCACGTCTAAGAAGTCTTCTAAGAACATAGCCTCTTCCTTCATTTGATGGAAGTACTCCATCACTAACTAAAAATGTCACAGCTCTTATATGGTCAGTTATTATTCTTATTGATATATCATTTTTTGGATTTTCTCCATATTTTACTCCTGTTAATTTTTCAACTGCTTCTAATATAGACTTAATAGTATCTACTTCAAAGATAGTGTCCACACCTTGCATGATACATCCCATTCTTTCAAGACCCATACCTGTATCTATATTTTTACTTTCTAATAGACTGTAGTTTCCTTCTTCATCTCTATCAAACTGAGTAAATACATGGTTCCAGAATTCTAGGTAGCGGTCACAATCACAGCCTGGTTTACAGTCTGGATTATCACATCCATATTCTTCTCCTCTATCAAAATATATTTCTGAACAAGGACCACAAGGACCTGTACCTATCTCCCAAAAGTTATCATCTTTACCAAGTCTAACCATTCTATCTTCTGGGAAATTCATTTCTTTTGCCCATATATCATAAGAGTCATCATCTTCTTCATATACAGTTACCCATATTTTATCTTCTGGTATGCTTAGCCATTCTGTGACAAATTCCCATCCCCATTTAATTGATTCTCTTTTAAAGTAATCTCCAAATGAGAAGTTACCCATCATTTCAAAGAAAGTAGCATGTCTTGCAGTTATACCTACATTTTCTATATCTCCTGTTCTTATACATTTTTGAGATGTGCACATTCTTAAACTTGGAGGTACTTCTACACCTGAAAAATAGTTTTTTAAAGGTGCCATACCTGAGTTTATAAGCAATAAACTCTTGTCATTGTTAGGTACTAAAGAATAGCTGTCTGCTACATAGTGACCTTTTGACTCAAAAAATTCTAAAAACTTACTTCTTATCTCGTTTAGTCCCATCTTTTCCATATTATGTTCCTCCTAATAAATTATATTTTTTCGTTTAAATAAAAAACCTCGTCCCTATAAATAAATTTATAGGGGCGAGGACAATCGCGGTACCACCCTAATTATCATAAAAAATTATGATATCTTCGGAAAACCTTAGCTATAACGTAACTACCGTCAATCTCTACTTAAATCTACCTTTTAATTCAAGGTACATTGTTCAAAATTGCTACTAAAAGGCTGCTTCAAATATTTTATTCTAAGGGCTTTCAGCATGTTCCCTCTCTCTGTAAGACATCAAATACTTTACTATTCCTTATCACTGTATTTGTTTTTAATTAATATAATAATTATATTACTAAATTTTACAAAATTAATCAATACTATATTTTCATATACAATAAATTTATTTTATAAACTTTATTTTAGATTTATAGACTATATTACTTATTTTATAAGTTTCTTAGAGATTTTTATAAACTTTTCTCTATTATTCCTCCACCTACGACAATATCTCCATCGTACATTACAACAGATTGACCTTTTGTAATAGCCCTTTGAGCTTCATCAAATACTATTTTAATAGTATTTTCTCCTATGTTATAAATAGTAGCTGGCGATGGTTTTGCTGAGTATCTTATTTTGGCTTGAACTCTTAATGGTTCTTCTAATTTATCTATTGATATAAAGTTAACATCTTTTGCAATAAGTTCTTTTTTAAATAATTCTTCATTGTCTCCAAGGACAATAGTATTATTTATTGGATTTATATCTACTACAAACATGGGTTTTCCAAAAGTAATTCCAAGACCTTTTCTTTGTCCTATTGTATAGTATAGTATACCTTTATGTTTTCCAAGTACATTTCCTTTAGTATCTACAAAAAAACCTTCTTCAATACGCTTTTCAGAATGTTTTTTTACATAATTTGCATAGTCATTATCTTTAACAAAACAAATTTCTTGACTATCAGGTTTATTGTGGACTGCCATTCCCATTTCTTTAGCAATTTCTCTTACTCTATCCTTTTCATAATCACCTATTGGTAGTAGTGTATGTTTTAATTGTTCTTGTGTAAGATTATAAAGTGCATAAGTTTGGTCTTTTTTATCAGTAACAGATTTTTTTAATAAATATCTTCCTGTATCTTCATCTTTTTCTATTTTTGCATAGTGACCTGTAGCCACATAATCACACCCTATTTGTCTAGCTCTTTTATAAAAATCATCAAATTTTATATGTTTGTTACAAGCTATACAAGGATTAGGAGTTTTTCCTTCTAAATATTCATCTATAAAATAATCTATTACTTTTTCTTTAAATACTTCTCTAAAATTTAGAACATAAAATGGTATTCCTATTTTATTTGCTACTCTTCTAGCATCTTCAACTGCTGATAAAGAGCAACAACCACCTTCATTTTCAACTTCGTCATCGTCTTGCCATAATTTCATAGTAACACCAATGACATCGTATCCTTGTTGTTTTAAAAGATATGCAGCTACAGAGCTATCTACTCCACCACTCATACCTATCATTACTTTTTTATTCATAAACAAATTTCACCTCATCTTTTGCATTACTTATTATTATACCATATAGAGCAAGCATTGTATTTATTTAAAATATAGCTTGCTCTATTTTCTAAAAAAAATAATGTTATTAAGTAATTTTAAAAGATTTAAGAGTGATTTTCTATTTATTTAACTACTATTACTGACGCTGTTGTTTCTGTTATTATATTATTAGAATTACTAACATCAACTAGTTCTATTTTAACCTTATAAGTACCTTCTTTATTTCCAACTAGATAAACTTCTGTTGTTGCATCTTGCAATGGAAAACCTTCCATTGGTCCCCATCCTGTGTTTACTATGTTAAACCAGTTTCCATTGCTATCCTTAGCAATTAGTTGTATTCCACCTAAGTCTGCTGAATCATCTTCTGGTTTTATTTTAACTCTTACATTATTATAATCATTTTTGCCTTTATTTAGTGTAATCTTTACAGGCGTTCTACCATCTACACTTTCAAACTTAGGTATGCTACCATTTCCATCCTCATCTATTTTATTTTCTTCCGTTATATTAGCTATATCATTATTTTCATTTATAGTAATAGAAGCTTTACCCCAAGTAGCAATTTTTGAATCTTGTGATAATGTACAATCTCCATATCCATTAACAATCACTTTATCTTTATCATAGTTATCAGTTTTTATTGGAGTATATTCACTTATATCGCAGTCACCTATTAAATCTAATTTTGCATTAGTTTCATTTACAATTCCATCATCTTTTACATATTCTACATTGACTCCATACCATCCGTTTCCACTTGTTACAAGATTTGAAGCTATTACTGATGAACCATTTACTATTAAACCTGCACCTTTATTATTATTTAAAGTTACATTGTTTAATTCAACATTTTGTGATAAATAAACATGCATTCCTGATTTGTTTAATTTGTCTGAATCTAAACCTGTTACTTTTAGATTGTTTATTTTTACACCATCTTTTTTGTCTATTGTTACTATATTTTCGTAGCCTGGTTTAGTATCAGCAAATTCTACAACTTTTTTCAATTCAGCATCATTAATACCCTTTATAATTATTTTTTTATCTATAACAACTGGCTTTTTAACATCTATTTGTCCACTTATTTCCCACACTTGACCATCTTCTTGTAAAGCAAGTGCTTCTTCTAATGTATCAGTATCAGTAACCTTTATTGTCTCCACTTTAACAGGTTCAGCTACTGTTACTGTAATACTTGGAAGTGATACTCCTTCTGCAAGCTTATATCCACTTGATAAGCTTGCACTAAATATATACTTTCCTGCTACTTGGCTAGCATATTCTGGTGTACTTTTCCAAGTTACTCCTACTTTTGTATTAGCTACTCCAGACACAGTTGCTGATAACTCTTTTGGTAAGTTTAATTTACTTAATTCCGTTCCATTTTCTACATTTTGTACTTTTATTGAATTATCAAGTTCTGTTATTGATGTTATCAGTTTATATTTTACAGATGAACCACCACTTGAACTTCCTCCACTTGATGAAGAGCCTCCAGATGAACTTCCACCTGGTTTAGTGCCATCTACACTTGGAGTCTGAGAACCTTCTACTTTGTCAGTTATTGTTCCTTCATTTTTTATATTTGTTCCTGTAGCATCATTTTTTATGTTTGTTATTTTTCCATTGTTTTTCACTACAACATTGCTAGAATTATTTTGTATTTCTACTTTTTCTATTTTTGCTCCACTTTCATTTATTATTGTTCCACCTCTACTATCCTTAACCAAAACTTTATTTATTGTACCTTTATTTACTATATCTGCATTTGGAGCAGTTACTACTATCGTACCTGTATATGTACCATTTAAATTTACAGAAATTGAATTATTAGTACTCAATGATAAATCATTTGATATAGTTCCTGATGGCTTAATATTTATAACATCATTTGCATCAGCTTTAGCTAAAGCTATTTTTAACTCTTCTACATTTTTAACTTCATATGTTGTTGTAGATTGTGATTTTTTTATCTCAGAGAAAGCAGTCTCATTGCCTGAACCACCAACTTGTGTAACTGTTTTTAAGCTCTTAGTATTTAATACTTTTTCTTGTTCTTTATTTAATTTATTTCCAACTAAAACTACTGGTGAATTATTTTTTGCCGCCAATGAACCCACTGCTAATGAATCTATAAGGTCTCCTTGTTTATTCATACCATCTTTTGTTATATACGCATTTTTCAGCTCTTTTGAACTATATAATCCACTTATAACAGCCGCATTAGTTTCATTTCTATCATTTCCTGATAATCTCTTAGGACTAGGTAAAGTATTTTTTGTAACTTCCGAAATTGACTGCACTCCTCCTATTACATAAGATGTCTTTATACCTTTATCTTTTATAAATTGACTTGATTGTTTTATTCCATCTTTTGGACTAGAAAGAATTATTGGCATTTTATTTTGAGCTGCAATAGCTCCTGCACTTACTGCATCAGCAAAACCTTTTTCTCCATTAACTACAACTATCTCTGAAATATTACTACTTGCTTTTCTTCCAAGAGACTCATCTAATTTTTTAGCTATTTCTAAAGAAGTTTGATATCTATCATTTCCTGAGATTCTTTCTGTATCAATTTTTAATGATTTTAATTGTGTCTCTACCTCTGAACCTAAAGTTTTTGTCCCACCTATTAAATATACTTTTTCTGCTTTTAACCTTATTATTTCTGCTTTAGTCCTATCATCTAATTTATTATTTTGTGTCAAAAGAATTGGTGCATTTTTAGAACCAGCAAAAGGAGTTGCAGTCAATGCATCTACTATAGTATTGTCATTAACTAATATTACATTTTTAGATGTATCCCATCCTTTTTTACTTATTTGTATAGCAGTTTCCCATCGACCTGAACCTTTAAGTGTATCACTGTTTGTTTGAGCACTTGACATGCCTGCTGTCGCACTGCTAACTACTAATGATATAGTAAGTATTGCTGCTATCCTCTTTGGTATTTTCATAACTGTTCCCCCTAATATTGTATTTAGTTGAAATGTGCCTTTTTAAAGAAAATAGCATTTTTAAGTAAAATTTTTTAAAAGTATATTTGTATATGAAATCCTTGTAAACAATTGATTTGTTGAGATTTTTTATATTTTTTAATGTTTAAATATTATGGATGTGTATATTTTTTTATTATTTGATTGATTTTCAAAACGGGCTAGAATGGTAGTTTGTACAATAAAAAATAGCCGTTTTCTTTAAAACGGCTATTTTTCATCTTACTATACCATTATACACTTTTTTAAAATGATTTTAAACTTTTTTTTGGAAAATTATTCCTTATCTTATTCTTCTTCCTCAATATCATGGTCATGAGCATCATCTATAACATATCCATCTAATTCTGGTATATGGATACTATTCTTTTTAGCATAGTCTATAAGTGCTGCTTTTACAGCTTGTTCTGCTAAAACTGAACAGTGCATTTTTACTGGTGGTAAACCATCTAAAGCTTCAGCAACAGCTTTATTTGTAAGGTCTAATGCATCTTTTATAGTTCTTCCTTTTATCATTTCAGTTGCCATAGAAGAACTTGCTATAGCTGAACCACAGCCAAATGTTTTAAACTTAACATCTTTTATTATGTCTCCTTCTATGTCTAAAAATATCTTCATTATATCTCCACATGTAGGATTTCCAACTTCACCTACACCACTTGCATCTTCAATTTCTCCCATATTTCTTGGGTTCATAAAATGTTCCATAACTTTATCACTATATTGCATTGTTTTTTCCTCCTACATTAATTTATGCCTACTTTTTGTGTCTTATCTTCTTTGTCTATTTTACTAATCCTTGCTTCTTTGCATCATCGTAAAGTGGTGACATACTTCTAAGTCTTTCTATAACTTTTGGTAAATTCTCTAATATATAATCTATATCATCATCTGTTGTAAAATCTCCAACTGTAAGTCTCAATGAACCATGTGCTATTTCATGTGGTAAACCTATTGCAAGAAGTACATGTGAAGGGTCTAATGAACCAGAAGTACATGCAGAACCACTTGAACCAGCAATTCCTAACATATCTAATAATAAAAGTATTCCTTCACCTTCTATGAATTGGAATGCAAAGTTTGCATTTCCTGGCAATCTATTTTCTAAACTACCATTTATTCTTGTATAAGGTATTCTTTCTAAAACACCATCTATTAACTTATTTCTAAGACGAGTTAAAGTCTCAACATGGTTTTGCATATTTGCTTTAGCTAATTCTGCTGCCTTTCCATATCCAACTATTGCAGGTATATTTTCTGTACCTGCTCTTTTGCTTTTTTCTTGTGCTCCACCATGAACAAAGTTATGAAGTCTTACACCTTTTCTTATGTATAAAGCTCCAACACCTTTTGGTCCATATATTTTATGTGAAGACATACTCATTAAATCTATTCCTAGTTCTTTAACATCTACTGGAATATTACCTGAAGCTTGTACTGCATCAGTATGGAATAATATATTGTGTTTTTTAGCTATTTCAGATATTTCTTTAATAGGTTGTATAGTTCCTATTTCATTATTTGCGAACATTATACTTATTAGTATAGTAGTATCTTTTATTGAATCTTCTAATTGTTTTAAATCAATTTTTCCTTCGCTATCAACATCTAAATAAGTTATTTCAAATCCATGATGTTTTGCTAAATATTCACATGTATGAAGTATCGCATGGTGTTCTATTTTTGAAGTTATTATATGATTACCTTTATTTTTATTAGCATAAGCTACACCCTCTAATGTCCAGTTATCACTTTCTGAACCACCTGCTGTAAAATATATTTCACTAGGTTCAGCATTTATAAGGGCTGCTACTTGTTCTCTTGCTTTATCTAAAGCATCTTTTGCTTCTCTTCCGAATGTGTGAAAACTAGATGCGTTACCAAAATAATCAGTTAGGTATGGCATCATTGCATCTAATACTTCTTTTTTAACAGGTGTTGTTGCAGAATAATCCATATACAATCTTCTTTTTTCCATTACATTCATCTCCAAATCTATTTTATAGTTATATTTGTTATATCATTTTCTAATTTATTTTTGTTATAGTCATTTATCATATCTTTAAGAGTAATCGAATCTATAACATCTTCTATACCCTTTTTCATCTTTTCCCAAACTATTTTTGTTACACACATGTTTGAGTTTTCACAGACATCTTCATCTAGTACACAGTCAGATAATGCAACTGGACCTTCCAATACTACAAGTATATCTCCTACTGTTATATCCTCAGCATTTTTTGAGAGCAAATACCCTCCTTGAGCACCTCTTACACTTTTTACTAGACCCGATTTTTTTAAAGATGAAAATATTTGTTCTAAGTACTGGTCCGATATTTTTTGCTTTTTAGCAATAAATTTTAATGACACTGGACCATTATCTTGATTTAATGCTAATTCAAACATTGCCTTTAGTCCATATCTACCTTTAGTAGACAACTTCATACATTATCACCTCTATATAGAAATCTAATTCATACTGTTTTAGTAGGAATTACTTTCAACATAATTTTATTATACCCTACTAATTTTGTCAAGATTAATTTTAATTTTTTTATTTTGAATAAATCCCCCATTTTCCAATGTCTTCAAATCCTAATTTTTTATATATCTTTCCAGCTTCTTCATTATCATAAAACAAACAAGGCATTTTATTCTCTCTTAAAAGTTCTGAACATAGTTTAATTAAACATTTTGTAGCAAGCCCTCTAGCTCTATATTTAGGATGTGTACCTACGCCAATTATCATTGCATGAGTCCTATTTTCTGATGTACTCTTTGCCATTGATACCACTTCTTTGTTAATCTCTATACAATATCCTCTACCTGTTCTTAAACCATTTTTTAAACTATCTAAAGTTGTACTGTGGAATTCATCTATTAAATCATAAAGCCTAACTGTTTTCTTTAGATTTCCAAGTCTAATTCTCTTGACCTTTTCATTACAATGATTATCAACTAAAAATTTTTTAGTTTGAAGCTTACAAAAATCAACTATTTTTAAATTATTAAGTCCTAATCGCTTTGCTAAAGCATCTACAGCACTTATTTTTCCAGAAATTTCTTCGTAATCAGTATCACAAAGCAATTCATAAAATCCTTCAACATCATACTCTCCATCTGAATAAAACATCATAAATTCAAAGTATTTGAGTAGTACTGCTCTGATTTCACCATTTAAACCTATATCTGCCCATAAATTTAAAAAGTTATTTCTATATCCATATCTTTCAATATCCCCTATTATAAATAAATTGTACTCAGGTTCTTTTTTTAAATATTTCATAACTCTACTATGATAACTTGAGTTAAGTTTTATAATCATAATATCTACCCCCGATACATAAAATTCAACTTAAAAATCGCTATCTAAATACTCTAGATATTTTTTTATATTTTTCTCAGTTTTGTTTTCTTGTGGTATGTAGTAAATACTATCTTTTATGCTATCTGGTAAATACTGTTGTTTTACATAATGATTTTTAAAGTTATGAGGATATTTATATCCACATCCCCTACCTATATCTTTAGAACCAGAGTAATGAGCATCTTTTATACTATTTGGTATGTCTTTAACAAATTCTCTATCTAATTCATCTAATGCTTTCATTATTGCCATACATGCAGAATTAGATTTTGGTGATGTAGCTAAAAGAATAGTAGCTTCTGCTAATGGTATTTTTGCTTCAGGAAATCCAAGTTGCATAGCTGAATCTACACACGCTTTTACAATAACAACTGCATTTGGATAAGCTAAACCTATATCTTCACTAGCTATTACTAAAAGTCTCCTACAGATACTTATTAAATCTCCACCTTTTATAAGTCTTGCTAAATAGTGTATGGATGCCTGTGGGTCACTTCCCCTTATAGATTTTTGAAATGCACTTAAAATATCATAGTGACTATCACCATTTTTATCATAGTTTATAATTTTATTAAATGTAGATTTTTTTACTACATCTGAATCTATATAGATTATGTTATCTTTATTTGGTTTAGTTGAATAAACTACTACTTCTAAAGCATTTAAGGCTCTTCTCATATCTCCATCAGATATAATAGCTATATCCTCAATAGCATCATTATTACATTCAATATCCATATAACTATCTTCATTTAAAACTTCAATTGCCCTTTTTAATCCTTTTTCTATATCTAATTTTTCTAAAGGCTTAAATTCAAATATAGTCGACCTACTTAGAAGAGCTTTATATACATAATGATATGGATTTTCTGTAGTACTAGCAATCAAAGTTATACTACCATTTTCCATAAATTCTAATATCGACTGCTGTTGTTTTTTATTAAAACTTTGTATCTCATCTATATATAGTAAAACCCCATTTATATTATTTATACTTCCAAGTTCTGCTATTACCTTTTTTATATCTTCTAGTGATGAATTAGTGGCATTTATTTTATAAAAATTTTTATTGCTTTTTTCTGCGATAATTTCTGCTACAGTAGTTTTTCCAACACCAGGTGGACCAAAAAATATCATATTTGGTAAAAAATTAGTCTGTAATATCTTAGACAGTATTTTTCCATTACCAATTATATGACTTTGACCTATTACATCATTCATTGTTTTTGGTCTTATTTTATCTGCTAAAGGCATATTCCCACTCCTATTCTAAAAAAAGTATTTAATGATTATTATCCCAATAATCCGTCTAAAAAAGGTATCTATTTGAAATAGATACCTTTTCTAATCACAATCTATAAAATTTAGATTATTGATTGTTTTTTAATTTTTTTAATTCATCTGTAAGTTTATCATTAAGTATTCTTATATGAGTTCCTTTCATACCTAATGATCTTGATTCTATCACACCTGCACTTTCAAATTTTCTAAGTGCATTTACTATAACTGACCTAGTTATACCAACTCTATCAGCTATTTTACTTGCTACAAGTAAGCCTTCTTTACCGTCTAATTCAGCAAAAATATGTTCAACTGCTTCAAGCTCGGAGTAGGACAGAGTGCCTATTGCCATTTGAACTACAGCTTTTTTTCTCATTTCTTCTTCTAATTCTTCACCTATTGCTCTTAATATCTCAAGACCAACAACAGTTGCACTGTATTCAGCTATCACTAAATCATCATCATTAAATGACATTGAATATCTTGAAAGTACTAATGTTCCAAGTCTTTGTCCACTTCCTAGTATTGGTACTACAGTAGTATATTTTTGTAATCTTCCTTGCTCTTCAGGGAAAATCTCCAATATCTTCTCACCATTTAAGTTTTCTAGTGTCTCATCAATTTTTAATAAGTTTTGAGTATATTCTTCTGAGAATTTTTTTTGCTTAGTATATTCGTCTTCTATAACTGAGCTATCTTCAATGTCATTTAAATGAAGCCCTAGAATTTTACCTTTTGCACTTACTACATAAACATTAGAATTTAATACATCTCCTAATGCTCCGGCCAGTAAATCAAAAGAGACACTACTTCCACCACTTGTTTGTAATGTTTTATTTATTTTTCTTGTTTTTTGTAATACTTCACTTGCCATTTAATCATCTCCTCATGAAATTTAGGCCTTTTAATAACCTTTATATTTTCTAATATTATTCTCACTCTTAATGAAAATTTATTTTTATATTAGTTGTTTACACTTGAAAGATTATCATAGTTTGGAACCTTTTTCAAGAGAATTATGTGATTTTTTTCAATTTTCACTCTTTTCCGTCATTATGCTCTTTTGACTCTTTGTTGCATTCTTTATTGGAGCATACTGTTTTCGTTTCAGATTTAGTCACTTTTTCAACCATATATGAACCACACTTTTCACAAAACTCTCCTGTTGGCTTATTCCAAGCTACAAAGTCACAGTTTGGATAATTAGAACATCCATAAAAAGCTTTCCCTCTTTTAGATTTTCTAAGGATAATTTCTCCTTCTTCACATTTTGGACATTTAACACCAATTTTATTCATAATTGGTCTAGTCGTTTTGCAATCAGGATAGTTTTTACAAGCCATAAACTTCCCAAATCTACCATATTTTATAACCATATTAGAACCACAGTTTTCACAGATTTCATCAGTTTCTTCATCCATATTTATTTTTTCTATATTCTCAAGTGCTTCTTCAATCGCTTCCTTAAGTGGTGCATATGCTTCAGATACAATTTCTTTCCAATCTGTATTTCCTTCTTCTATAACATCAAGCTTGCTTTCCATATCAGCAGTAAAATCTACATCTATAAATTTATGAAAATTATTTTCTAAAATATCAGTAACTATTATTCCAAGTTCTGTTGGACATAGACTTGTGCCTTGCTTTTCAACATATTCTCTATTTAATATAGTAGCTATTGTTGGAGCATACGTACTTGGTCTACCTATTCCCAGCTCTTCCAATGTTTTTACCAAACTAGCTTCTGTATATCTTGCTGGTGGTTGTGTAAAATGTTGGTCTGGCAATATATTTTCTATACTTAATATATCTCCTTTTTCTATACTTGGTAGAATCTTATCTTCTCTTTCTGAAAAATTGTATACCTTAGTATATCCATCAAATTTCATTTTTGAACCAGTAGCTTTAAATACAATATCTCCAGCCTTACATTCTACATTTAGTATATCGAATACTGAATCCTCCATTTGACTTGCTATAAATCTTCTCCAAATTAAATTGTATAGCTTATATTGGTCTTTACTCAATGAAGCTTTTATACTATCAGGAGTTCTATCAACGGAAGTTGGTCTTATTGCCTCATGTGCATCTTGAACCTTTTTAGTATCTGGTTTTTCTTTTTTCTCTACAGAATTCTTATAGTAATTCTCACCTAAGTCACTTATTATATAATCCTTAGCTTTTTCTTTTGCTTCATCAGATATTCTCTTAGAGTCAGTTCTTATATATGATATAAGACCAACAGTGCCTTCGCCTTCTATATCTATACCTTCATATAGTTCTTGTGCTATCATCATTGTTTTTTTAGTAGTAAAAAACAACTTATTTGCACCTTCTTGTTGAAGCATACTTGTTGTAAATGGTTTTGGAGCTGATTTACGTCTTGATTTAGATTCTATCTTTTCAACTTTTAAATCCTTTCCTTCCATTTCTTTTAGTATTTCATTAACAGCATCTTCATTTTCTAATTCAATTTTTTCATCATTCTTGCCATAAAATTTTAAAGTTATATCTTTATCTTTTGCTGTCTTTGCTTCAACATCTATTGTCCAATATTCTTTTGGAATAAACGCTTTTATCTCTTTTTCTCTATCGCAAATTAATTTTGTTGTTACTGATTGTACTCTACCTGCACTAAGCCCTTTTCTAACCTTTTGCCATAATATAGGGCTTATTTGATATCCTAAAAGTCTATCCAATACTCTTCTAGCTTGTTGTGCATCTACTAAGTTTATATCAATATTTCTAGGATGCTTAATTGCTTTTTTAATTGCATCTTTAGTTATTTCATTAAACTCAATTCTACAATCATCAGATTCATCTAAATTTAGTATATGAGCTAAATGCCATGATATAGCTTCACCTTCTCTATCGGGGTCAGTTGCTAGATACACTTGTTTAGATTTTTTAGCTTCTTTTTTTAATTCTTTTATTACGTCGCCTTTTCCTCGTATGTTTATATATTGAGGTTCAAAATTATTTTCTATATCTACACCTAATTTACTTTTAGGCAAATCTCTGACATGACCAACTGATGCTTTCACTGTATAATGACTTTTACCTAAAAATTTTTCTATAGTCTTAGCTTTTGCAGGCGATTCTACGATGACTAATGTTTTGGCCATAAAACCACACACCCCCACTACCTAATCTTAATTTATACATTTAAACTGTACGTTTTATTATTCATCTCTACTACTAACTCATTTAGTACTAATTCATTGATTATTGAATTTACATACTTTATTTCTATACCAGTATAATCACAAATACTATCTATATGCAAGCTTCCTTCTCTTTTTATAGCTTCAATTATTTGCTTAGACTTGGCATTTAAACTTATATTATCATATTTTTGATTTATTTTTTTATCGATAATATTAAATATGTTATACTCATTCAAAATATCATCTATATTTTCAATTAATTTCGCACCTTCTTTTATAATTTTATGACATCCTCTACTCATTTGAGAATTTATATTACCAGGTACCGCAAAAACATTTTTCCCATGTTCAAGAGCAAACTCTACTGTTATTAATGCACCACTTCGTATTGCGGCTTCTACAACCACTACTCCATCACTTAATCCACTAATAATTCTATTTCTATTAGAAAAATTGTATGGAGCTACTGTTGAATTAATATTATACTCTGATAATAATAGTCCCCCATTTTCTAATATTTTATTTGATAAATGTAAATTTTGTTTTGGAAGAGGGTTGTCTACTCCTGACCCAAGCACTGCTATAGTCTTAGATTTTCCATTCATACAACCTATATGTGAATATGCATCTATTCCTATGGCTAATCCACTTACTATATTAACTCCATATTGGGACAATTGACAACTCATTGTTTTTGCACAACTAATTCCATAAGCTGTAGGCTTTCTTGAACCTACTATAGCTATATTAAAATTATTATTAGCTAAACTTATGTCACCTTTGTAAAATAATAACTTTGGAGCATTGTATATATTCTTCAAATTTTCAGGATATTCTTCATCATATTGGCAAATATATTTAATTGTTTTTTTGTAAAGTAGTTCTTTTATATTTTCTAAATAAGCGTGACCTCTATATTTTACTATATTTTTTCTAATATTCAAGCTTATATTTTTTAAATTATATATTTCTTTTTCAGAAAAATCAAATATATCTTCAATATTTACTATATCATTTTCTATTATTTCAATTGTTTTTGTTGTTATTCCACTAATTGATTTTAACCATAAATAGATATCTTTTTTCTCCATAAAATACACCTCAAAAACTTATTTAAAATAACTATAATAAGCTCTTCTAAATGAAAAAGCTTCTATAATACATTGTGAATTTATCAACTCTATTCCTTCTAAATCAGCTATTGTTCTTGCCATCTTTAAAAGTTTTGTATAACTTCTACTACTTAAATTATATTTATTAAATATTACTTTAGCCATTTTTGAAGCTTCTTTTTCTAATTTACAATATTTTAATAAATTAGAGACCTTAATTTCACTATTATTTTTTATATTATCTTTTTTAAATCTATTTATTTGTATTTTTCTAGCATTTTCTACTCTTATCTTTATTTTTTGAGAACTTTCTTCTTGTTTTGATGAATTTAAATCATCATATTTTACAGTATTTACTTCTACAAAAATATCAAACCTATCTAATAATGGTCCTGATATTTTATTTATGTATTTATTAATTTCATTACTCCTACATCTACACTCTGTATTTGACATATAATAACCACATGGGCATGGATTCATAGCTGCAATTAGTAACACTCTGCAAGGATATTTTGTACTGTACTTTACTCTAGATATATTTACATACCCATCTTCTATAGGTTGTCTCAAAGTCTCAAGGATTTTCCTATCAAATTCAGCGATTTCATCTAAAAACAAAATACCTCTATGTGCTAGTGCTACTTCTCCAGGTCTTGCATCTGTTCCTCCTCCAATTAAAGACTGCTTTGTAGTCGTATGATGAGGAGCCCTAAAAGGTCTTTTATCAATTATGCCTTTATTTTCATCTATCATACCCAATACACTATAAACCTTACTTACCTCTATCATCTCTTCTACACTTATATCTGGTAAAATTGTTACTACTCTTTTTGCAATCATTGTTTTACCTGAGCCTGGAGGCCCAATCATAAGCATATTATGATTTCCAGCAGCAGCTATCTCTGCACTTCTTTTTATAAAATAATTTCCTTTAACATCATTAAAATCTTCATCATATTTGCTTTCTTTTGTATCATAAAATTCAGGATATTTACAATATGTATAGTTACTATTTGTTTCTATTTCTTCATTTAAAAAAGACATTATTTTTTCTTTATCGACTTTTATTTCTCCGTTTAAAAAACCTATACATTCTTTTAAACTTTTAATAGGTATTATATCAATTTCTTCTATAAATAGACTTTCTTTTATATTGTCAACTGGTATAAAAATACGTTTTATATTTTGGGTCTTTGCACCTATAATTATGGGTAATATACCTCTTACTTTTCTTATTTTTCCATCTAATGATAATTCTCCTATAAACATACTTTCTCTTATATAATTTTCATCCTTTTTTATTAATCCTCTTAAAAGACCTATACTTATTGATAAATCTAAAAAAGCACCTTCTTTTTTTATATCTGCTGGTGATAAATTTACAACAATTCTTGTATTTGGAAATTTATATCCACTGTTGCTAATAGCTGATTTAACTCTCTCTCTCGCCTCTTTAATTTCTTTACTTGGAAGCCCAACAATATTGAAGCTAGGTATACCATTACTTGTATCCACCTCAACCTTTACTAGAAAACTCTCAATTCCTATTAAATTACTTGAATTAATAATACTTAACATATAATAATCCTTTCCAAAACTTTATCTTTCTTAAAAAGCATTCATTATGTGATTTACTCTTTTTTCTGATAAATAAACTTCTACAACATCAAACCTTATGGGAATATTATGTAAATTATTTTTTGTGATATAGTATTTAGCAATCTCAACTATCTTTTTTCTCTTCTTGAAATTTACAGATTCACAAGGATAACCATACCTTAAATTAGACCTTGATTTTACTTCTACAAATACAATCTCATCATCCATCCTTACTATTATATCTACTTCTCCAATCTTTAATCTGTAGTTTTTTTCTAGTAGTTTTGCACCTTTTGACAATAAATAATTAATTGCTACTTCTTCTCCAAAATCACCTTTTTCTTTGTTATTCATTTTTTACTCCAATACATTAGATTTTTACTTTTTGATTATGGTCAGTATACAATTTAACTATTCAAATTTTTTAGATTGATTTTATTTTCATTAATATTAATAGATACCTCTATTGACTTTATTCTTTTATGATATTATTCTAGTTTTCATAAGGAAAGTTTATTTTTATGGAGGAATGTTTTTAATGAACAGAAAAAAATTAGTTACTTTTATACGATATTTATCCCTATTTATATTGATTGTAAGTTATCTAAACAATGCTGAAAATACAATGTATTCAATTATGACAATAATAATATTATTTCTAATTATAATAAATAATCAAGTCAGATTTTTTTCTTTATCAAACAAGAATAGAATTGTACTTATTTCTTATTTTTTAGAGCTTATCTTAATTTTTATATTGTATAATTATACAAAGACTTTTAATTCACTTTACTTTGTTCCTTTAATTTTGGACATATCATTTTTTATAAATGAAAAATACAAATACATATTATTGTTTTTCATTATAGTATCTTCTTTTATTATTAGTTTAGATAAAAACTTGTATCTAGCTTTGGAATCAAGTTCAATATTATTGATTATATCTATACTTTCTATATATATAGAAAGTGAAAATATATCTAAACTATACAATCAAAGCCTTTATGATAAACTTAGAATTTCTAAAGATAAATTAAAAAAATCTAATTCTGATTTAGAAATTTATGCAAGTTCTATAGAAGAACTAGCCATTTTAAAAGAGAGAAACCGAATATCTAGAGAAATACACGATAGTGTTGGACATTCTCTTTCTACAACAATAATACAGTTAAGTGCCATAGAAAAGCTCTTAAATGATAAGCCCGAAGTATCTGATTTAGTACATGAACTTAGAGAATTCGTAAATGAAAGTTTTCAAGATGTTAGAAGAGCTATCTCTGAGTTAAAGCCTATTGAATATGAAAATTATCAAAATTTGTTTAAAATTAAAGAACTAATTAAAAGCTTTATTAAGCTTACAAATATTAATGTAAGACTAACTATATCAAAAAACACTTGGAGCCTATCTAGAGCTCAGTCTATAGCTTTATATAGACTTATTCAAGAATCGCTTTCCAATGCATCAAGACATGGAAAAGCAAGTGAAATCAAAATTTTTATAACATTTAATCCTTCAAATCTTATAATTACGATTAGTGATAATGGTATAGGATGTGAAAATATAAAAAAAGGAAATGGAATTAACAGTATTAGCGAAAGAATATATGAACTAAATGGAAAAGTTGAATTTGATAATCACAATGATGGATTTACAATTAGAGCTTCTTTTCCCAAATTTTTAGGGGGTGATTTTTTTGAGTAAAATCAAAGTTCTTATAGTTGATGATGAAAAATTAATTAGGAAAGGTCTTAAGATTATATTGTCATCTTATGATGATTTGGAGATAATTGGAGATGCCTCTAATGGATATGAGGCTTTAGAATTTTGTAAGTCAAATGATGTAGATGTTGTTCTTATGGACATTAGAATGAATATTTGTGATGGTGTTTTAGGTACAAGACTTATAAAAGAATATGATGAGTCAATAGCACTATTAATTTTAACTACCTTTAATGATGATGAGTATATAAAAGATGCAATGAAGTTTGGAGCTTCAGGTTACCTTTTAAAAGACAGCTCTGATGAAGTATTGCATGAGGGGATACGCTCTTCATTTTTTGGCAATATTGTACTTGACAAAAATGTAGCTGAAAAAATCATGTCAGCTGAAAAAACTGTTGAACATGAGCATATTTCTAATATATATAATTTAACTGAAAAAGAAATATCCATAATTAAATTAATTGCACATGGACTTAGTAATAAAGAAATAAGTCAAGAATTATTTTTATCTGAGGGTACCATAAAAAATAATATAACTAATATTTTAGGTAAATTGGAGCTTAGAGATAGGACTCAA
Organism: Clostridioides sp. ZZV15-6388; assembly: GCF_020657755.1. Taxonomy (NCBI): domain Bacteria; kingdom Bacillati; phylum Bacillota; class Clostridia; order Peptostreptococcales; family Peptostreptococcaceae; genus Clostridioides; species Clostridioides sp. ZZV15-6388. The sequence continues at coordinate 8,828 of NZ_JAGWCU010000001.1, read as the reverse complement.
TTGGCTATATTTGCTTTCAAAAATAAAATTGTAATATAGTATGTCAATAGAAAGTCTAAACTATAAACAAAATTTTCAAAAACTTAACTTATAATAAAGCTAAAACTATAAAGTGACTTAAGTCACTTTTTTTAGTGACTTATAGTAATAGAAATACACCTAATAATTCTTTATTATAATATTATAGATTTTTAAATTACACAAAAACATTTTGGGAGGGATTTTTATGGATATAGTTAAAGTAAATAATATAACAAAAAGATTTAATGATAAGTTAGCACTTGATAACATTAGTTTTTCTGTTAAAGAGGGGGAAATATTTGGGCTTATTGGCCCAAATGGTGCTGGAAAATCTACACTTATAAATATAATTACCAATCTTACTTTACCAAATAGCGGTAATATTCAAATAAATGGTGTAGATTTGTCAGCAAATCCTATGAGTGCAAAATCCATAATAGGATTAGTTCCACAAGAGTTAGCAGTTATGGAAACACTAACTCCTTTTGATAACTTAGAATACTTTGGAGCTTTTTATGGATTAAAGGGTAAGTTGCTTCAAGAGAGAATCAATGAAGCCTTGGAAGTTACAGGTCTAGCTGAAGTTAAAAAGAAAAAAGTGAAAAAATTATCTGGTGGTATGCAAAGAAGATTAAATATTGGGATAGCACTTTTAAATCATCCTAAAATATTAATATTAGATGAACCAACTGTAGGTGTTGACCCTCAATCAAGAAATCACATTTTTAATTTTATAAAAGATATATCTGAAAAGCAAAAAACTACTATTATATATACATCTCATTATATGGAAGAGGTTGAACATCTTTGTTCTAAAATCTTTATTATGGATGAAGGTAAAGAAGTTGCTTTTGGGGATAATAATTACCTAAAATCAATAGTATCTACAAATACAAAATTAATTATGGAAATAAAAAATATAAATGCTCAACTTATATTTAATTTAAAAAATATTAAAGGTGTTATATCTGTTTTAGAAAATACTTCAGTAGTAACATTAGATGTAGATAAAAACTTTCAGTTAACAGATGTACTTTCTGCTGTTGACAAAAACAATTCAAAAGTAATACGTATCTCTTATGAAGAACCTAGTTTAGAAGATGTATTCTTAAATCTAACAGGTAAAAATTTAAGAGACTAATGGGGGTGATTTTATGAAATTATATATAAGTGTAAAAACTATGTTAAAAGGTCTGAAAAGCTCATTCATGCTTAATTTGATATATTTCTTAGCTCTACCTCTACTTTTAGCTGGGTTCCTTGGAATGGTAACAGAAGATATGTTTCAAAATCCTATAAAAACAGAACCTATGTCAATTGTTGTATATGATAAAGATAACTCCAAATTATCAAATAATTTGACAAATTATTTAAAAGATGATTTATCTTCTGTATTAAAAATACAGAAAGATTATTCTGATGCAGATTTAAAACTTACAATACCTAAAGGATACGAAAACAATATTTTAAAGGAAAAATCAAATACTTTAAGTATAGAAAAACTTGGAACTAGAGATGACATAGCAGTACTACTTCAAAATATATTAAATACTTATCATGAAAAATTATATTTAAATAATTCTCAAAAACTAAGTTCAGAAGAGTTTTCTAAGTTGTTTAATAAGAGTTCTATTGCCAATTCTATAATAAAAAGTGATACTGAACAAAACTCATATGAATACTTTGCTTTAGTTTCATTAGGATTCCTTGTAATAATTTTTATAATGAATAATATTTTATCAAATTATATAGGTGAATCAAAAGGGCTTTCAAAAAGACTTTATTCTATGCCTATAACTAGAGTACAGTTTTTAATTTACGACTTTGTAGGTTTATGGATTTATTCATTTATATTTCTATTATTATATGTTTTATTCTTTAGGATACTTGGAATAACATTTAAAGGTAATCTTACCACATTAACCTTAATATGTGCTATATCGTCATATTTTATGACTTCTATATCTACTTTTGTAACTAGTTTTTTTAGTAAAAAATATGGTACATTCATAGTCTATATATTACTTTTCTTACAAACAATTTTTGGAGGTATTTTTAACATGGTAAGTGAAGCTTTTAGTAAGTTTGTAAGTTTATCTCCAACTTATTTAATAGGAACTCTGTATAGTGATTATGAAAGTTTCAAGACTTTAAATTCAATAAGTAATTTAATTGTAACATGCTTAATTATTTCTACAATATTGATTATACTCTCTATTGTAAAAGAAAAATATAAATGGAGGGAGATTTAATAATGATTAGACTAATTCTTGCAAATATAAAAAGATATATAAAAAATCCTTCTCTTTTAGCTAGTATGGTCATGATTCCTATTATATTAATTGTTTCTCTTAACCTTTTTTCTAGTAAATCAGACAATCAATCAATGTATTTTTCTCCAGTAGCAGTTGTCTCTAACTCTTCAGGAAAATATGAACATAAATTGATAAATAATTCAAAGCTAAAGGAAAACACATTTAGATTAAATGAAGAAGATAAGGCTATGAACTTACTAAAAAATAATAAAGTTTCTGCAGTATTTGTTTTGGGCAAAAACTTTTCAACTGACATAGATAACTTAAAACGACCTGCTGTTAAATGTTTCAAAACTGAAAATGGTGGTGGTAGTCTTTGGGCAGAATCAGAAATAGAATCTTTTATCAATAATTCTTTAAAATCAAAAATAGATAAAAATATGGATGAAAAATTAACTAAAACAAGTATAGTTGATAATAAGCCTGATAAAAACACAGATTCATTTTTAACAGTTTTCTTAATATGTTATTTTATGTATATTAACGCAGCGTATCTTGCCTCTGACTTATTTACATTAAAAAAATCAAATGTTTTAAGGAGACTTATTTCTACAAAACATAAAGATATAAAAATAATTTTTAGTATACTCTTAGGGTTATTTTTTATTCAAGCAATTTTATACACTGTAATACTTGGATGCCTTACATTTGTTGGGGATTTTAAATTAACCCCAAACATATTAATGATTGTACTAGCAAATAGTTTTGTTTCCACTGGATTTGTATTTTGGATAGCTAGAGTATTTAAAAATGAAAGTTCTATAAGCCTTGTAACTACATTTTATTCTTTAATAGGTTTAGCTATATCTATATCTAGTCTGATACCATCAATGAGTGAATTATCATTTATGACTAATCTATCAAAGCTTACACCTTTTTACTGGACTATAAATGCCCTTAGAATCAATGATAGTATCTTAATAAATGTAATCGTTCTAATACTTATTGGAATAGTATTTGTAACAGCTGGAAGTTTTAAATTAAGAGATTTTGCAAAAAACTAATAATTACTAAATATAGTTAGTCTATAATTTTATACAATACTAACATAATATTTCAATATTTTAAATCATTTTATATTATATTTTTATAGTCAGTTTTATCTATCTTTGATGATAAACTTATTATTATATATTAATACCTTTGACTTGTCAATAGTTTTATGATATAATATTAATTATTAGATAATTAAAGCATTGTACCCCAATTGCAATATCTAAAATTCAGTTTGGAGGTATAACTAACATATGTATAATATTGGTGAAAGTGTGATGTATCCAAAAGAAGGAGCCTGTTATGTAAGTGATATTGTAACAAAGGAAATAAATAAACATATGCAGAAATACTATGAATTAACTGTCATTTTCAATAGCACTCTTAAAATTTCGATTCCCGTTTTGAATGCTGACAAGATTGGTGTACGTCCAATTATGAACGAAAATGAAGTTGATAATTTTATCCAATCAATTGATAAAATAGATGGTATATGGATTTTTGATAGAAAGCAACGGCTTAAATTATACCATGATAAATTTCATTCAGGAGATGTCTTTGAGATTGTAAAATTAATTAAGATGCTTATGATACAAGATTGTTCAAAACAATTATGTAGTACAGATAAGGACTTTCTAAATAAAGCTCAGAGATTTGCTTTGTCGGAATTAGCTGCTGCTCAATGTAAATCTTATACAATCGTATTGGAAGAAATGAAAAAACATATTCTAAATCCGAAAAGTAATAATTAAACCAGTCTTGAAGACTGGTTTTATTTTTTAGATTAATCATATTTATTACCATACTTTAACTTAGATTTCCTAAAAAAACCAAGTGTAAATCATATTACTGATTTACACTTGGTCAACAAAACCTAATCTTCCTCAAGTTCCTTTTTTTCTTTTAATAATACATTTAATTCATTTGCTTCTAAAATCTGTGCTTCTAGAGTGTCAAGTAACTCTTGTTGCCATTCCACACATTTATCTTTGTAATCAAAAGGTAGCGTTCTGTCAACTATGTACTTATCAATACATTCCTCCGCACTTTTAACTATTTGTTTTCTTTCATCAATAAATTTTTCCAATTCTACTAAGGCTTCTTCATAAGCTTTTTTACTCATATAAATTCCCCCTTTGTACAATTATTCTACATTAAAATGATTTTTCCTCTTTTTTGTATAAAAATTTATTTGTATATAACTTTTCCATCAATATCTTTTATAGTTTGACATCCAGTTAATATCATAGAACCACTTAATTCTGATTGAAGTTTATTTACATAAGTTTCTACACCATCAGTTGCTCCACCAAATGAAGCTGTTACAAAAGGTCTTCCTATTAATACTGCATCTGCCCCTAGACCTATCATTTTTAATACATCCAATCCTGTTCTAACTCCACCATCTGCAAGTATTGTAACTTTACCTTTAACAGCCTCAGCAATCTTTGGTAAAACTTCACATGCTCCTGGTGTACAGTCTAGTACTCTTCCTCCATGATTTGATACAACTATTGCATCTACACCTGCTTCAACTGCCATTAATGCATCTTCTACAGTCATTATTCCCTTTAATATAAATGGTAATTTAGTAGATTTAACTAATTCTTTTATTTGCTCAATGTTTTTAGGAAGCACTGGTTTTCCATGTAGCGATAAAGTTACTAAACCACAAGCATCTATATCAACTCCAACTGCAAACGCTCCAGCTTCTTCAGCTAGTCTTATCTTTTTTATAATATTTTCATTGTCCCAAGGTTTAATAAATACAATTCCAGCACCATTATACTTTTTAACTACATCTAAATTTTCCATTAAAAATGCATCTACTGCTGTATCTCCAACCATTGCATAGATACCACTATTGGCACATCCTGCAACTACTGGTTCTATGTAATCTCTTTCATTTATTTTTCCACCCATATTTAAAGTAGTTCCTGTTACTGGAGCTGCAAATATAGGAGAACTCATTTTTTTACCAAATATTTCTATAGATGTATCAGGATTTGAAACATCATGTATTACTCTCATATTTACTTTTACTTTTTCTAAGCTCTTACTATTTTCTATAAAAGAAGAACCACTTCCTTTACCTCCCATACCAGGTACTTCACCTGCACAGACAACTCCATTACAAACTTTACAAACTTTACAACTTCCATTTAAATTTTCTCTAGCATTTTTTAATAGTTCATTATAATCCATCTCTAATCCCCCATTAATTATAGTAATTTATATCGTATATATTATATCACATTATGTTTACAGTATATTTTTCAAGAAGCTTTTTCTATGTATAGGAGTTATCCCATGTTTTTCAATAGCTTCATAGTGTTCTTTTGTTCCATATCCCTTATGAGATTTAAATCCGTATTCTGGATATACTCTATCATATTGATACATTATACTATCCCTAGTAACCTTCGCCAATATACTTGCTGCTGCTATTGATATAGATTTTGAATCTCCTTTTATAATTGGATTTTGAACTATATCAATTCCTGGTATTGTCGCTGCATCAACAAGTAAATAATCTGGTGTTTGTTTTAAATAATTTATTGCTTTTTTCATTGCCATATATGTGGCATTTAATATGTTAAATTCATCTATTTCTTCGTTATTTACTATCCCTATTCCATAATCTAATGCTTCTTTTTTTATTACTTCAAAAAGCTCATCTCTTTTTGCTTCACTTAGTTTCTTAGAATCATTTACGCCTTCTATTTTTGTATTTTGCTTAAACATTACAACTGAAGCCACAACAGGACCTGCAAGTGGTCCTCTTCCAGCTTCATCAATTCCTCCAATATATAAATAGCCTTTACTATATCCTTCATTTTCAAACATATTTATAGTTTCTAATCTTTCTGCTTCTTTTCTAATATTGTCCAGCTTCTTGGCAAGCTTTATAGCCAGACTTTGAACAGATTTTCTTTCATCCACTCTTAATATTTCTATATATTCCATATACTTTTCAACTTCTAAAGTCTCAATTATTTCTTTAATCTCCCTCACACTTTTGTTCTGCATACTATCCCCTCATCTTTCACCTGTAAAAATATTATTGTCTTAAACATATTAAGAATCCACTAACTTAGAATTTAATTGCATCCACTATATCCACATTTTAAACATATACTACATCCACCTGTGTGTGCAATTCCTTCACTTCCACACTCAGGGCATACAAACTTTTCATCTTCTTCAAAATTTTTATTTTTTAATTCTTTGGATTTTTCTTCTTTATTATCTTTTTCTTCTTTATTATTTTTATAAGATTCTTTTTTATTATCTTCTTTTTTGTTATTTTCTTTATTATTTTCTTCTTTTTTTTCATTTATTAAGATTCCACTCCTTTTGCATCCATCTCTAAATATTGTCACTCCCTTAAGACCAGCTTCCCATGCCATAACATATATGTTAAAAACATCTTCAATTGTAGTTTCAAAAGGTATATTTATTGTAGATGATATAGAAGCATCAATATACTTTTGCCATACTTTTTGCATATTTATTCTTTCTTCATATCCTATATTCATAGCAGTAACAAAAAAATCTGGTAAACATTCTTCATCTGTAATGCCTTTTTTATCCATATATTCTTTAACTATTGGAGTATATACTTTATAGTACACATCTTCATCATGTAAGCTTTCAGTTTTTCTTATATATGAAAGATTAAATATAGGTTCTATTCCTCCACTAATACCTATCATTGTAGATATAGAACCTGTAGGAGGTATAGTTAAGAGTTGTGAGTTTCTAAGCCCATACTTTTTAACCATCTCTTTAGTATCATCATTTAAGTTTTCTATAAAAAATCTAGATTTAGAAATATTTTCATATTTATACTCACTAAATGTCCCATATTCTTTAGCAATTAAAGCTGATTGTTTTACAGCTTCGTTAAGCATAGTTTTACCAATTAAATCACACAATTCTAAAGATTTATCAGAACCATATCTTATCCCCATCTTTATAAGCATGTCAGCAATACCCATTACACCTAAGCCTATCTGTCTATATTTGTAGACACTATCCCTTTGTTCTTGTAATGGATGTAAATTTAATCCCTCATCCAATACATCATTTAAAGCTACCACAGCTTCTCTAACACAAGATTTTAACTTATTAATATCAAAGGTAGCATGTTCCCCAAACGGTTGTATTACAAACTCTGATAAGTTTATTGAGCCAAGCAAACAGCTTCCTCCACTTGGAAGTGGCTCTTCTGCACAAGGATTTACCCCTGAAAAACAAAAGTCCTTATCTTCACTCATAAGGTTATATGTTTTTATTTTATCCCAAAATAATATGCCTGGTTCTGCATAATCCCAGTTATTTTTAACAAACTTATTAAACAAATCATATGCATTTACTATCTTAACTATTTTTTCTCCAGTAGTTTCAACTTCAAACGTACAATTATACAGTTTTTTTTCCTTTACAGCTTGCATAAACTCATCTGTTACTCTTACAGAAATATTTGCTTTAGTAACCTTCTCCAAATCGGTTTTTATATCTATAAATTCCTCTATTTCTGGATGATTTACATCCATAGAAATCATAAGAGCTCCTCTTCTACCTCTTTGACCAATCAAACCTGTTGTCATGCTATAAAGTTCCATAAAAGACACTGCTCCAGTTGTATATTTTGCAGCATTATTTACTTTTGCACCTTTGGGTCTTAATTTTGAAATATCAATTCCAACCCCTCCACCATAACTAAAAGTTCTAGCAAGTTTTTTTGCAGTGTCAAAAATATCTTCTATACTATCTTTTGGTGGCTCTATCACATAACAATTAGAATAAGTTACTTTTTTACCTTCTTTATGTAAACCTCTATTTGCTAAAATTCTACCTGCAAATAAAAATCTCTTTTGTCTTATTAACTTTGATATCCTTGGACTGTTATTTGAAATTCTCTTTATCCATTCATCAAAACTTTCTCCATTATGTCTATACTTATTTTTCCATATTGATTTTTGTAATTCATCAAACTCCCAAGCCTTATGTCTTATTTCTGAACGCCTTTCTCTATATAATATGTAGTGTTTTGCTATATCTTTTCTATTTGATTCCATAAGTAATACTTCAACTATATCTTGGATTTCTTCTACAGATAAGCATTTCTCCATAGAATTATAATCATTAGCGATTTTTCTAGATATATCATATGCTAAATCTCTGTCTACTCCACCTTCACTATTTATACTAGCCTTATAGACAGCATCTTCAATCTTACTTTTACTAAAAAGTTCTTTTGTCCCATCTCTCTTTACTATGTACTTCATTTTTAGACCTCCAATAAATTAGTATTACATTAATACACCTATTAGTTGTAATTCTAAACAAACTTTTTTCTATATTTGTATGTTTTCATATTAATTATCTTACACAATATATATTATACTATTTTATATTCAATATAACACGCTTTATAGTTTTCTCAGTTAAGTAAATGAACTTTCTATATTCTAAATATCTTCTATTAAAAAC